>DATJWY010000060.1:0-2054 GCA_035500775.1 Acetobacteraceae bacterium
TCTCGATCCCCTCGGCAACGGCGGTCAGTCCGACGACATGGGCGGCTTCGACAACTGCGCGGACGATGGCGGCGTCCTCGGTGCTGTCAGGCAGGCCGCGCACCAGAGCGCGGTCGATCCTGAGCGTGGTCAGAGGCAGGCGGCGGAGCATGGCGAGGCTCGCAAAGCCGGTGCCGAAATCATCCAGCGCCAGACCCACGCCCATGTCGCGCAACGCCGCCAGCATGAACAGGGAGTCATCGTCGACGCCAAGCAGGATCGATTCCGTCAATCCCAGCTCGAGCCGTTCCGGCGCCAGACCCGACGCCTCGATCGCTGCGGCGACATGGGACGGAAAGCCGGCGTCCAGTACCTGGCTCTGCGAAACGGCGACTGACAGGGTGGCGGTCTGGTCGGGCCACGATGCTGCCTCGGCGCAGCCGGTGGCGAGCACCCAGGCGCCGATCGGGCCGATCATGCCGACCTGTTCGGCCAACGGGATGAAGCGGTCGGGCGGAATCAGGCCGCGCTTGCGGTGCGGCCAGCGGATGGTCGCCTCTGCGCCGACAACCGTGTCGTCGGCCAGCGAGACGCGGGGCTGATAGTGCAGAACGAGCCCGCCGCTCGTCATGACCTGCCGCAGATCCTGCAGCAGACGGCGGCGATCCTGCGCATCGGCCCGCGCCGCGATATCATCCAGATGGGCGTCCGGCCGCCGCGGAGCAGGGCGTTCAAGCACGGCGGTCGCGTCCTGGTCGATGTCGGGCGGCAATTCCGTGAGTATCACCTGGTATCCGATCCTGTCCCGCTGCGTGAGATTGCCATGCAAACGGTTAGCATCGGCTTAACCGGCGTCGCATTTACGAGCGCGGCGTCGCGCGGCAAGGGACTGGGGTCAGTGACCGGCGCTGGGTCGCGCAATTGCGCGCGCGGCGGGACGCGATCAGGTCATATTAAGGGTCTGTGGATAAATAGGTGAATCGCAGTGCGATTTTGCTCCGGAAGGGATTCCGGCGCATCGGCGGAGTGTACTAAGACTCTGCGAGTGGTTGACGAAGCTGCCATCGAACTGCGCTACCGAGCGCTCGATCCAGTGCTGAACGAGCGGGGCCGGCGTCGTTTTGCCGCGGCCGAGGCGAGTGCGGCCGGGCGCGGTGGCGTGGCTTTGGTGGCGCGCATCACCGGCATCGCCCGCAGCACCATTGGTCGTGGCCTGGTCGAACTGCGCGGCGACGCGTCCGGCGATGTGGCGGTACGGCGCGTGCGCCGGCCGGGCGGCGGGCGCAAGAAGCTGACCGCGACGGACCCGACGCTGCTGCCCGATCTACGCGGCCTGGTCGAACCGGCCACGCGCGGCGACCCGCAGGCGCCGCTGCTTTGGACCAGCCGCAGTCTGCGCAATCTCGCCGAGGCGCTGCGGACGATGGGACATCGCATCGGGCACAACGTGGTCGCCGATCTGTTGCGCGAACTCGGCTACAGCCTGCAGGCCAACAGCAAGACCCGCGAAGGCAGCCACACGCCGGATCGAGACGCGCAATTTCGCTATATCAACGAGCAGGTGCAAGCCGCCCTGGCGGCGGGCGAGCCCGCGATCTCGGTCGATACCAAGAAGAAGGAGCTTGTCGGGGACTTCAAGAATGCCGGTCGTGAATTGCGTCCGAAGGGCGATCCGGAGCCAGTGCGCGTGCACGACTTCATAATCCCCGAACTCGGCCGCGCCGTGCCATACGGCGTTTACGACATCGCCGGCAATGCCGGCTGGGTCAGCGTTGGCATCGACCACGACACCGCCAGCTTCGCCGTCAACGCCATCCGCCGCTGGTGGCGGAGCATGGGACAGGCGCGCTACCCCGACGCACGCAGCCTGCTGATCACCGCCGATTGCGGCGGTAGCAACGGCGCGCGTGTGCGGTTATGGAAGCGCGAACTGCAAGCGCTCGCCGACGAACTCGGGCTCACCATCACCGTCTCTCATCTGCCACCCGGCACCAGCAAGTGGAACAAAATCGAACATCGGTTGTTCTCGTTCATCACCCAGAACTGGCGCGGCAAGCCGCTGGTGAGCTATCAAG
>DATJWY010000061.1:0-15498 GCA_035500775.1 Acetobacteraceae bacterium
CTGGCCCGGGCGGTTTCGCCCTGACCGCGCCCCCGCCGGCTCAGGCGGCGGGGGAGCAGCGCTTGACCAGCGCCGAGAGACGTTGCCGGCGCAGTTCCGACCGCGCCCGGGCATCGTCGGTCATGTAGTTGAGCTGCACGACGTAGCGCCGCCCGACGAAGGTCTTGTGCCCGTGCCAGGTGGTCGGGCCGTTCGGGAACACGAGCAGGGTGCCGTCCACTGGCGGCACCTCCACGGCGTAGTCCTCGATGTCGTCCGGCCCGCGCAGCAGGCGCAGGCAGCCCTCCTGCCGCGCCCAGGCCTCGGTCGCCGGATTGAGGTAGAGCAGCACCGTCACCCGCTTGGCCACGGAGTCGCAGTGGATCCGCCCGTCCTTGTCCCGCGACCGGCCGCGCAGGGTCAGCATCGTCGGCGCATCATCGAGATCGAGGGCGAATTTCTCCGCGATGGCGTCGCGCAGCCTCGCCCCCTCAAGCTCGGCCACCAATTGCCGGCCGGCGGTGCCGAGACGCAGTCCCTCGACCGGGTAGGAGCCGCCGCCGGCGAGTTCCGGCAGGCCGGCGACGATCTCGGCCAGGAAGGGCCCCGGCACGAAGCCGGGCACCAGGACGTGAGCAAATGGATCATGCGAGACCCGCGCGGAGCGCAGGGCGTCATAGTCCAGTCGCGGCGGGGCGGGGGATTCTGCGGTGCGGCTCATGCCCGATCAGTTAGGCCGGGCCGGGCCGGGCCGCAATATTTCCGGCGATGGCCGGGCGCGATCGGGGGCGGCTGCGCCCCACCCGTCAGGTGCGCGATGGAGCGAGCGGTGGGGTGAGGATATCGGTGGAAAGATATTGGGCGCAGCCGGAAAACGCATCGCAGCAAGCGTATGGCAGGATGCCTGTATCCGCCACACGCCGGACGGATAATTGCGAATCAGCACAAATCTTCGCCTGGTATTGATCCGCCGGGCGCGGCGGCGCGGGCTGCCCCGCATACCCCGCCGTGGTCATGCCGATCGCGGCCACGACCGCGATAACGAGGACCTTCACCGCTCGGTGCCTTCTGTGCCCGGTTGATAATTCACATATTTAGTAATGGTTAGCCCCGGAAATCAGGCTGCTCCCGAATGGTTGATTTTGTCTGAAGCGGACTCGCCCGCGCCGGCGGGTTTGCCGTCGCTGGTTTTTCCCTGTATGCGGCAGCGCATCATGGACGGCGCATCATCGCCCGGGATTGTCCGGTCCGGCCCCCTCCCCGCCTACCGCGCGCTGCTGGCAGCGGGCGATCTGGCCCCCGACCCGGCACAGGCCCTGGCCGCCGAACGGTTGCAGGATCTCTGGGTCAAGCTCCGCGGCTACGATCCCTCGCCTTTGCCCGCGCAGAATGGCGGCAACTCGCTGCTCGGCCGCCTGCTGCGCCGCAAACCGGTGGAGGAAGCGACCGACCGCCCGAACGGCCTCTATCTCGTCGGTGAGGTAGGGCGCGGCAAATCCATGCTGATGGACCTGTTCTTCGAGCGGGCCGATGTTCGCCGCAAGCGGCGCATCCATTTCCATCGCTTCATGCAGGAAGCGCATGCGCGCATCCATAAATGGAAGCACGCGAACCCGAAGGGCGCCGACCCGATCCCGCCGCTCGCCGACAGCATTGCGCAGGACGCGGGGCTGCTCTGCTTCGATGAGTTCCAGGTCAACGACATCGCCGACGCGATGCTGCTCGGCCGGCTGTTCCAGGCACTGTTCGATCGCGACGTCGTGGTCGTCGCCACCTCCAACACGGTGCCGGACGACCTGTTCCGCGGCAAGCCGGGGCGCGACGCCTTCCTGCCCTTCATCGCCCTGATCAAGCAGCGCATGGACGTGCTGGTGATGGATGGCGAGCGGGATTACCGGCGCAACCGGCTGCGCGGCCTCCCGACCTGGCACGTCCCGGCCGATTCCCGCGCCGACCGCGCGCTCGACCGTGCCTTCGCCGAGCTGGCCGGCCCCCCCCATGCGCACCAGGCGACGCTCACCGTCACCGGCCGCACGATCGTCGTGCCGCTCGCGGCGAACGGGGTGGCGCGTTTCGATTTCGAGACGCTGTGCGGCCAGCCGCTCGGCCCTGGCGACTATCTCGCCCTGGCGACGCATTTCCACACCCTGGTGCTGGACGGCATCCCCCGCCTCAGCCCGGAGAATTACGACCGCGCCCGCCGCTTCATCACCCTGGTCGACGCGCTCTACGACCACCGGGCCAAGCTCGTCGCCTCGGCGGCGGCGCAGCCGGATCAACTCTACGAGCGCGGCGAGGGGGCGAAGGCGTTCGAGCGCACGGCCTCCCGCCTCGCCGAGATGCAAAGCCAGGACTATCTCGCTTTGCCGCACCTGACCTGAGGCGTACGCAAGCGTAACCCGCCCGGCCGCCCTTGTCTGTCCTTGTGTGCTGGTTTAGCAACGGATGCCCTCCGGGCGCTCCGGCGGGCGCCTGACCCGTGTGGTCCGGCCCCATCCAGACTTGCGGCAGGGATTGTCCATGGCACGCAACAAGATCGCGCTCATCGGCGCCGGCAACATCGGCGGCACGCTTGCGCACCTGATCGGCCTGAAGGAACTGGGCGACATCGTCCTGTTCGACGTATTCGGCGGAGTAGCGGCGGGCAAGGCGCTGGATATCAGCCAGTCTGGCGCGGTGGACGATTTCGACGCCACGATCAGCGGCGGCTCCGACTACGCGGCGATCGCCGGCGCGGACGTGGTGATCGTCACCGCAGGCTTCCCGCGCATGCCGGGCATGTCGCGTGACGACCTTCTGGCCAAGAACGCCGAGGTCATCGGCAAGGTGGCCGAGGGCATCAAGACCTACGCGCCGAACGCCTTCGTCATCGTCATCACCAACCCGCTCGACGTGATGGTGTGGGTGCTGCAGCAGAAGTCCGGCCTGCCGCCGGAGCGCGTGGTCGGCATGGCCGGCGTGCTCGACAGCGCCCGCTTCCGCCACTTCCTCGCGGAAGAGTTCAAGGTTTCTGTCGAGGACGTGAACGCCTTCGTGCTCGGCGGCCATGGCGACACGATGGTGCCGCTGACCCGCTACTCGACGGTCGCCGGCATCCCGGTGCGCGACCTGATCAAGATGGGCTGGACCACCCAGGAGAAGATCGACGCGATCTGCACCCGCACCGCGAATGGCGGCGGCGAGATCGTGAAGCTCCTGGAGAAGGGCAGCGCCTTCTACGCTCCGGCCGCCTCGGCGATCGCGATGGCGGAAGCCTACCTGAAGGACAAGAAGCGGGTCTTCCCCTGCGCCGTGAAGCTGAACGGCGAGTATGGCCTCTCCGACCTCTATGTCGGCGTGCCGGTGGTGATCGGCGCCAAGGGCGTGGAGCGGATCGTCGAGATCCATCTCGAGCCGGAAGAGAAGGTCGCATTCGACAAGTCCTGCGACGCGGTGAAGAAGCTGATCGAAGACTTCAAGAAGCTCGGCGTCTGAACGCATGAACATCCACGAATACCAGGCCAAAGATCTGCTCAAGCAGTATGGCGTCGCCGTTCTCGACGGCTTCGTTGCCTGGACTCCGGAGGAAGCGGAGCAAGCCGCCCGTAGGCTTCCGGGACCCGTTTACGTCGTAAAGTCCCAGATCCATGCGGGCGGCCGGGGTGCCGGCCGGTTCGCGAGCGACACCGACGGCAAGGGCGGGGTTCGCCTCGCCCGCTCGCCGGAGGACGCCCGGAGCCACGCCGAGGCGATGATCGGCCGCACCCTCATCACCAAGCAGACGGGACCCGCCGGAAGGCGGGTTCATCGTGTTTACGTGGAAGCGGGCTGCGACATCGCGCGCGAGCTGTACCTCTCCCTGCTGGTCGATCGGGCGACATCCCGCATCACCATCCTGGCCTCCACCGAGGGCGGCATGGAGATCGAGGAGGTGGCGGAACACCACCCCGAGAAGATCCTGCGCGTCGCCGTCGATCCGGCGACCGGCATCAGCGGCTTCCACGGCCGCAAGCTCGCCTACGGCCTCGGCCTCTCTGGCAAGCAGGTCTCGGCCTTCTGCCGGTTCGTGACCGCGATGTATGAGGCCTTCACGAAGCTCGACTGCGCCATCGTCGAGATCAACCCGCTCGTGGTGACGGGCACGGGCGACGTGATGGCGCTGGATGCCAAAATATCGTTCGACGACAACGCCCTGTTCCGCCATCCGGAGCTGGAGAAGCTGCGGGACGAGGCGGAGGAGGACCCGAAGGAGCTGGAAGCCAGCAAGCACGGCCTCAGCTACGTCGCGCTCGACGGCAATATCGGCTGCATGGTCAACGGCGCCGGGCTTGCCATGGCCACCATGGACATCATCAAGCTCTACGGCGCCGAGCCGGCGAACTTCCTCGATGTCGGCGGCGGCGCGACCAAGGAGCGGGTGACGGCGGCGTTCAAGATCATCCTTTCCGATCCGAACGTCGAGGGCATCCTGGTGAACATCTTCGGCGGCATCATGCGCTGCGACGTCATCGCCGAGGGCGTGGTGGCGGCGGCACGCGAAGTGTCGCTGAACGTGCCGCTGGTGGTGCGCCTGGAAGGCACCAACGTGGAGCTTGGCAAGGAGATCATGGCGAAGTCCGGCCTGCCGATCGTCTCCGCCGACAACCTGGCCGACGCCGCCGAAAAGGTGGTGAAGGCCGTGCGGGAGGCCGCCTGACATGGCCATTCTGGTCAATGCCGAGACCCGGGTCATCACCCAGGGTTTCACCGGGGCGCAAGGCACGTTCCATTCCGAGCAGGCGATCGCCTACGGCACCAAGGTCGTGGGCGGGGTAACGCCGGGCAAGGGCGGTCAGGTGCACCTGGAGCTGCCGGTCTATGACACGGTGGCCGAGGCGAAGCACGCCACGGGGGCGACGGCGACGGCGATCTACGTGCCGCCGCCCTTCGCCGCCGACAGCATCCTGGAGGCGATCGACGCCCAAATGGAGCTGATCGTCTGCATCACCGAAGGCATTCCCGTACAGGACATGGTGAAGGTGAAGCGGGCGCTGTCCGGCTCGAAATCGATCCTGGTCGGGCCGAACTGCCCGGGCGTGATCACGCCGGATGCGTGCAAGATCGGCATCATGCCGGGGCACATCCATCGGCGGGGCCGCATCGGCATCGTCTCCCGCTCCGGCACGCTGACCTATGAGGCGGTGGCGCAGACCACGGCGGCGGGGCTCGGGCAGAGCACCTGCGTCGGCATCGGCGGCGACCCGGTGAAGGGCCTCGACTTCATCGACGTGCTGGAGATGTTCCTGGCCGACCCCGAGACCGACGCGATCATCATGATCGGCGAGATCGGCGGCCAGAGCGAGATCGACGCCGCCGAGTTCGTCGCCGCGAGCAAGACGACGAAGCCGGTGGTGGGCTTCATCGCCGGTGCCACCGCGCCGCCGGGCCGCCGCATGGGCCATGCCGGCGCGGTGATCAGCGGCGGGCGTGACACGGCCGCCGCCAAGTTCGAAGCCATGCGCCTGGCCGGGATTCATGTGGCGGACAGCCCCGCCGCTCTCGGCAGCACCATGGTCAAGGCACTGAAGGGTTAATGGCGCGCCCGGCAGGCCATGCGTTTTCGGAAACCCTGAGAACGCGGCCTGCTGGGTTAGCGCAATATCGCCACTGACTAGGTTGAGGTAGGTCTAAAGGACCTGTCGCAATTACCCGGAGAGGGTTTGGTTATGGCCGGCGTTGATATTCTCGCAACTGCGTTCAACGGCGCGAACGCGGCGTTCATGGCCGATCTCTATGCCAGGTGGGCCAGAGATCCCGCCTCGGTAGATCCGAGCTTCGCCGCGGTGTTCGCGGCACTCGATGACGATGCCCGCGCGGTGCTCGAGGACGCGTCCGGCGCCTCCTGGGCCCCCCGCCATTACGAATTTGGCGAAGCCGAGCCGGTCCGCCCCGAGGCGGCGAAGGGCAAGGGCAAGGAGGCCGGGAAGGCCGCCGCCCCCGCCGGACTCAGCCAGGAACAGGCCCTCGCCACGGCGCGGGATTCCCTGCGCGCCCTGATGCTGATCCGCGCCTATCGCGTGCGCGGCCATCTGGAGGCACGGCTCGACCCGCTCGGCCTGACGGCGCCGAAGTCGCACCCCGAGCTCGACCCGCGGAGCTACGGCTTCACGGAACAGGATTTCGACCGCCCGATCTTCATCGACAACGTGCTCGGGCGGCAGACCGCCACGCTGCGCGAGATCGTGCAGCAGCTGCGCCAGGCCTATTGCGGCCCGATCGGCGTCGAGTTCATGCACATCCAGGACCCGGACCAGAAGGCCTGGATCCAGCGCCGCATCGAAGTGGCCCCCTGGACGCAGGGTCTCGACACGGACAGCAAGCGCCAGGTGCTGCGCCAGCTCACCGAGGCGGAAGGCTTCGAGGTGTTCTGCCAGAAGCGCTATGTCGGCACGAAGCGCTTCGGCCTTGAGGGCGGCGAGGTGACGATCCCGGCGCTGCACGCGATCATCGAGACCGCGGCGCGCGGCGGGGTGAACGAAGTCGCGATCGGCATGCCGCATCGCGGCCGCCTCAACACGCTCGTCAACGTGGTGCGCAAGCCCTTCACCGCCATCTTCAGCGAGTTCGCCGGCTCCAGCTTCAAGCCGGACGACGTGCAGGGCTCCGGCGACGTGAAGTACCATCTCGGCACCTCGACCGATGTCGAGCTGGCCGGCCACAACGTCCATATCTCGCTCCAGCCCAACCCCTCGCATCTCGAGGCGGTGGACCCGGTGGTGGTGGGCAAGGTGCGCGCGCGCCAGGACATGGCGGGCGACACCCAGCGCCGCCGCTCGGTGATGGGCATCCTGATGCATGGCGACGCCGCCTTCGCCGGCCAGGGCCTCGTCTATGAAACGCTGGCGATGAGCAAGCTCATCGGCTACCGCACCGGCGGCACCATCCATGTCGTGGTGAACAACCAGATCGGCTTCACCACCATCCCGGCGCACGCCTATTCCGGCCTCTACTGCACCGACGTCGCCAAGAGCGTGCAATCGCCGATCCTGCACGTGAACGGCGATGACCCGGAAGCGGTGGTGTTCGCCGCCCGCCTCGCCGCCGAGTTCCGGCAGGAATTCGCGATCGACGTCGTGCTCGACATCGTCTGCTATCGCCGCCACGGCCATAACGAGACCGACGAGCCGGCCTTCACCCAGCCGATCATGTACAAGGCGATCCGCGAGCAGGCGACCACCCGCACGCTCTACGCCGAGCGGCTGGCCAAGGAAGGCAGCATTCCGGCGGCGGACTCCCAGGCGATATGGGACGCGTTCCATGCCGAGCTGGAAACCGCCTTCGAGGCCGCCAAATCCTACAAGGTCAACAAGGCTGACTGGCTGGAAGGCAAGTGGTCCGGCCTGCGCCAGGCGGGCGACGACGACGAGACCTCCGAGGAGTTCGGCACCGCCCTGCCCCCGGAGACGCTGAAGGAAGTCGGCCTCGCCCTCTCCACCGCGCCGAAACATTTCAACGTCAACCCCAAGATCCTGCGCCAGCTTGAAGCCAAGCGGCAGGCGATCGAGACCGGCGAAGGGATTGACTGGGCGACCGGCGAGGCGCTCGCCTTCGGCTCGCTGCTGCTGGAAGGCAATCGCGTGCGTCTCTCGGGCGAGGACGTGCAGCGCGGTACATTCAGCCAGCGCCATGCGGTGCTGATCGACCAGGACAACCAGAACGAATACGTCCCGCTGAACAACATCCGCGACGGCCAGGCGAAGATCGACATCTTCAACTCGCTGCTCTCGGAGCAGGGCGTGCTCGGCTTCGAATACGGCTACAGCCTGGCCGATCCCTGGACGCTGGTGCTCTGGGAAGCGCAGTTCGGCGACTTCGCCAACGGCGCGCAGGTCATCATCGACCAGTTCCTGGCCTCGGGCGAAACCAAGTGGCTGCGTATGTCCGGCCTCACCCTGCTGCTGCCGCACGGCCATGAGGGACAGGGCCCCGAGCACTCCTCGGCCCGCCTGGAGCGCTATTTGCAGCTCTGCGCCGAGCGGAACATGACGGTCGGCAACATCACCACACCGGCCAACTACTTCCACGCCCTGCGCCGCCAGCTGAAGCGGAACTTCCGCCGCCCGATGGTGCTGATGACGCCGAAGTCGCTGCTGCGCCACAAGCTCGCGGTGTCCCGCCTCGAGGAGATGGCGACCGGCAGCAGCTTCCGCCCGGTGATCCCCGAGATCGACACCATCGCCCCGGCGAACGAGGTGACGCGCGTCGTGATCTGCAGCGGCAAGGTCTATTATGACCTGCTCGCCGAGCGGCGGGAGCGCGGGATTAACAACGTCGCCATCGTGCGGCTTGAGCAGATCCACCCGTTCCCGGAGAAGTCCCTCGCCTTCGCCATCAAGGCCTACGGCCAGGCCGAGGTGATCTGGTGCCAGGAGGAGCCCGAGAACATGGGCGCCTGGACCTTCGTGGACCGGCGGATCGAGAAAGTGCTCGGCGTGCTCAAGGGCAAGGCCTCCCGGCCGGTCTATGTCGGCCGC
Source organism: Acetobacteraceae bacterium (assembly GCA_035500775.1). Taxonomy (GTDB): domain Bacteria; phylum Pseudomonadota; class Alphaproteobacteria; order Acetobacterales; family Acetobacteraceae; genus DATJWY01. The sequence goes on from DATJWY010000061.1 coordinate 8,472, forward strand.
CAGGCGGCGGCGAGCCCGGCAACCGGCCTCGCCAAGATCCATGCCCAGGAGCAGGCGGCGCTGGTGCGCGCCGCTCTCGGCGTGGACTGAGCAACAGGGCACGACCTATCGGGCGCGCCCTGCGGGGCGCGCCGCATCTGGCGTCCCCAGGGGGCGCTTCGCAGGACAAAGGCAAGGGAACGGTATGGCGGCCGAGATCAAGGTGCCCACCCTGGGCGAAAGCGTCAGCTCGGCCACGGTGGCACGCTGGCTGAAGCAGCCCGGCGACGCCGTGGCGGCAGATGAGCCGGTGGTCGAACTGGAAACCGACAAGGTTACGGTCGAAGTCAACGCCCCGAGCGCCGGCCGGCTGGGCAGCCGGGCGGTCGAGGAAGGCGCCGAGGTCGGCGTCGGCGCGCTGCTCGGCATCGTCGAGACGGAGGGCGCCGCCGCGGCGCCGAAGCCGCAGGAGTCCAAGGTCTCCGGCGTGACCACGCCGCCGCCGGCCGCCGGCCCGGTGCCGCGTCCGGCGCCCGCCCCCGTGGCGGCGGCCGCCAGCCCCGTCGTCGCGCTGCCGGCCGCGGCCAAGCTGATGCAGGAGCAGGGCGTTGCCGCCGCGCAGGTCGGCGCCGGCACCGGCAAGGACGGGCGGATCACCAAGGGTGACGTCATCGCCTTCCTGAGCAGCCCGGCGCCGAAGCCGGCCACCGCCGCGCCGCGCGCCCCGCGCACCGACGATGTGCGCGAGGAGCGGGTGAAGATGACCCGCCTGCGCCGCACCATCGCGCAGCGTCTGAAGGAAGCGCAGAACACCGCCGCCATGCTGACCACCTTCAACGAGGTGGACATGTCGGCCGTGATGGCCCTGCGCGCCGAGTACAAGGACGCCTTCGAGAAGAAGCATAGCGGGGCGCGGCTCGGCTTCATGTCCTTCTTCGTCAAGGCCTGCGTCGCCGCCCTGCGCGAGATCCCGGCGGTCAACGCCGAGATTGACGGCGATGACATGATCTTCCGCAAGTTCGTGAACATGGGCATCGCCGTCGGCGGCCCGAGCGGGCTTGTGGTGCCGGTGATGCGTGACGCCGATCAACTGAACTTCGCGCAGATCGAGAAGACCATCAGCGATTTCGGCCGCCGCGCCCGCGACGGGCAGCTCAAGATCGACGAGCTGTCCGGCGGCACGTTCAGCATCACCAATGGCGGCATCTACGGCTCGCTGCTCTCCACCCCGATCCTGAACCCGCCGCAGTCGGCGATCCTGGGTATGCACAAGATCCAGGAACGGCCGGTGGCGATCGCCGGCAAGGTCGAGATCCGGCCGATGATGTATCTGGCGCTCTCCTACGACCACCGGGTCATCGACGGGAAGGAAGCCGTCACCTTCCTGGTGCGGGTGAAGGAAGGCATCGAGGATCCGCGCCGCCTGCTGCTTGATCTCTAAAGCCGCGGGGCTCCGCCCCGCACCCCACTGGGGCCTTGAGGCCCCAGACCCCCAATTCGTTTAAGGGGTCTGGGGCCGACGGCCCCAGTGGGGTCCAGGGGCAAAGCCCCTGGCCTTAACCTTGCCCACAGGGCATCCGGGAAGGCGACAGGAACCATGTCCACCGAAATCAAGGTGCCCACCCTGGGCGAGAGCATCTCCACCGCCACCGTGGCGCGCTGGATCAAGGAACCCGGCCAGCCCGTCACGGAAGGCGAGCCGCTGGTGGAGCTGGAAACCGACAAGGTGACCGTCGAGGTGAACGCACCGGCGAGCGGGGTTCTGGGTCCGCATGCCGTGGGCGCCGGACTCGAGGTCGCGGTCGGCGCGGTGCTCGGCACGATCGAGGCCGGCGCGGCGGCGGTCGAGGGCGCGATCGCCCGTCCCCAGCCGGCTGCGGCGCCTGCCCCGGCTCCTGCTCCCGCGGCCCCGGCCGATGGCAGCTACGATGTCATCGTCATCGGCGCCGGCCCCGGCGGCTATGTCGCCGCCCTGCGCGCGGCGCAGCTCGGGCTGAAGACCGCCTGCGTCGAGAAGCGCGGCACGCTCGGCGGCACCTGCCTCAATGTCGGCTGCATCCCCTCGAAGGCCCTGCTGCAATCCTCCGAGAATTTCCATGAGGCGACCGAGAGCTTCAAGGAACACGGCATCCTGCTTGATGGCGTGAAGCTCGACCTCGCGCGCATGCAGGCCCGCAAGGCGGACGTCGTCAGCGCCAACGTCAAGGGCGTCGAGTTCCTGTTCCGCAAGAACAAGATCGACTGGCTGAAGGGCGAAGGCCGCATCGCCGCCCCGGGCCGCGTCAGCGTGGACGGCAAGGACTACGCGGCGAAGCACATCATCATCGCCACCGGCAGCGAGAGCACCCCGCTTCCGGGCGTCGAGGTGGACGAGAAGCAGATCGTCACCTCCACCGGCGCGCTGGAGCTGGAAAAGGTTCCGGGCCACCTGGTGGTGATCGGCGGCGGCGTGATCGGCCTGGAGCTTGGCAGCGTGTGGCACCGTCTCGGCGCCAAGGTCACGGTGATCGAGTATCTGGACCGGCTGGTGCCGGGCATGGACAACGAGGTCGCCAAGACCTTCGAGCGCATCCTCGCCAAGCAGGGGCTGCAGTTCCGCCTCGGCGCCAAGGTCACCGGCGCCACCAAGGGCAAGAACAGCGTGACGCTGACGGTGGAGCCGGCGAAGGGCGGCGCGGCCGAGACGATCAAGGCCGATGTGGTCCTCGTCGCCATTGGCCGCCGCCCCTACACCAAGGGGCTCGGCCTGGAAGAGGCCGGGGTGGCGCTGGATCAGCGCGGCTTCGTCAAGGTGGACGGCCACTACGCCACCAACGTGCCGGGCATCTATGCCATCGGCGACGCGATCGGCGGCCAGATGCTGGCGCACAAGGCCGAGGACGAGGGCGTTGCCCTCGCCGAGATGCTGGCCGGCAAGGCCGGGCACGTGAATTACGGCGTGATCCCGGGCGTGGTCTACACGTGGCCGGAAGTGGCCTCGATCGGCAAGACCGAGGAGCAGCTGAAGCAGGACGGCATCGCCTACCGCGTCGGCAAGTTCCCCTTCACCGCCAATGGCCGCGCCCGCGCCATGGGCTCGACCGACGGCTTTGTGAAGATCCTGGCCGACGCCACGACGGACCGCATCCTCGGCGCGCACATCATCGGGCCGGATGCCGGCACGCTGATCGCCGAGATCGCCACCGCCATGGAGTTCGGCGCCAGCGCCGAGGACGTGGCGATCACCTGCCACGCGCATCCAAGCCTGAACGAGGCGGTCAAGGAAGCGGCGCTCGCGGTTGAAGGGCGGGCTCTGCATATTTGAGGCGGCATCACGCAGGGGGCTCTGCCCCCTGCACCCCCCGCCAAAGGCCGAGCCTTGGAATCCGTTACTGCTGCTCCCGGGGCATCGGCATCTTCTGCATCTCCACCGGCACGGCCGGGGCGGTCATAACCATGCCGCCGTTCGCCATGAAGGTGGGCAGGACTTGCGGCGCGGCCAGCACCACAGCGCCATAGGCCACCAGTGCAGCGGCAGTGGCACGCGCAACCAGCCCTCCCCAGGGCAGCGTCTTCTCGGCGAAGATCACGAGCGTGATAGCCGCCATGGCGGCGATGTTCATGATGCCGAGCGGGAACAGGATAACGAACAACAGCCAGCAGCAGCCAAGGCAATAGGCGCCATGGAGCAAGCCCATGCGCAGCGCGCCCGCCACCCCGTCGCGCCACGAAGTCATGATGAAACTGATCGGCGTGCGACACTTCGACAGGCACCGATCCTTCAACGGGGTGAACTGGTAGAGACCCGCCACGACGAGGCCCCCCCCGCCAATCCGGGCGGCGGTGGCGGACGATAGCGCGGTGTGCGTGGCGACCGCCTCGGCGGCGACGGCGCCCGCATAGGCGGCAACACCCGACAGTGCCCACACCAGCATGTAGGCTGCCACGAACACCCAAGTTGCGACGAAGGCCTCGCCGCGCTGGCGCTTGCTTGCCTGCACCTTGTGGAAGGTGAGGATCATGGGTGCGGCGGTGGGGAACATCATGGCCACCATCATGACGACCCAGATCGCGAGGAACAGCGGCGCACGCATACCCATGGTCGGTGAGGCCATCGCCATGTCCATGTCGCCGCCAGCGCCTTGCCAAGCGAGCAGCATCCAGGCCGCAGCCGCCAACCCCAGGAGAAGGCCCAGGATGATGTTGCGTTGCACCAGCAGCGGGTCCGTCTCGGTGCGTTTCATGGCCGTGTCTCCCCCTGGGGGCACGTTGGCGCCCCCGCAAGGTTTGAGGTAGCGGCGAGCGGAGATCGACGCGCTGCTAGAGCAAGATGGGTTTAGGTGGAACCACCTGAACCCATTAACTTGCTCGCTAAAACAAAGGTCTAGAGCGGGATGAGCGCGTCCTTCAGCGATCATCACGCTCTAGTTCGACCAGTTGATCGGCGCGTAGTGGCCGTTCTTGCCGGAATTATCCCACCGCATGCCGTGATCGGCGAAGGTGCTGCCCTTCCTGCCCACGGCGAACGCAAGCTTGTCCGGTGCGACCGGGTGGCCTGTCGCAGCCCAAATCTCACCGCTCGGGTGCATGCTCCCCAGCGGCTCTACCGCCATGTGCATGATGCCGGGGATTTCCGCTAAACGGGCGTTACCATTGACGGTGTATTTGATCGCCACCTTCTTCGCGCCGAGATGCTTGCCGACGAGCGGGGCAAAGGCCGCCATGGGGCCGCCCTCGGCACCGCCGAAGATTGCGCCAAGCGCCGCGGTCTGCTCGTCATCCGCACGCTCGTCTATGTAGGCGGCAAGCGTCCAGTTGCCGTCCGCCATGGCGCCTGGCGTATGGCCGATTACGGCGACGTTGAGTCCGTCGAGCGAAACCTGACCGTAGCTGCCCTTGTCGATGTGAAAGACCAGCGCTACGTCACACACACCCTGGCTTGGCCGTGCCGTGAGCGGTGCGGCGGGCGAGACAAGGCAAGGGCAAACTACGTCGCAGTTGCAATTCTCGAAATAGTCACCGGACAGATGCCATTTGGTTTGCGCTGCCATTTCATCCTCCCTGTATGACGGCCAGACAGCGAATTGACCCTAGCCCCGCCGTTTATCGGCCGCAAATCCTTGGTTGATAAATAAAACAGGCGCTGGATAATTCCCTCTCAACCGCACGAAGATCGCATTCGACATCGCTACTCATGCTTTCCTCAGCCACAGATTGCGAACCCCGCCGACTGTTCCTCCCACTTAATCAATGTGGGTCTGGGGGCGCTCGCCCTCAGCGGGTCCAGGGCAGAGCCCTGACCTTTCGGTCCGGGTCCGGAAAGGCCGAACCATGCTGACCCTGACGATGGGCGATCCCGCTGGCATCTCCCCCGAGATCACCGCCGGCGCCTGGCAGGCGCTGAATGCCACCGGCCCCGCCTTCGTTGTCCTGGCCGACCCCGCCGTTTTCTCCGGACTGGCACCCGTGCGGGTGGTGACCAATCCCGCCGAGGCGCCCGCCGTCTTCCCCCAGGCGATCCCGGTTTTGCCGGTCCCGCTGGCCGTGCCCACCCGAGCCGGGCAACCCGATCCGGCCAACGCACCGGCCATCATCGACAGCATCGCCCGCGCCGTGCGCCTTGTGCAGGCGGGCGAGGCGGATGCCGTCGTCACCAACCCGATCAGCAAGGCGGTGCTGAAGCGCGCCGGCTTCCCGCATCCGGGGCACACCGAGTTCCTGGCCGAACTGACCGGCGTCAGCGGTCAGGAGGTGATGATGCTTGCCTCGCCGCTGCTGCGGGTGGTGCCGGTGACGGTGCATGTCTCGCTGCGCCATGCCCTGAACACGCTGAGCGCCGCGGCGATCATCGCCGCCGGCCGCACCACGGCGGCGGCGCTCCGGCGGGATTTCGGCATCGCCGCGCCGCGCCTCGCCGTGGCCGGGCTCAACCCGCATGCCGGCGAGGAAGGGGTGATGGGCAATGAGGAGATCACCACGATCCGCCCCGCCATCGCGGCGCTGCGCGCGGCAGGGATCGACGCGACCGGCCCCTGGCCACCCGACACGATGTTCACCGAGCGGGCGCGCGCCCGCTATGACGCCGCGCTCTGCATGTATCACGACCAGGCGCTGATCCCGCTGAAGACGCTCGACATGGCCGGCGGGGTGAACGTAACCCTGGGCCTGCCGATCATCCGCACATCGCCGGATCACGGCACGGCGTTCGACATCGCCGGACGGGGCGAAGCCGATTCGTCCAGCCTGATCGCGGCGCTGCGTCTCGCCGCGGCGATCGGCGGCAACAGGGGGAAAGCATGAGCACGCCGCGCCTGGGGGTAAACATCGACCACGTCGCCACGCTGCGCAACGCGCGCGGCGGGGCGCATCCCGACCCGGTGGCCGCGGCCGAGGCGGCGCTCGCGGCCGGGGCGGACGGCATTACCGCGCATCTGCGCGAGGACCGACGGCATATCCGCGACGCCGATATGGAGCGCCTGTGCGCCCTCCCCGCCCCGCTCAACCTGGAAATGGCGGCGACACCGGAGATGGTCGCCATCGCCTGCCGGCTACGGCCGCACGCCGCCTGCCTGGTGCCCGAACGCCGCGCGGAAGTGACCACGGAAGGCGGCCTGGACGCCGCCGGGCAGATCGAGGCGCTGCGCCCGGTGGTGGCGGCGCTCACGGAGGCGGGCATTCGGGTCTCGCTGTTCCTGGACCCGGAGCCGGCACAGCTGCGCGCCGCGGCCGCACTCGGCGCACCGGTGGTGGAGCTGCACACCGGCGCCTATGCCGAGGGCTGTCCCGGCGAGCTGGAGCGACTCCGCGCGGCGGCGTCCCTCACCGAGACGCTGGGGCTGGAGTGCCATGCCGGCCACGGGCTGACCTACGACAACGTTCGCCCGGTCGCCGCGCTGCCGCAGGTGCGGGAACTGAATATCGGGCACTTCCTGATCGGGCAGGCCATTTTCGAGGGGCTGCCCGCGACGGTCCGGCGGATGAAGGCGCTGATCGGGGGATGATTTCGTTCAGGCCAGGGGCTCTGCCCCTGGCCCCCGCCAAAGGCCAAGCCTTTGGAATCCTTTACTTA
>DATJWY010000062.1:0-3798 GCA_035500775.1 Acetobacteraceae bacterium
CCATTCGCTGACTGAAATGGCCGCAGAGCTACCACTCCTGTCGGTGCAAGCGATACAAGGTGGTCTATTACAATTGCTGATACAACCCGACCATCATGCTGAGCAGGCACAGCAAGAGTCCGCCGGCAACGGCAGGGGGCGCCCACTCCGGCGGCGGATGACGTTGCACCTTGACCACTCCCACCACGAAGCAAACGACGCCTAATACAAGCAACAGCAGTGGGATCATCCAACCATCTCGGCTCAAGCGCCGGGTGTTCCGGCGGCGTTGTCGGTGAGCGGGTATAGTCCCCGGACCCCGTCCCTGTCATCCGTGCCGCGCCCGCATCTCCGGCGGGTCAGCCCCGGAACGCGGCCAGTGCCGCCGCCACGCGCCGCACCACCGGCTCCCAGTCGCCGATCCGCTCCTGACGGAAGATGCGCAGCCCCGGATACCAGGGGCTGTCCTCCCGCTGATGCAGCCAGCGCCAGCAATGCTCCACCCGGTCGAGCAGGAACACCGGCTTGCCGAGCGCCCCGGCGAGATGCACCACCGAGGTATCCACCGACACCACCACGTCCAGATTGGCGATGATGGCGGCGGTAGTGGCGAAATCCCGCGCCTCGTCCATCGGATCGTGCAGCGCCATGCCGGGCGGCGGCGCCTTTGCCTGTGCCGCCGGCTCGCCCTTTTGCAGGCTGACGAACACCGCCCCCTCCACCGCGGCCAGCGGCGCCAGGGCCGCGAGGCTCGTGCTCCGGCGCTGATCCAGAGTGACGAAATGCGGGATCCAGGGCCGGCTCTGCCCGGCCCAGGCCAAGCCGACCCGCAACCGCCCCGGCGGCAGCCGCCGCGCCCAGATCGCCGCCTCCGCCGGATCGGCCGACAGATACGGCGTCTCTCCCGGAATGGTCTCCACCGTGGTGCCGAAGGCGCGCGGCAGGCTGATGAACGGGCAGTGGTAATCATAGGGCGGAAGGGCGTTGCCCGTGACCACGCCAACCCCCGGCATGCGCCCCACCAGCCGCGCCAGCTCTTGCGGCACCCAGGCGAGGACGCGGGCGCCGCGTTGTTGCAGGAGCGGCAGGTAACGCAGGAATTGCAGCGTGTCGCCGAACCCTTCCTCATGCTCCACCAGCACAATGCGGCCGGAAAGATCTCCCCGCGTCGAGAGCGTGGGCAGCAGGCGGGCGGCGGGGAGGGGGGTACGTCCCGGCTGCCGGAAGCGCCACTCATACTCCTTCCAGCCCTGCGCCATCCGCCCGGCCTGCAGCAGGGCGAGCGCGTAATTGATCCGCACCCTGAGATCCTCCGGCCGCGCCTCCACCGCGCGGCGGAAGCAGTCGAGCGCCTCGTCGATCCGACCGGACACCTTGAGCGTGATGGCGAGATTGGCCCAGCTCGGCCCATGCCGAGGGTCGAGTTCCGTGCCGCGGCGGAAATGCGCCTGCGCCTCCTCCAGCCGCCCCAGCTCGGTCAGGCTGACGCCGCGCAGCGTATGCGCCCGCACCGAATCCGGCGCGCGGTCGAGGGCGTCCTGGGCTGCGGCGATCGCCTCCTCCGGCCGCCGCGCCTCGTAGAGATGATCGGCCAGGCCCTCATGCAGCCGGTGATCGCGCGCGTCGTCGGCCAGCAGGGCGCGGTAGAGGGTGGGGATCGTGCCGGGGCGTCCATGACGGCGCAGCAGGCCGGCGAGGTCGCGGCACGGGTGGTCGTGAAACGGGCGGGCGCGCCCGACGCGGTTCAGCCAGGGCGCCGCCTCGGCGAAGGCGCCACGCAGCCCGAGGGCGAGGCCGAACAGCAGCATCGCCTCGATATCGTCCGGGTCCTGCTCGACCAGGCCGCGCGTCCGCGCCTCGCACGCCTCGGCCTGGCCGGCCTGTAGCGCGCGGAACGCGGCTTGCAGCGTATCCCGGCGCGCGGCCTGGCGGGCGGCTGTATCCATGCTTGGGTCCTCGGGAGTCGCGGCGGTCGGCGCCTCTGATAGCACCTGTTTTCGTTCGGCGCGGAAGGAAGCAACGGCCAGGGGCTCCGCCCCTGGACCCCGCCAAAGGCAAGCCTTTGGAATCCTTTATTAAAGTATTGGGGGTCTGGGGCCTCCAGGCCCCTGCGGGTCCAGGGCGGAGCCCTGGCCTTCCTTTCCATCGCCGGCCAGAGCGCTTATGCGTTGCCGCGTTGCCGCGAGGAGAGCGCTCCATGACGATCCCGACCAACCCCGCTTTGATGAGCGCGGAAGAGCTGGTGCAAGCCTATGCGCGGCGGGTGCTGAGCCCGGTCGAGGCGTTGCAGGCGGTGATGGAGCGGATCGCCCGGCTTAACCCGAAGCTCAATGCCTTCGCCGTGCTGAGCCCGCATGCCGTGCGCCAGGCCGGCGAGAGCGAGGCCCGCTGGTCCGCCGGCCGGCCGCTCGGGCCGTTGGATGGCGTGCCCTGCACGGTCAAGGATCTGGTGGACATGGCCGGCTTCCCCACCCGTCGCGGCAGCCGGCTGACCAGCGCCGAGCCGGTGGCGGTGGATGCGCCGCTGGTGGTTGGGCTGAAGCAGGCGGGCGCGGTGATCCTGGGCAAGACGACCACCACCGAATTCGGCTGGAAGAGCCCGGGCGATTGCCCGCTGCACGGCATCACCCGCAATCCCTGGAACCTCGCGCATACGCCGGGCGGCTCCTCCTCCGGCGCCGCCGCCGCGGCCGCCGCCTGTTTCGGGCCGTTGCACGTCGGCACCGATGCCGGCGGGTCCATCCGCATCCCGGCCGCCTGGAGCGGCATGGTCGGGGTCAAGCCGAGCTTCGGTCGGGTGCCGCAATGGCCGCATGGCGCCTTCGCCAACATGGCGGTCGCCGGGCCGATCGCCCGCTCGGTGCGGGATGCCGCTCTGATGCTGAGCGCCATGGCCCGCTTCGATCTGCGCGACCCCTACGCCCTGCCGGACGATCCCCGCGACTGGCGGGACGGCATCGAGGACGGCGTCGAGGGGCTGCGCGTCGCCGTGCTGACCCGTCCGGGCTTCGACGCGCCGGTGGATGCGGACGGCATCGCCGCCGTGGAACAGGCGGCGATGGCGTTGCAGGACGCCGGTGCGGAGCTGGAGGAGGCCGATCCGCGCCTGCCCGACACGCGGCTGGTCTTCGGCCGTGTCTGGAGCGCGGCGCTGGCCCGGCTGGTCGCGAGCTTCCCCGAGGCGCGGCGCGGCGCACTGGACCCCGGCCTGATGCAGGTGGCGCAAGGCGCCGCGGGGCTGACGGCGGAGGACATGCTGGAGGCGGAGGCGCTGCGCCTGGAGGCCGCGCACACCATGGCCCGTCTGCATCAGCGCTACGACCTGGTGCTGTGCCCCAGCGTGCCGGCGCCGGCGCCGCGCGCCGACGCGCCCGTCGCCGATCCGGCCGAGGCGCTCTGGACGAGCTGGGCCCCCTGGACCTTCGCCTTCAACCTAACCCGCCAGCCGGCGATCAGCGTGCCGATGGGGCTGGGCGAGGGCGGGTTGCCGCGCTCGGTGCAGGTTGCGGCGGCGCTGTACCGCGACGATCTCGCGCTGCGGGCGGCGCGGGTGCTGGAGGGCGCGGCGGCGCCGGCCGTTCCCGTCCTGGATTGACGCCGGATCGCGCGGGCAACGCGATAGAGCGGCCCGCGCGTCCTGGCGTCGTAGACCATGATTGGATCCGGTTGACTGATCCGATCATGGTCTGGCGCCTTGTTTTGAGAGCGCGATTCACGCTTTCCGACCGTCAGCCTCAAGCGATCACGCTCTATGCCGCCGTCTCCGTGACCACTCGCCGGACCAGCGCGCAGATATCCGAGAGCCGGTACGGCTTGGCG
>DATJWY010000063.1:0-4752 GCA_035500775.1 Acetobacteraceae bacterium
GGGCTTTATCTTTGGAACGGGCACGCGCCCGAGGCTCGCACAAGCTCACCGCTGCCGTCTCTGGCATTGGCCAATGCCAGAGACGGCAAACGACTTACAAGGCTTAGCCTTTGGCGGGGTCCAGGGGCGGCGCCCCTGGCCTTTGCTTAAACCCCGAACCCATCCAGCCGCAGCACCGGCACGATCTCCCCCGCCGCCAGGGCGGGCGCGAGCGGCGGGCGCAGCACCAGCGCGTCCGCGTCGGCCAGCAGGCGCAGGCGGGCGGAATCCTGGCTCGGGAACGGCGTCGCCACCAGGCCGCCATCCGGTCCCTCGCTCAGCCGGGCGCGCAAATGATCCGCCCGCCGGTCATTGGCCGCGACCGGCGCCCCGAGCCGGGCCGGAACCGACGCCGGCGGGTCGCCCGGCAGGCCGGAGAGCCGGGCGAGGGCAGGCAGCAGGAACAGCAGGCCGCACACCATCGCCGCCACCGGATTGCCGGGCAGGCCGAGCACCGGCACCTCCCCGGCATGACCGAACATCAGCGGCTTGCCCGGGCGCATGGCGATCTTCCAGAAATCCGGCGCGAAGCCGCGCGCGCCGAGTCCCTCCCGCACCAGGTCATGCGCCCCGACGCTCGCCCCGCCCGTGGTGACGAGCAGGTCGCAGCCGCGCAGATCGCCGGTGGCGACGGCGATCGCGTCCCGCGCATCCGCGACGATCGGCAGCACCAGCGGTTCGCCGCCGCCGGCCCGCACCAGCGCCGCCAGGGCGTGCGCGTTCGCGTTGATGATCCCGCCCGGCCCGATTGCCTCGCCGGGCAGGGTGATCTCGTCGCCGGTGGCGAGGATCGCGACGCGCGGCCGCCGGTGCACCGCGACCCAGGGATGATTACCCGCCGCCGTGAGGCCGATATCCCGCGCCCCGAGCCGGCGGCCGGCCGGGATGAGCGTGTCGCCGGCCGCGAAATCCTGGCCGGCGCGGCGGATATGCTGGCCGGCGGCGACGGTCTCGCGCACGGTCACGCTCTCGCCGTGCCGCTCGGCATCCTCCTGCAGCAGGATGGCGTCCGCGCCGGGCGGCAGCACGCTGCCGGTGAACAGGCGCACCGTTTCCCCGGGGGCGACCGTCCCGGCAAAGGGATGGCCGGCGGGCGCCTCGCCGATCACCCGCAGCATCGCGCCCGCCGCGCCATCGGCGGCGCGCAGGGCGTAGCCATCCATGGCGGAGACATCGGACGGCGGATTGGTCAGGCGCGCCGGCACAAGGCGGGCGGAGACGCGGCCCCAGGCCTCGGGCAGCGGGACAATTTCCGTCTGTGTTGGAAGCAGGCGGGCCAGGATGCGCGCGCGCGCCGCCTCCACGCTGAGGAAGGCGGCGGTTTTACCGCCCTCCGCCGCGCCGGGGCCTGCCGGCGCCGGTCCGTCCGCGTTCCGCGCCCCCTGCATGCTCAGTCCCCTGCGTCCTCAGTCCTGGACGAAGCTGCCGGACTTGCCGCCGTCCTTGTGCGTGACCCGCAGCGCCTCGATGCGCATGCCGCGATCGATCGACTTGCACATGTCATAGACGGTCAGCGCGGCGATGCTGGCGGCGGTCAGCGCCTCCATCTCCACGCCGGTGCGGCCGGCGATGCGCACCGTGGCGGCGATCTCCAGCGCGTCGCCCGAAGCGGCGGGGGCGAGATCGACGTTCACGGCGGTGATCGGCAGCGGGTGGCAGAGCGGGATCAGGTCCGAGGTGCGCTTGGCGGCCATGATGCCGGCGAGGCGCGCCACGCCGATCACGTCGCCCTTGCTGGCCTCGCCGGCCAGGATGGTGCGCAATGTCTCCGGCTGCATCACCACGCGGGCGCGCGCCGTCGCGGTCCGCGCGGTTTCCGGCTTGGCCGAGACATCGACCATGACGGCCCGCCCCTCGGTGTCGAAATGGCTGAGGCCGCTCACACCGGCTCGTCCCGGCCGAGCAGCGTCATGGCCGCCAGCCGCACATCCGGCTGGCGCAGCAGGCTCTCGCCGACCAGGAAGCAATGGATGCCGAGCCCGGTCATCAGTTGCACATCGCCATGCGTCGCGATGCCGCTTTCCGTCACCAGGATGCGGTCCGGCGGGGCATGCGGGGCCAGCTCCACCGTCGTCTGAAGATTGGTCTTCAACGTCTTAAGATTACGGTTGTTTATCCCGATCAGTGGCGTCTGCAGCCCGAGCGCGCGCTCCAGCTCGCGCTGATCATGCACCTCGGCCAGCACGTCGAGGTCGAGGTTGCGGGCGAGGCCTTCCAGCTCCAGCGCCTGTGCATCGGTCAGCGCCGCCATGATCAACAGGATGCAGTCGGCGCCCATGGCGCGGCTTTCGTACACCTGCCAGGGATCGAGGATGAAATCCTTGCGCAGCACCGGCAGCTTCACGGCGGCGCGCGCCAGTTGCAGATGCTCGGCCGCGCCCTGGAAATGCGGTCCCTCGGTGAGGACCGAGAGGCAGGTGGCGCCGCCGGCGGCATAGGCGATGGCGAGGCCGGCGGGGTCGAAATCCGGGCGGATCAGCCCGGCGGAGGGGGAGGCGCGCTTGATCTCGGCGATCAGGCCGCTTTCACCGCGCGCCACCGCCTCCTTGAGCGCGATCCCGAAGCCGCGTGGCTTGTCGTTCTGCGCGTTGATGCGCTGGCGGAGCGTCTCGATCGGGGTTCCCGCGCGGCGCCGCTCCACCTCGCGCATCGTTTCGGCGCAAATGCTGGCGAGGGCGTCTGGCAACTCGTCGTCCATCGTATCTCCAAGCGGCGCTGCCCGAATCCCGGGCATTGAGCTTCTGTGCGGGGGCCGGCCCGCTGCTTGTGGCGGAACCGAACCGGCTCCGGATCCCTGTATTCCGAACACCTCGAACGGCCGGGGTGTTCCCGGTCCGGCCGGGGATCTCCTATTCCGTGATCGCCGCGGCGTTGACGTCCGGCAGCGCGGTTTCCCGCCGCAGACCCCGCAGGGCCGCGAGCGCCAGCCCCTCGTCCAGCGACCGGGCCGCCAGCGCCGCGCCTTCGCGCAGATCGGTGGCGCGGCCGGCGACGATCAGGGCGGCGGCCGCGTTCAGCACCACGATGTCCCGATAGGCGCCCGGCGCTCCGTGCAACAAGGCTTCCAGCGCCGCCGCGTTCGCCGCCGCGTCGCCGCCGCGAATGGCGGCGAGGGGGGCGCGCGGCAGGCCGGCATCCTCCGGCGCCACGGTGAAGGCGCGGATCGTCCCGGCGCGCAGCTCCACCACCTGCGTCTCGCCGGCGAGGGTCAGTTCGTCGAGCCCCTCGCCATGCACGAGCCAGGCATGTTCGGTGCCAAGCCGATCGAGCGTCTCCGCCATCGGCCGCAGCCAGGCGGGCGCATAGGTGCCGGTAAGCTGGCGCCTCACCTGGGCCGGGTTCGCCATCGGGCCGAGCAGGTTCATGATCGTGCGCACGCCAAGCTCGGTCCGTGTCGCCTGCGCGTGCCGTATCGCCGCGTGATGGCGCGGCGCGAACAGGAAGGCGATGTTGGCGGCGCGGAGCACGTGCGCGAGGCGCTCGATCGGCGTGTCGAGATCGATGCCGAGCGCGGCGAGCACATCCGCTCCGCCGGCGCGCGAGGAGAGGGCGCGGTTGCCATGCTTGGCCACCGGCACGCCGAGCCCGGCGACCACGAAGCTGACAGCGGTGGAGACGTTGAGCGTGCCCTGGCTGTCGCCGCCAGTGCCGCAGACATCGATGGCGCCGGGCGGAGCCTCGATCGCCAGCATGCGGGCGCGCATCGCCCGCACCGCGCCGGTCAGCTCGGGAACGGTCTCGCCGCGCACCCGCAGGGCCATCAGCAGGCCCGCGATCTGCGACGGCGTTGCCGTGCCGGACATGACGAGGCCGAACGCGTCCTCCGATTCCGTCTCGGACAGCGCCTCGCCGTTGGCCACCCGGGCGAGCACCGGCTTGAGGGACCCGGTCAACGGCCGCGCCTTGCGGGGCGGTCCGGGCATCGCCGCGGGGTCGTCGCCTCCGGCTGTTGGTCCAGGGCCGTGCCCTGGCTGTTCCGCAGGGCGGTCATCCGCTTCAGGCCGCCCGCGCCGGTGCGTTGCTACCGCGGGCGATGGCGAGGAAGTTCGCCAGGATGTCGTGCCCGTGCTCGGAGGCGATGCTCTCCGGGTGGAACTGTACGCCGAAGACCGGCAGCGAGCGGTGCCGCAGGCCCATGATCAGCCCGTCCTCGGTCTGCGCCGTCGGCACCAGCGTGTCCGGCAGGGTTTCCCGGCGGACGATCAGGCTGTGATAGCGGGTGGCGGCGAACGGGCTCGGCAGGCCGGCGAAGATGTCGGTGCCCTGATGCGTCACCGGGCTGACCTTGCCGTGCATCGGCAGCGGCGCGCGCACCACCTCGCCGCCGAACACCTGGCCGATCGCCTGATGCCCGAGGCAGACGCCGAGCAGCGGCACCTGGCCGGCGGCGGCGCGGATCAGGTCCAGGCAGATGCCGGCCTCGTTCGGCGTGCAGGGCCCGGGCGAGAGCACGATGGCCTCCGGTCGCAGCGCCAGGGCTTGCTCCACCGTCAGCGCATCATTGCGGCGGACGTCGCAGTGCGCCCCGAGATCGCCCAGGAAGTGGACGAGGTTGAAGGTGAAGCTGTCGTAATTGTCGATCAGAACAATCATCGCTGCACACGCTGCCCTCGTCCTGAGGAGGCCGCGCTTGCGGCCGTCTCGAAGGATGAGCTCGAACGCCTCGCTCCTTCGAGACGCCGCCTGCGGCGGCTCCTCAGGACGAGGCTAGAT
>DATJWY010000064.1:0-3174 GCA_035500775.1 Acetobacteraceae bacterium
GGGATGTCTCCGGTCTATACAGAGGCCCCAGACCCCCAATCACTTGTGCGGGTCCGGGGGCGCTCACCCCCGGCGGGGTCCAGGGGCGGCGCCCCTGGCCTTCACCGCCGCCCGAACAACCGCTCGATATCCGCCTTGGACAACTTAAGAAACGTCGGCCGCCCATGGCTGCATGTGGCGGCGCGCGGCGTCGCCTCCATCTGCCGCAGCAGCGCGTCCATCTCCGCCGGGGTCAGCCGCCGCCCGGCGCGGATGCTGCCATGGCAGGCCATGCGGGCGATGGCGGCATCCAGCCGCGCGGCGAGCGCCGTCCCCTCCCCGGTCTCCGCCAGTTCCTCGGCAAGATCGCGCAGCAGCCGCTCCGGCTCCGGCGTGCCGAGCACCGCCGGCATGGCGCGCACCAGCACCGCCCCCGGCCCGAAGCTTTCCAGTTCCAGCCCGAGCCGCGCCAGCGTCTCCGCCTCGGCGAGCAACGCCGCCGCCTCGGCCGGGCGCAGATCCACCACCGCCGGCAGCAGCAGCGGCTGCGTCCGCACCCCGCCCGCTTCCATCTGCTGCCGCAACGCCTCATGCGTCAGCCGCTCATGCGCCGCGTGCTGATCCACCAGCACCAGCGCCCCATCCCCGGCCACCGCGATCACGTAGGTATCCAGCACCTGGGCCACCGGCGCGCCGAGCGGATGCGTCTCCGCCGCCGGCACCGCCGGGCTGGGCCATTGCCGGGCGGCTGGCGGCGTCGCGAGGGCAAGCTGCGCATCGGCCAGCCCCGCCTCCCGCCCGGCCTCCGCGCCACCGGGCGACGCCACCGGCGCGGCGACATCCGCCCCGCCTTTGGCGAAATCCAGCAGACCACCCCCGGCCGCCGCCGCGCCGCCCGCCCCGCCCGCCGGATACGGCGCGCGGATCACCGGCCGCGACCGGAAGCCGAGGCGCGGCGCCAGCGAGGCCGAAGCCGGCCCGGCCCCGCCGGAAAGCGCCCGGCCGAGCGCCCCAATCACCAGCCCCCGCACCAGTTCCGGCTGCCGGAAGCGCAGCTCGGTCTTGGCCGGATGCACGTTCACGTCCACATCCTCCGGCGGCAGATCCAGCCACAGCGCCACCACCGCATGCCGCCCATGGGCGATCACATCCCGGTAGCCGACCCGCACCGCGGTCTTCAGCACCGGATCGGCGACCGGCCGGCCATTCACCACCAACCCCTGCGCCGCCGCCGTGGCGCGGCTGACACCGGGGGCGCAGGCGAAGCCGGTCAGGCGGCAACCGCCCCGCTCCCCCTCCACCGGCAGCAGCGCCGCCGCCGCTTCCTCCCCGAACAGCGCGGCGACGCGCTCCCGCCGGTCCTGCGCCGGCAGGTCGAACACCACCCGGTCTTCCACCGTGAGCCGGAACGCCACCTCCGGCGCGGCCAGGGCCAGGCGGCGCAGCGCCGCCTCGGCGTAATCCGCCTCGGTGCGCGGCTGCTTGAGGAATTTCCGCCGCGCCGGGGTAGCGAAGAACAGATCCTCGACGAGCACTCGCGTCCCGGCGGCGCCGGCAGCGGGCATCACCTCACCCACCGCGCCGCCCTCCACCCGGATGCGATGCGCCCCCTCCTCCTCCGCCGCCGCGCGCGGGCGGGAGGTGATGGTCAGCCGCGCGGCGGCCCCGATGCTGGGCAGCGCCTCGCCGCGAAACCCGAGCGTGGCGATGCGGATCAGCGTCTCGTCGTCGAGCTTGGAGGTGCAATGCCGCAGCACCGAGAGGCCGAGATCCCGCGCCCCCATGCCGGCGCCGTCATCCGTCACCTCGATCCGCTCGATCCCGCCTCCGGCCAGCGCGACCGCGATCCGCCGCGCCCCGGCATCGAGCGCGTTTTCGACCAGTTCCTTCACCACCGCGGCCGGGCGCTCGATCACCTCACCGGCGGCGATGCGGTTGACCAGGCCTTCCGGCAGTTGACGAATCGAGGGAACGAGGGACATGCGCCCAATGGTAAAGCGCCCGCGCCCCGGAGGGAACCGGCGAAACCGTAAAGATGCTGGTAAGACAATACGTTACCGTCAGGATGGACACCACGGCGCCGTCTCCGGCCAGGCGCCGGCAAGGCGGTCCTCCGGCACGCGAACGCGGCTCGGACTTCCCTTCGCGACCACCAGGATGCGCGGTGCATCGCCGGGGCCGCGCGTCACGGCCTCAGTCGCCCGCGGGAATCACCAGATGGAACGCGGCGCCCGTGCCGATGGAGCCCGGCGCCAGACTCACCTTGGCGCGGATCTGCCGCGCGAGCGCGGTCAGCACGTTTGCCAAGCCCCCTTGGTGGTCCGGATGTTTCCACCCGAACCGATGGCGCTAGAACAGGCTGCCCAGGAAGCCTTCGTTGTGTTTCGGCTGCGCGGCCGGCGCATCGGCGGCGGCGGGATTCTGCCCGAGCGCCGCGTTCTGCCGCAGGCGCTGGCTCTCACGCTCGGCGTCGAGCGGCGTCCCTGGGTCCGGCGTCTTCTTCCAGAACATCAGGCTGTCGGCGAAGCCCCCGCCGGCGTGGTCCTGCGCCGCCTCGGCATCCACGGTGTGGCGGATATCGGTGGGGGCCGACGGCCCGGCCTGCCGCAGCAATGCCTGCTGCCCCGCGCTGTCCGGCCCGGCGGTGCCGCCCAGGGCCGTCTGCGGCGCCAGCGCCGCCTCGGCCGCCTGCTGCGCCGACAATTCCTGCGGGCGGGAGGCGCCCGGCCGCGGTGGCGTCAGCTGCCAGTCCGGCGGCATGGCGAGCGGTGCGCGCGTGGTCACGGTGAACTCGTCCGGGGCATCCCGCACGAGGCCGATCGTGTGCTCGATCTTATCCGTGGAACAGGCGGACAAGGCGAGCAAACCAACAACGGCAGAGAAACGAGCGATGCTCTGGGACATGCCGCCTCTTACGCCTAACCCCGCGCGCGGGCAAGCGGCCCCTTGCCGTCGCCCGAACGCGGCAACAGACCATCCAGCACCAGGGCGCCGACGCCGCAGACAATGGCGGAATCCCCGAGATTGAACACCCAGGGGAAGAACTCCAGCGCACCGGCATGGACGTGGATGAAATCCACCACCGCGCCGAAGCGGAACCGGTCGAGGATATTGCCGAGCGCGCCGCCGGCGATGGCGCCGAGCGCCCCGGCGGCCAGCAGCGTCTCCGCCCGCCGCAGCCAGAGCACCAGCGCC
>DATJWY010000065.1:0-48307 GCA_035500775.1 Acetobacteraceae bacterium
TCGCCGCCCGACTATCCAAGTTCGGGCGTTGTCGGGGCATGGTCCGGTCCGGGCCGTGGCGCGGGGGCGGCATGCGCGGGCGCGCCGCGCCGGCCGCGGCCCGATGGTGTGGCGAGCATCCGCATCGGTCAGGCCGGACCCGGCCGGATCGGGGGTGCTCCAGGCGAGGAGACCGGTATGGTTGACCAGAATGCGCTCGCGGCGTTGCGCGCGAAATACGGCGAGGCGGGGGGCGGCGAGGTCAACGACCCGGTGTTTCGCCGGGTGACGGAGAGTCAGTTCGAGGGCGGCAAGCGCACCCTGCCCTATGCCGGCGTGGCAACGCTGCTCGGCGCGCCGCACCGGCCGGAGTTGGCGACGCAGGCGGATTTCGGTGGGCTCGATGTGGCGTTGCTCGGCGTGCCGATGGATCTCGGCGTGACCAACCGGTCCGGCGCGCGCCTCGGGCCGCGCGCGGTGCGGTCGGTGGAGCGGATGGGGCCGGTGGAGCACGTGCTGCGCATGGCGCCGCTGCTGGATGCCAAGGTCGCCGATATCGGCGACGTGCCGCTCGGCAGCCGGTTCAGCCTGGAGCAGTGCCACGCCGATATCGAGGCCTTCTTCACCCGTCTCGTCGCCGCCGGTGTCACGCCGCTCGCGGTGGGGGGCGACCACTCGATCACCGGCTCCATCCTGCGCGCGGTCGGACGCGAGCGGCCGGTGGGCCTCGTCCATATCGACGCGCATTGCGACACCAGCGGCGCCTATGAGGGCTCGCGCTTCCACCATGGCGGCCCGTTCCGCAACGCCGTGCTGGATGGCGTGCTGGACCCGCGGCGGACCATCCAGATCGGCATCCGTGGCGGCTCCGAGTATCTCTGGGAGTTCTCGGCCGAATCCGGGATGACCGTGGTGCACGCGGAGGAATTCGCCGCCCTCGGGGTCGATGCCGTGATCGCGCGGGCGCGGCAGGTGGTGGGCGACGGCCCGGTTTATGTCTCCTTCGACATCGACAGCCTCGATCCCGCTTTCGCTC
Organism: Acetobacteraceae bacterium; assembly: GCA_035500775.1. Classification (GTDB taxonomy): domain Bacteria; phylum Pseudomonadota; class Alphaproteobacteria; order Acetobacterales; family Acetobacteraceae; genus DATJWY01. The sequence continues at coordinate 1,016 of DATJWY010000065.1, forward strand.
CGGGCACCGGCACGCCGGAGGTGGGCGGGCTCTCGACGCGGGAGGCGTTGATGCTGCTGCGCGGGCTGCTTGGGCTCGACGTGGTCGGCGGCGATGTCGTCGAGGTGGCGCCGCAATACGACCCGACCAGCAACACCGCGCAGGCGGGAGCGCAGGTCTTGTTCGAATTGCTGTGCCTTGCCGTCACGGCGCGCGGCAAGAGGTGAAGCCGGCGGCCGGCTTGGCTCCCGATCCAGCCTGACTGTTTCCAGTCAGGCTGGATCTGCTCTAATAGCTGCCGGATGCCGAAAACCCGACCGGAGACCGAGGGCCGCCCGCTTCGCGCCAGGGGCGAGGGAGCGTCTCCCGCCATGGCGCAATGGTTCGCCCTCAAGGAGACCCATCCCGACGCCCTGCTGTTCTTCCGCATGGGCGATTTCTTCGAACTGTTCTTCGAGGATGCCGAGGCCGCCGCCGCCGCGCTCGACATCGCGCTGACCGCGCGCGGCGAGCATGGCGGCGCGCCGATCCCGATGTGCGGCGTGCCGGTGGGAACCGCCGAGCTTTATCTCTCGCGCCTGATTCGCCGTGGCTTCCGGGTGGCCGTGGCGGAGCAGATGGAGGATCCGCGCAATCGCGTCGGCAAGGCGCCGATCCGGCGCGAGGTGGTGCGGCTGGTCACGCCGGGAACGGTGACCGAGGAGGCGCTGCTCGACCCCGCCCGCCCGAACCGTCTGGTTGCCCTGGCCCGCGCCGGGGAGTCGATCGGCTGCGCCGCCCTCGATGTCTCGACCGGGTTCTTTGAAACGGAATGCGTGACCGCGTCCGGCCTGCCCGCCCTGCTCGGGCGACTCGACCCGGCCGAGATCCTTGCCCCGGATGGGCTCGAACTCGGCGATTGGGAGACGCGGCGCGCCCCGGAGCGCGCGTCGCCGCCGCCGCTGATCGCCCGCCGCCGGGTGGCGGAGGCGTTCGGTGCCGCCAGCCTGGACGCGTTCGGCACCTTCTCCGATGCCGAGGCGATGGCGGCGGCGCTGGCCCTCGACTATGTGCGCCTCACCCAGGCGGGGAAGCTGCCGCATCTGTCCCGCCCGGTGCCGGCGGGAGAGGCGGGGCGGCTCGCGCTGGACGCCGCGACCCGCGCCAGCCTGGAAGTGACCCGGGCGCGCGACGGCAGTGTCGCCAACACCCTGCTTTCCGCCGTCGATCGCACGGTGGGCGCGCCGGGGGCGCGGCTGCTCGCGGAATGGCTCGCCGCCCCGCTCGCCGACGCGGCGGCGATCGCGGCGCGGCAGGAGGCCTGGGGCTGGATGCTGGCCGAGCCGGCGGCGACCACCCGGCTGCGCGCGGCGCTGCGCGGGGCGCCGGACATGGCGCGCGCGCTCGGACGGCTCTCGCTCGGGCGCGGAACCCCGCGCGATCTCGCCGCGATCCGGCTTGGATTGGGGGCGGCGGGGCTCGCCGCCGACGCGCTCGCCGCGGGAACGACGAAGCCGCCCCATCTGCTCACCGCCGCCACGGCGGCGCACGCCGTCGATCCCGCGCTCGCCCAGCTGCTCGCCACGGCGCTGGTGGAGCAGCCGCCGGCGCGGCTCGGCGAGGGCGATGTCGTCGCCGCCGGCTTCGACGGCGAACTCGACGCCGAGCGCCGGCTGCGCGACGACAGCCGGCGGGTGATCTCCGGGCTGCAACTCGACTACGCGCAGGCCTTCGGCGTCGCCAGCCTGAAGATCCGGCACCATGCCCAGCTCGGCTATGTCATCGAGGTGCCGGCCGCCGCCGTCGAGTCATTGCGCGCCCGGCCGGAGCTGACGCTGCGCCAGGGCATGGCGAACGGGGCGCGTTTCTCGCATCCGGACCTCGCCGAACTCGACCGGCGGATCGCCGAGGCCTCCGAGCGGGCGGCCGCGCGGGAGCGGGCCATCTTCGCTTCGCTGGTGGAGGCGGTGCTGGCGCGCGGCGAGGCGCTCTCCGCCTGCGCCGACGCGCTGGCGCTGCTCGATGTCGCGCAATCCTGCGCCCGGCTTGCCGAGGGTGGCACCTGGTGCCGGCCGGTGGTGAGCGAGGACGAGGCCTTCCACATCGAGGCCGGGCGGCATCCGGTGGTGGAGGCGGCGCTGCCGGCGGGCGTGAGCTTCGTGCCGAATGAGTGCGATCTCTCGCCCGAGCGGCGGGTGCTGCTGCTGACCGGGCCGAACATGGCCGGTAAATCCACCTATCTGCGGCAGAACGCGCTCGCCGTGATCCTCGCCCAGGCCGGTCTGCCGCTGCCTGCCGCCGCGGCGCGGATCGGCGTTGTCGATCGGCTGTTCAGCCGCGTCGGCGCGGCGGACGATCTGGCGCGCGGCCGCAGCACCTTCATGGTGGAGATGACGGAGACCGCTGCCATCCTGCACCAGGCGGGGCCGCGCTCGCTGGTGGTGGTGGATGAGATCGGGCGCGGCACGGCGACGCTGGATGGGCTCGCCATCGCCTGGGCGGTGCTCGAGTCGCTGCATACCGCTGTGCGTTGCCGCACGATATTTGCGACTCATTTCCATGAACTGGCGCACAATGCGGGGGCGCTCACGCGCATGCGGCCGCATACGATGCGGGTGCGCGAATGGAAGGGTGATGTGGTGTTCCTGCACGAGGTGGCGGAAGGCGCGGCGGGACGGAGTTGGGGCGTGCATGTGGCGCGGCTCGCCGGCGTGCCGGCGCCGGTGGTGCGCCGCGCCGCCGCGCTGCTCGCGATGCTGGAGAAGGGGCGGCCGCAAAGCGTCGCGGAGCTGCCGCTTTTCGCGGCCCTGCCTCTGTCCGGGGACGGGGCGGAGACCGGCGGCGAGGCCGAAGCGACCGCCGCCGCTCCATCCGCCGGCGCGGCCCCGGACGAAACGGCCCCCGCCACGGGCGGATCATCCGGCAACCGCTGCGCGGATGCACTATATGATGTTGTCGTCGCGCTTGATCCGGACCGGCTGACCCCGCGCGACGCGCTGGATGTGCTGTATCGTCTCAGAATGATTGCGGCCGCGGCGAAAAAGGAATCTGTCGCGCCGGACGGCGAGGAGTTACCATAACGCGATGTTCACGCCGCCCCTGCCGCCGCCTGAAGCTGTCGAGGCCACGAGCGTTCTGGACGAATGCCTGAAGCAGGGTGCCTCCTCTGGCGGGCACTTGCCGCGCGATGCCGCGCTGGCCGCGTTCCGGCGCCATCTCGCCCGCGTCCAGCAGGGCGTGCGCGACGAGTTCGAATCCTATCAGCTCTCCGGGCTGGACGCCGCGCACTACCTCTCCGGCCTGACCGACGGGGTGATCCAGTCGCTGGTCCGCTACACGCTGCGGGATATCGTGCCCGAGGCGGCCGATGCCTCGGTCGCGGTGGTGGCCACGGGCGGCTATGGCCGCGGCATGATGGCGCCGTTCAGCGACATCGACCTGTTGTTCCTGACCGAGGACGATCCCTCGCCGGCGGTGCTGCGCGTCGTCGAGTTCGCGCTCTATTTCATGTGGGATCTCGGCCTGAAGGTCGGGCACGCCACCCGTTCGGTCGCCGAGTGCCTGCATGACGCCGACAGCGACGCGACCATCCGCACCGCACTCCTGGATTCCCGGCTGATCGCCGGCGATGCCGGCCTGTTCACGGCTTTCACGCAACGCTTCCGCGAGAATTGTACCCAGGCGACCAGTGCCTTCTTCGCCGCCAAGCAGGCCGAGCGCACGGCGCGTCACCGCCGCTTCGGCGAGAGCGCCTTTCTGGTCGAGCCGAACATCAAGGAAGGGCGTGGCGGTCTGCGCGACTTGCAGACCATGTACTGGATGGCCCGCCACGTCTTCGGCCTCGAATCGATCGGCGAGCTGGCCAACTCGGCAAACGCCTTCGGCACCCTGCTGAACGTCCAGGAAATCCGGCATGCCCGTCGGTCCTGGGACTTCCTCTGGACCGTGCGCTTCCACCTGCACTACGTCACCGGCCGGGCCGAGGAGCGCCTGACCTTCGATCTGCAGCCGGTGGTTGGTGCCCGCATGGGTTACACGCGGCACGGGCGCCAGAACGGGGTGGAGCGCTTCATGCGCCACTACTTCCTGACCGTGCGCGACGTCATGCGGCTGACGCTGGTGCTGGAGCCGGCCCTGATCCGCGCGGCGCTTGGGCCGCCGGCGCTGGCGCCGCAGACCGATCGCGCGTTGATCGAGGCCGGCTTCGTCCTCGCCGATGGCAAGTTGATGCCCGCCCGCAGCATCGATTTCGACGAGGAGCCGATCCGCATGCTCCGCATCCTGCGCGTCGCGCGGGACCGGGATCTGGAGCTGCACCCCCTCGCCATGCGGGCGCTGATCCGCAATGAGCGCCGCGCCGTCTCCCTGCGCGGCGACAAGGAGGCGTCGGCGATCTTCCTCGACCTGCTCTGCGGCGGCCGCGAGGGCGCGCGCAGCCGGGCGGACGGGGCGCGCTGGCTGCATGTGCTGAACGATACCGGCCTGCTTGGCCGGCTGCTGCCGGACTGGGCCCGCATCGTCGGGCAGATGCAGTTCGACACGTACCATATCTTCACGGTGGACGAGCACACGATCGAGGCGATCAACGTGCTGAACCAGATGGAGAGCGGGCTGCTCGGCGACGTGGTGCCCTTTGCCTCCGGCGTCGCCGAGGATCTGCAATCCCGCCGCTCGCTCTACATGGGCCTGGTGGTGCACGACATCGCCAAGGGCCGCGGCGGCGACCATTCCGAACTCGGGGCGGAACTCGCGCTCGAACTCTGTCCGACCCTTGGCCTCTCCGCCGAGGAAACCGAGACCGTGTCCTGGCTTGTTCTGCACCACTTGCTGCTCAGCCAGACCGCGTTCCGGCGCGATATCGACGATCCCAAGACCATTCTTGACGTCGCCGACGTCATTCAGTCGCCGGAGCGGCTGAAGCTGCTCCTGCTGCTCACCATCTCCGACATGCGCGCGGTTTCGCCCAAGGTCTGGAACAACTGGAAGGCGACGCTGCTGCGGGAGCTTTATTCCCGGGTCGCGGACGTGTTGGCCGGCGGCCTCGCCACCACCGAGCGGGATGTGCGCGTCGCCCATGCCAAGCGCACCATCGATACGATGCTGACCGACTCCGGCTGGAGTCAGGCCGATCGCGAGCATTTCCTCGGCCTCGGCTACGCCGGCTACTGGCTTGCCTTCGATCCCGAGACGCAGCTGCGCCATGCCCGGCTGATCCGCGACGCCGAGCGGCGGAAGGCGCCGCTCACCGTGGACACCGAGGCGCTGCCGGCGCGGGCCGTGACCGAGGTCACGGTCTATGCCGCCGACCATGCTGGCCTGTTCAGCCGTATCGCCGGCGCGCTCGCCGTCGCCGGCGCCTCCATCGTCGATGCGCGCATCCATACGCTGACCAACGGCATGGCGCTGGATACGTTCTGGATCCAGGACGCGGCCGGCGGCGCCTTCGACGCGCCGCACCGGCTCGCCAAGCTCTATACGCTGATCGAGCAGGCGCTGACCGGGCAGTTGCATCTCGATCAGGAGATCGCCCGCCTGTCCGAGGCGTTGCTCGGGCGGCGGATGCGGGCGATCCATGTGCCGCCGCGCGTGCTCGTGGATAACCGCGCCTCCAACACCTATACGGTGCTGGAGGTGAACGGGCGCGACCGGCCGGGCTTGCTGCATGACGTCACCGCCGCGATCAGCAGCCAGGGGCTGCAGATCGCTTCCGCGCATGTCACCACCTACGGCGTGCGCGCGGTGGACGTATTCTACGTCAAGGACGTGTTCGGGCTGAAGATCGAGAACGAGCGCAAGCTGGCGCAGCTGCGCGAGGCGCTGCTGGCCGCGCTGCAAAGCCCGGACGATCCGGCGCCGGATAGCGAGCCGGTGCGGCGGCGGCGCGCGGACGCCGCCTGATAAGGCCAGGGGCGCTGCCCCTGGACCCCGCCAAAGGCTAAGCCTTTGGAATCCATCATTTAAGTGATTGGGGGTCTGGGGCCTCCAGGCCCCAGCGGGTCCAGGGCAGAGCCCTGGCCTTCCATAGGGGTGGCGCTCCGGCCTGCTTTCCGTGAAACAGGGAGCATGCTGTTCCGCGATCTCCCCGGCCACCGCCGGTTCCTCGCCAGCGCCTATCTGCTGCTGGCGTTGCCGCTCATCCTGCTCTGCGTATTCCTGACGCCGCCCTTCCAGGTGGCGGATGAGGAGAACCATTTCCTGCGCGCGACGCAGATCGCGCGCGGCGAGTTCGTCGCGGCGCGGTTGGGCGCGGACAATGCCGGTGGGCTTGTCGATGGCGGCGCCGCCTGGCTCGCGCATGCCTTCGACGGGCTGAAATTCCATCCGGAACGCCGGCGCGACGTCGCGGCCGAGCAGGAACTCGGCCGGATCAGCTGGGGCGCGGTGCCGCCGGTCGTGGCCGGGTTCGGCAACACGGCCATCTATCCGCCCTTCGCCTATGCCCCTGTGGCGGCCGGGTTGCGGCTGGGGCGGGCCTTCCGCATGCCGATCCTGCAAAGCCTGCTGTTGGCGCGGCTGCTCAACGGGCTTGCCTGCCTCGCTTTGGCGACGGCCGCGCTCGGCCTCGCCCGGCGTGGCCGGTTGCTGCTGTTCGCGGTGCTGATCCAGCCCATGGCGCTGAGCCTGTTCGCGAGTTGCTCGCAGGATGGGCCGGTGATCGCGCTGGCGGCGCTCGCCGCGGCCTTGCTGACGCGCGTCGCCGCCCCGGAGGGGGCGGGCGGCACTGCCTCCCTGCTGCTGGCCGGGCTGGCGCTCGGCGTGGTCGCGGCCGCGAAGCCGCCTTACGTCTTTCTCGCTTTGGTTCTGCCGGCGGCGGCGCTGGCCGCGCCGGCCGGTCTGCGCGGCTGGTTCGCCCGGCTGGTGCCGGGGCTCGTGGCGCTTGGGCTGACGCTGTCGGTCCTGGCCGGTTGGGAGGTGATCGGGGCGTTGCCGGCGAAGGTGCCGTTCCGGCCCGGGGACGGGGTGTCGATCGGCGGTCAGCTTGCCTGGCTCGCGGCTTCGCCCGGGCGGGCGATCGGCGTCGCGGCGACCACGCTGCGGCAGTACGGGCGCGACTATGCGGAGCAGTTCGTCGGCGTGTTGGGCTGGCTGGATACGCGGCTGCCGCCGGCGATGTACTCGCTCGGGGCGGCGTCCATGCTGGTGGCGGCTGGCGCGGGGCTGTTCTCGCCGGAAGGCGGGGCGCGTGGGCAGGCCGGGTTGCGGCTCTCGGCGGCCGCGGCGATGCTGGCGGCGGTGGGCGGTGTATTCGGCGCCTTGTATCTGAGCTGGACCCCGGTAGGCGCGGCGGCGGTGGACGGGGTGCAGGGGCGCTACCTGCTGCCTGTCGCTGCCTTTCTGCCGCTGCTGCTCGGCCCGCCCGGGCTGCGCCCGAGCCCGGTCGTGCCGGTGGCGCGGCTGTTGCTGCTGGCCTATGCGGCGGCGCTGCTTTGGGTGCTGCCGATGACGCTGCTCTCGCGCTACGGCTGAAATGCCAGGGGCTCCGCCCCTGGCCTTACCTTACGGCCGCCCCCGGCGCCGGGATCGCCAGATAGGCGATGCGCTTCAGCTCCTTCCGCCCGCGCGCCACCGAGTCAAGGATCAGCCCGCAGGAGAGCGACAGGAAGGAGAGCAGCACGAGGCCGGTCGCGAGCACCGCGGTGGGCAGGCGCGGCACCAGATGGGTGAGCAGGAACTCGTACACTACTGGCAGGCCGAGGCCGAGCCCCAGGGTGAACAGGATCAGGCCGGTCAGGGAGAAGAATTGCAGCGGCCGCTCCTCCTTTACCAGAACCAGGATGGTGCGCAGGATCCGCAACCCGTCCGCATAGGTGCGCAGCTTGGAGGCCGAGCCGGCGGGGCGTTCCTTGTAGCGGGTGGGGATCTCGCCCACCGGCATCCGCAATTCCAGCGCGTGCACGGTGAATTCGGTTTCGGTTTCGAAGCCGCTGGCGAGGGCGGGAAAGGATTTGACGAAGCGGCGGGAGAAGACGCGGTAGCCGGAGAGCATGTCGGTGATCCGCGTGCCGAAGATGCGGCAGACCAGGGCGGTCAGCACCGTATTGCCGAAACGATGGCCCGGCCGGTAGGCGAGCGGGATGTCGGTGACGCGCGCGCCGTTGACCATGTCGAGCTGGTTGTCGAGCAGCAGGCGGATCATGGCGGGGGCGGCACTGGCATCGTAGGTGTCGTCGCCATCCACGAGGACGTAGAGATCGGCCTCGATGTCGGCGAACATGCGCCGGATCACATGGCCCTTGCCTTGCAGCGTCTCGCCCCGGACCGCGGCGCCGGCGGCGCGTGCCGCGTCGGCGGTGCCGTCGGTGGAGTTGTTGTCATAGACGTAGATCGTCGCGTCGGGCAGGGCCGCGCGGAAATCCCGCACGACCCGTGGGATCGCCACGGCCTCGTTGTAGCAGGGAATGAGCACGGCGATCCGGGGGGCGCCCGGCGGGGATGGGGTCGGCATCGGCTCCGCTTGTAGCGGAAACGCGCCCCGTTTGGCATCCGCCTCGACAGGCGGTGCGCGGCCGCTCGCGACCGTCCGCATGACGGAACGACGGCGCGCCGCTCCGGCGTTTCAGCCGTGCCGCGCCGCGGCGGCCTGGCCATGCCCGCTGATCTCGTCGCCGGCATTACGCGGCAGACGGGCGCAGACCGGCGAGGCCATGAGCGAGAGCGTCGTCACCACCAGGAAGGCGGCGGAGAAATCCGGCAGGCGCGGCTGGCCGTGGCCGGAGAGCGCCAGCGTGGCGGAGAGCGTCGCGGCGGCCACGCAGATGCCGAGGGTCAGCATCAATTGCTGGAACGTCGTGTAGAAGCTGGTCGCGGCGCTCATCCGCGCGCGCGGCACGTCGGCATAGGCGATGGTGTTGTAGGCCGTGAATTGCAGCGACTGGAAGAAGCCGCCGGCGAGCAGCACGGCATAGATCGCGGCCATCGGCCAGGACGGCCGGAAGGCGGCGCAGAGCGCGATGGAGCAGGAGGCGATCGCCCCGTTCCAGATCAGCGTGGCGCGGTAGCCGAAACGGCGGAGGGCGATGCGCGCGGTGGATTTCATCACGATGGCGCCGGCCGCGGACATGAAGGTGATGGTGCCGCTCTGCGCCGCCGAGAGGCCGAAGCCGAGCTGCATCATCATCGGCAGCAGGAAGGGCATGGCGCCGGCGGTGATGCGGGTGAGCGCGCCGCCCAGGACGGAGAGGCGGAAGGTCTGGATGCGCATCAGCCGGAGGTCGAGGATCGGCTCCGTGTGGCGCCGCGCATGGCGGATGTAGAGCGCGCCGAAGACGAGGCCGGTCGCGAGGATCGCCGCCGTGGCCTGGAGCGAGCTGGTGCCGCGGCTCGCGGATTCCAGGCCGAAGGTCAGGCAGGCGAGCGAGACGCCGGAGAGGCAGAAGCCGCGCATGTCGAAATGGCCGGGCGCGGGCTCGCGCAGGTCGGCGATGTAGCGCGAGGCCAGGGCCATGCAGATCAGGCCGAAGGGCACGTTGATGTAGAAGATCCAGCGCCAGCTGAAATACGTGACGAGGAAACCGCCGACCGGCGGGCCGAGGATCGGGCCGACCAGGGCCGGCACCAGCAGCCAGCTCATCGCCGCCACCAGATCCGATTTGGCGACGGTGCGCAGCAGCACCAGCCGCCCGACCGGGACCATCATCGCGCCGCCAAGGCCTTGCAGCAGCCGGGCGAGCACCAGGAAGGAGAGGCTGTCCGCCCAGGCGCACAGCATCGAGCCGAGGGTGAACAGGGCGATCGCTCCCCGGAACACGGTGCGCGCGCCGAACCGATCCGCCATCTTGCCGCTCGCCGGAATGAATACGGCGAGGCTCAGCAGGTAGGAGGTGAGGGCGACGCTCATATGCAGCGGATCGACACCGAAGCTCCGCGCCATGGCCGGCAGCGCGGTGGCGAGGATGGTTCCGTCCAGCTGCTCCATGAACAGCGCGCTGCCGATGATGAGGGCGGTGGTGCGGAAGGACGGTGCCCCGGGGGCGTTCCGGGCCGTCGTTTCGAGGGGCATGTCGGGCGGCATGGGAACAGGATCGTCTCGCGGTTCGGTGGCGGGAAGACGCGGCGGCGCAGGGCGGCGTCGCTATTCGCGCCAGGGTCGGGCGTCCGTGTGGGCGCCGGGCGGTTGCGCGCGGCCTGGGGCGGCTGTGTCTATCACGGCCGCGTGAAAATCCGCTGGTGGCAATTGCGCATACTGATGTATGAAATCTCGCGGAAACGTGAGCCTGGATCGATGCGGCCGGTTGCACGAGGGCGCGGCGCGGGTTCGGGTGAAAAATCGGAACAAGAAGCGGGAGATGCGCGACGCATGACGACTCAGGTGGCTGTCATGAATGCCTATGGTCTGGCCATGGCGAGCGACCGGCACGTCTTTCGTTGCGGGGAAGAGCGTTCGACCGGCCTGCAACGCAAGCTTGTCCGGCTGCGCGGCCCGGTTCCGGCGGCGATGATGGCCTCCGGACCGTTCGCGGTCTTCAATGTCCCGATCGCCCGGCTTGCCTTGCGGCTGGAGCGGTGTCTTGCCGCCGCTCCGGCCGAAATCGGGCCGGACGGGCTGGCCGAGACGCTGCTGCGGGCGCTGGAGCAGCCTCTCGAGGTGCAGGATGACGGGGGGGCCGACCCGGATGGCGAGTTGCTCGCCTGCACCGCGGAGCTGGTGGTCGGCACGGCCCTGGATCGCTCCGGCGAGCCGCTCGCGGGGCTGCGGACGGTGCTGGCCGAGATGGAGCAGGCGCCGCGCTGCCGGGGCGGCGAGCGGTTCGAGGCCGATACGCTGGAGGCCTGGTCGGCCCGGGCCGAGGCGCTGCCTGGCCTGGTGCGCAAGCCCGAGGTGGCGGAGGCGCTGCGCGAGGCGCCGGATCTGTGCGGCCGGGCCGTGCTCGGCGCGTTGACGCGGGACTGGCGGCCGGTGAGCGACCTCTATCTGACCATTGGGCTGTGCTGCCCGCGGACCGGCGTGCCGGCGTTGATCGCCCTCAAGCTCTGGAAGGGGATCGGCCGGCGGCTGCATTTCGCCTCCCGGCTGGAGCGGGAATGGGATAGTGCCTGGCGCTCCGGGCGCACCGTGCTGGTTGCCCAGGGCTCCGGGCGGCCAGTGGTCGAGGCCCTGGTGGACGGGGTTTCCGACGAGCATTGGACGCGCCTCGGCGAGGCGGCGCGCGGCGAGGTGCGGCCCGGCATGAATGAGCGGTGGGACCGGGCGCATGACCGTATCAGCGTCTCCAGCCCGCGCGAGCTGGGGGCGATCGCGACCGGCCTCGTGCGCGGCGCCGAGGTGGTCGGTTATCTCACCCGCAACGCGGAAGGCACCGTCGCCGAGGTGGATGGCCTGATCATCACCCCGGCGGGCGTGGAGGAGCAGGGGCTGGCGGCGGGGGCGGCACTGGCGGCGGCCTGAGAGAGGCCCGCGCGTCATGTCGCGCCGCCACCGCCCGGGCCGGTGCGACGATTTAGCCATTGTGCGGGCCGTGCCGGCGCGACAACATTGGCCACGTATGACTGCGCGTGAAAAAGGGGCGTTTCGGCTGCGTGACCGTTGTCGAGGCGGAGCGAGAACGGTGATTTTGTGCCGCGAAGTGTTGTCGCTGGTGATGCTCGGGGGCTTGTGCGCCTGCCACGGCCAGATGGCGGATGCATCCAAGACGGCGCAGCGGCCGAGCTTTCTCTCGCGCACCGAGCAGGATTGCAAAGAGGGCGACCGGCAGGCCTGCCGCCTGTTGAATGCGTTGCAGCCGCCGGCGGCGGCGAAGCCGCGCCCCCCGCAGCGGCAGGCGGAGCCGATGACGCAGAGCCAGAAGGATGTGCTGGCCATCCTGCGCGGCATGGAGCGGGCGCGGGCGGATCAGTGAGCCCCGGCTGGCGCGCCGGTTCCGGCGTCGTTTTCGCGACGGTGCCCGTGCGGGATTGATCGAAATCAAGGCGTCGCCTGGTCCGCTGCCGCATTGAAGCGGGCATGGACAGGGACTCGCTCTTGCGGAAGTACGACCGGCTTCTGCCCCGTTACACAAGTTACCCGACCGCGCCGCATTTCGGCCCCGCGATCGATGACGCGGTTTACGGCGGCTGGCTCGCGGATCTCGGCGACGCGCCGCTGTCGCTCTACCTGCATGTGCCGTTCTGCGACCAGCTTTGCCGGTTCTGCGGCTGCCATACCAGCGTGGCACGCAACGAGGCCCCGCTGCTCGCCTATGCCGGGTTGCTGCAAACCGAGATCGAGCGGGTCGCGTCCCGGCTCGGGCGGCGCCGGGTCGTGCGGCACATCCATTGGGGGGGCGGCACGCCGACGGCGCTGCCGGCCCGCGCCCTGCTCGCCGTCTCCGACGCGCTGCACCAGCGCTTCGATATCGCCGCGGATGCGGAGATCGCGGTGGAGATCGATCCGCGCACCCTGGAGGAGGACCGGCTGGAGGCGCTCGCGCGCATGGGCATCACCCGGGTGAGCCTCGGCGTGCAGGATTTCGAGCCGATCGTGCAGGAGACGGTGGGGCGCATCCAATCCTACGAGACCACCGCTTCCTGCGCCGACCGGCTGCGGGGCATCGGCGTGCGCTCGCTCAATCTCGATCTGATCTACGGCCTGCCGCACCAGACGGAGGCGAGCGTCGTGGCGACCGCCGAGCGTTGCCTCAGCCTCGCGCCCGACCGCATCGCGGTGTTCGGCTATGCGCACGTGCCTTGGATGAAGCGGCATCAGGCCTTGCTGCCGGAGGCGGCGCTGCCGGACGGGCCGGCGCGCTTCGCCCAGCGCGCCGCGACCGATCGCGTGCTGTGCGAGGCGGGCTTTGTGCCGGTGGGGCTCGACCATTACGCGCGGCCGGGGGATTCGTTGGCGCGGGCCGCGGCCGATGGCACGCTGCGGCGCAATTTTCAAGGCTATACCACGGATGAAGCCGAGGTGCTGATCGGTCTCGGCGCGTCCGCCATCGGTTCGCTGCCGCAGGGCTATGCGCAGAATGCCGCGCGCGTCCCGGAATACGGCGCGGCGTTGCAGGCCGGGCGTTTGCCGACGGTGCGCGGCGTCGCGCTCTCGCCGGAGGACCGGCTGCGCCGCGCGGTGATCGAGCAGGTGATGTGCCGGCTGCGGGTCGATCCGGCGGCGGTGGCCCGCGCGCATGGCGCCGATCCGGCGGTGTTCGCCGCGGCGGAGCCGGCGCTCGCCGAACTCGCGGCGGACGGGTTGATCGCGCGGGATGGCGCGTCGCTGACGGTAACGGAGAGGGGGCGGCCCTTCGTGCGGGCCGTCGCCGCCGCGTTCGACGCCTATCTCGGCGCCCCCGGCGCGGCGGCGGCGACCGGAGAATCCGCGCGGCGTCATTCGCGCGTCCTGTGACGGTGCTCCCTGTGATGGAGACAAGGATGACTGACATGGAAGATGCGGACGCGGAGGCCCGGGCCCGCATCAATTGGGCCGGGTTCGAGGCGACGGAGCCCGGCCGGGAGCCGTTCGACTACCTCGTCATGCCCGGTTTCGTTCTGCCCGCGTCCTGCGAGGCGGCGCGTCTCGCGTTCCCGCCCCTCGAGCATGGCGGCGTGGTGCCGGCGCCGGAGCATCCCGAGCCGGCCGACGCGCTGGACGTGCTGCTCGCGGCGCTGCGGGCCCCGCATACGACGGCGATGTTCAGCCGCAAATTCGGTCTCGATCTTGATCCGCGCACGCTCATGATCACGCTGCGCGGCCGTTGCCGGGAGATGGACGGAAAGATCCATACCGACAGCGAGAGCAAGGTGGTGACGGCGCTGATCTACCTGAACGAGAGCTGGCCGCATGCGGGCGGGCGCCTGCGCCTGCTGCGCGGCCCGGACGATCTCGACGACATGATCGCCGAGGTGACGCCGGTGGACGGCACGCTGATCGCCTTCCGCCGCACTGATCTCTCGTTCCACGGCCATTTGCCATTCGAGGGCGTGCGCCGGGTCATCATGCTCAACTGGATGGTGGATGCGGCGGCGGCACGGCGGGAGGTGCGGCGGCATTCGATTTCCGCTGGCGTCAAGCGGCTGTTTTCGCACGCGCAGCCTCGGCGCGAAGGGGTGGGCTGAGCATGGCGGACGCAGCCAACGCGGCGGTGCGTACGCATCTGCTGCGATCCTTCGACACGGCCGATGGCCGGGGCGCGCCGTACCGGCACTGGCGCCTGCGCGATGTGCTGCCAGTGGCCCTGTGCGATGCGGTGCGGGCGCTGCCCTTCGCGCCGCCGGCATTGGGGGAGCAAGAGGGGCGGCGTGATGCGTACAACAGCACGCGGATTTTTTGCGGCGCGGAAAACCAGGAGCGTTTCAGCGCCTGCGCCGCGCTGGCGGATGCGTTCCAGCATCCGGCGACGATCGCGCGGCTGAATACTTTGTGCGGGCATTGTCTCGACGGCAGCTTCCTGCGCATCGAATATTGCCTGGACACGGCCGGTTTCTGGCTGGCGCCGCATACGGATATCGGCGCCAAGCGGTTCACCATGCTGGTCTATCTCTCGACCGGGCCGGGCAGCGAGGCCTGGGGGACGGATTTGCTGGCGGCGGACGGAACGCTGGTGGACCGGCCGGTGGCGGGCGAGAATTCCGGCCTCATTTTCATCCCTGCCGAGGATACCTGGCACGGCTTCGCGCCGCGGCCGATCGAGGGCGTGCGGCACTCCCTGATCGTCAATTACGTCGTGCCGGAATGGCAGTCCCGCCACGAGCTGGCCTTTCCGGAGCGGCCGGTGACCGCGGGCGTGGCCTGATACCAACCGCCGTAAGTCTTGACCGGCCAAGAAAGGCCAGGGCCCTGCCCTGGGGCCGTACGGCCCCAGACCCCATGAATTTAAAGGAATCAAATGGTTATGGGCTGGGGCCAATGGCCCCAGTGGGGTCCAGGGGCAAAGCCCTTGGCCTTTCAGGCGGGTCAATCAATAAGGCCGTTGGTATAAGGCGGTAACGCGGTTGGTCGGGCGGGTTCTGGACCACCGGGCGCGCGGGTGGGCGCGGGGCTTGGCCTCGGGGGCGTTTTCCTGAGCCGTGAAGGGGGTTGTGATATATCCCCCTTGCGGCCGGTGGAAATCTTTGTCTCGATGGTGGAGGCGATGATGTGTGCGCCGCGTCGCTCGCCTGTCTGCAATATCGTTGGAAGGACCCACCGTGACCGAGTTCGGTGGCCGCAAGGCTGACTACCCGATCGACAAGCTGTTCCTGCAACGCTGGTCGCCGCGTGCCTTCACCGGGGAGGAGATTCCCGTGGAGGCGCTGCACACGATCCTGGAAGCCGCCCGCTGGGCGCCCTCCGCGTATAACGCGCAGCCCTGGCGCTTTCTCTATGCCCAGCGCCATACCCCCTCCTGGGGGCTTTTCCTCAGCCTGCTCGGGGATTTCAACCGGCTCTGGTCGGAGAAGGCGGCCGCGCTGGTGGTGATCGTGTCGCAAACGACCATGACGCCGCCGGGCTCCGACAAGGAGGTGCCGTCCTACAGCCACTCCTTCGATGCCGGGGCGGCTTGGTCGAGCCTGGCGCTGCAGGCCGCGCTTTCCGGCTGGGCGACGCATGCGATGACCGGTTTCGACCGGGATCGCGCCGTCGTCGATCTGAATGTGCCGGCGGGGTATCGGGTTGAGGCCGCTGTCGCGATCGGGCGGCAGGGAAACCCGTCCAGCCTGCCGGAGAATCTGGCGGCCCGGGAGAAGCCGAACGACCGTCGGCCGCTGGCGGAGCTGATTCACGAGGGCGGCTTCCCGCCGCGATAGGCTGTTCCACGCGCGTCGGCCGGGCAGGGGAGCGAGGCCATAGGCCCCGCCCCCTGGGACGCCCCCAGGGAACCCGGCTCAGGCCGCCGGTTGCGCGGCCTGACGCCGTTCCGTCACCTGGGCCTTCATCGCCTTCTGCAGCTTCTCGAAGGCGCGGACCTCGATCTGCCGGACCCGCTCGCGGGAGATGTTGTACTGCTGCGAGAGGTCTTCGAGCGTGGTCGGGTTGTCCTTCAGCCGGCGCTCGATCAGGATGTGGCGCTCGCGGTCGTTCAGCGTCTTCAGCGCGCCGTTGAGCAGCGCCTTGCGTCCGCTGAGCTCTTCCCGCTCGGCCAGCTCGCTTTCCTGGCTTTCGCTCTCATCGACCAGCCAATCCTGCCATTCGCCTTCGCTGTCGGCGCGGACGGGCGCGTTCAGGCTGTGATCAGGCGCGGCGAGGCGCCGGTTCATGCTGACCACGTCCTGCTCCGGCACATCCAGTACCCGGGCGATCTTGCTGACCTGCTCGGGCTTGAGGTCGCCGTCCTCGATCGCCTGCATTTGCCCCTTGAGGCGGCGCAGGTTGAAGAACAGCTTCTTCTGCGCGGCCGTGGTGCCCATCTTCACGAGCGACCAGCTGTGCAGGATGTATTCCTGGATGGCGGCGCGGATCCACCACATCGCATAGGTGGCGAGACGGAAGCCGCGATCCGGATCGAACCGCTTCACCGCCTGCATCATGCCGACATTGCCCTCGCTGATCAGCTCGCCGACCGGCAGGCCGTAACCGCGATAGCCCATGGCGATTTTCGCGACGAGTCGCAGATGGGAGGTGACAAGCTTATGCGCCGCCTCCATATCACCGTTGTCACGCCATGCGTGGGAAAGCCGGAGCTCTTCCTCGGGGGAGAGCATGGGGAATTTGCGTATCTCCTGGAGATAGCGCGAAAGATTGCCCTCGGGGGCAATATTGATGACGGCAGAGGCCATTTGGACGGCTCCTTTCGTCTCGACCGACGATATTGCTACCCCTTCTACGAGCGTAGCGGGCAATCGGTTTCAACTTCGTGAAAACGGGAGCGCGAGGAGGCTTTCACGTCCCAGTGAAGCGCCCCAAATCAGGCGGCGATACCCTGGACAGCCAACTTGTGCTGCACGCCCGCAGCATCAGTTAGGGGTGTGTATAGAGGACCTGAACGGTACTGTCAAGCTTTGACGTACCCGTCCTGGTTGCGGCCGCCGTCCAGCGCGGCGATCAGGTCCTGGAAGTCGGCCGGCAGCGGGGTTTCGAATTGGAGCGGCTGTCCCGTCGAGGGGTGGGAAAAACCAAGCCGCGCCGCGTGCAAGGCCTGGCGCGGGAAGTCCAGTAGCAGGGAGCGGAGCGGGGCCGGCAGGGTGCGGGCGGCGGCCGGTATGCGTCGGAGGTAGAGCGGGTCCCCCACCACCGGATGCCCGCGGCTGGCGAGATGGACCCGGATCTGATGCGTCCGCCCGGTGGCCAGGCGGCATTCCACCAAAGAGACCGACAGCCCCCAGCTCCGCAGCACGCGATAGCGCGTGAGCGCCGGCTTGCCGTTGCGGGTGACGACCGCCATGCGTTTGCGGTCGCGCGGGTCGCGGCCGATATCGCCCTCGATCTCGCCCTGGGCCGGGGAGGGAACGCCCCAAACGAGGGCCAGATAGGCCCGGTCCAGCGTGCGGCTGGCGAAGGCGGCGGAGAGCGCCGCCAGCGTCGGCTCCGTCTTGGCCACCACCATGACCCCGGACGTGTCCTTGTCCAGCCGGTGGACGATGCCGGGGCGCTTCTCGCCGCCAATGCCGGGCAGGCTGTCACCGCAATGGGCGAGCAGGGCGTTGACCAGCGTGCCTTCCTCATTCCCCGGCGCGGGGTGGACGACGAGGCCCGCCGGCTTGTCCAGCACGATCAGCTCCGCGTCCTCATAGAGGATAGGGAAGGGAATCTGCTCCGGCTGCGGCCGTGCCGGGGCGGCGGGGGGCTGGGTCAGCGTGTAGGTGGCGCCAGCGCGCACCGGCTCGGCTGGCTCGTGCAGGGGGGCGCCGTCCCGCGTCACGCGGCCTTCCACGATCAGGGTCTTCACCCGGGAGCGCGAGAGCGTGCCGATCGAATCGGCCAGGAAGCGGTCAACGCGCTGGCCGGCGGTTTCCGGCGGGGCGATGAAGGTAAAGGCTGGATCGCGGTCGCTCATGCGTTTAGGCGCATAGCGGATCATGGCTGGAGGGGAAATGCGCGCGCTGAAAATCCTGGTGGTGGTGATGGGGGTGATGATCGTCGCCGGCATCATCGTGGTGGTGGTGACGATCGCCGGAAGGATGGGCGCCGGCGTGCGGCAGGGCGGGCCGGTGGACGTGGTGCTGCACGAGCCGGAGGGTGCGCGTATCGCCGGGATCGCCGCGCTGCGTGATGAACTGGCCGTGCAGGTGCAGGGCGGCGGGCCGGACCGGGTGGTGCTGGTCGATCCGCGCAGCGGGGCGGTGATCGGGCGGGTCGTGCTCGGGCGATAAGGCCCCGCGCCAGATAAATGACTCGGCGGCGTAAAATGCATCTTGCGGTCGGGGGCGGTCTGAATTAGTTACCGCCTCCCGGCCAGATCGTGGCGGCGCTAGCCACCATGTCCCGTTCGTCTAGAGGCCTAGGACACCGCCCTCTCACGGCGGTAACAGGGGTTCGAATCCCCTACGGGACGCCACGGCAGGCGCGCACGCCTCTTCGAATTTGCGCGATCCCCACCTCGCCCGCACCTTCGTCGCGCGGATCGCCGAGGAAGCGGAACCGGCAGCAGCCCAGCGAGGTGTCCACCGAGCCGGGGCAAGACCAAGACCAGGCTCACCTCGCACGCAGTTGTTTGGCAAGTTGGGCGATCTCAGGATCGTCCGGGGTCACTTCAGACAGGGTTTGGGCGAGCGCCGCGGCGCGTGCGCTGTCGCCGCTGTTCATGGCGTCCCGCAGCGCCAGCGTCAGCAGTTGAGGATTGGCGGGATGGCGTGCCAGCGCATCGCTCACGACACGCTGTGCCGCATCCGGCTGGCCCGTGGACTGCAAGGCGACCGCGTAGACATAGGCGTAGCGAGGCTCATCCGGGGCGAGTGCGGCCGCTTGACCGAGCTGTTCCACCGCTTGGGCGTACTCTTTCCGCCGGATCAGGGTGAGGCCAAGCGCATGGTGCGGTGCGGCGGCGTCCGGCGCCACCGAGATCGCCTGCCGCAGGACCTGCTCAGCCTCCGCCTCGCGGCCCTCGGTGCGGTACAGATCGGCGAGATCAACGCTCAGTGGGATCGCCTCGGGCTCAAGCTTCAATCCGGCACGAAATTCTTCTTCGGCGGCCACGGTTTCGCCTCGGCGGAGCAGAAACATGCCGAGATTGGCTCTTCCCTCAGGCCGGTCGGCACTCAGTCTCTGGGCGGCCTCGTATTCGGCGCTGGCGGCATCCAGTCGGGCCCGGTCGGCGTGGGATAATGCGTCTGGCCGCTGGTCGGCCAACAATTCGGCGGCCTCCATCCGCACAGCCGCGACGGGATCTGACAGCAAGGCGTTAGCGCGCTGCCAGCGTATATCCGCTGGCGCACCGCGCTCCCCGCGCAGCGCGGCGATGCGTACCAGAGGGTCCGGGTCTGTCAGCGCCTTGGTTGTTGCCTCATCCGTCGCGACCGACGGAAATCGCTGCATCTCATTTATCACCGTTGCGCGTGCCACGGCCGGTACCGCGGCATCATCCGCCAGCGAGAGTAACATGGCGCGGGAAGCGGGGTCTCCGGCGCGTGCGCGGTGTAGGGCCTCGGTCCAGACCTGGTGGCCCTTACGCTCGGGCCCGTGCCAGCGTTCAATCGCGTCCGCGGCCCAGGCCGCCGGTTTGTCGCGATGGCAGGCAGAGCACGCGTTCGGCGTGCCGAACCGCGCGGAAAGGTCCGGGCGCGGGATCCGGAATGAATGGTCGTGCCGAGCGTCAATAACCATGTAGGTTCGCACAGGCATGTGGCAGGAGATGCAATCGGGCATCTTGGGCCCCAGTGCGTGGCCGGTATGCGCAAGCGTCGCGAAGCGCGCGCTTTGGTGGCATTGCGAACATATCCCGGCACCCGCCGCCTTGAGGGCGCCGGAATGGGGATTGTGGCAGTCGGTGCAAACCACACCGCGTGCGTACATCAGGCTCTGCTTGAACGCGTGGTCGTTGAAAACTTCATCCTTCATCTGCCCGTCATCCTCGAACAGCCCTGCATCGAGAAACGTCGGCAGATGCGTGTCGGTGAGCGGTTGGCCGGGTTGCCAGTTCTCCGCAATCTCGGTGCGCCGCGAATGGCAGTGCGCGCAAAGTTCGACCTCGTCGCCTGGCGGACGAGAGACGCCATGGGCCGGACTTCCGGTTGCGGGGTTCACAGTCCAATCGGGGGGCGGCCGCTTGGCTGCTTTCGCCGCAAACCCCATGCCGGCGAGGGTGAGATCGCGTCCCTCCTTCACCCAGGCGACATGAGCGGCACCCGCGCCATGGCAGCTCTCGCAGCCGATGCTCACTTCGGAAAATACCGTGTGATAGCTGTTGCTGGCTGCGTCATAGGATTTCCGTAGCGCCGTGGAATGGCACTCGGCGCATGCGTAATTCCAGTTCTGCATGGAGCGCGTCCAGTGCAGCGGATCGGAGGCCGGCATTGGTTGGTCCTGGTAGAGGTGGAACCAGCGCTGGCCGCCTGCCGTTTTCGGCCGCATGTCCCACGCCCAGGGCAGCGCCTGTAGCCGCCCATCGGGGAACGTCACGAGATATTGCTGGAGCGGCGCCACACCGAACGTGTGGCTTATTTCAAAGGTCGCTGGTTTCCCGTCATGTCCCTCGGTTTCGACCATGAAGCGGCGGCCCTCGCGGAAAAAGCGGCCGGTCGAGCCCTTGTACTCGATCCGCACATTGCCGAAATTGCCGCGCACGGTATCCGGCGTGGCTGCTTGCATGGCCTGGGCATGATGGGAGCCGCTCCACGCCTTCGCCTCTTTCGTGTGGCAGCCGGAACAGGCGGCCGAGCCGACATAGCCCGGCGGGCTGTCATTGGTGAGTGCGCCAATACCGCCGGGGCCGAGGGAGGACCGCTCGGCCTCGCCGCGGAGCACGCCCGCGGCGAGCACGCCCAGCGTGGCGGCGGCGACGACCGCGAGAGCCATGGACCAGCGCGCACAGCGTGTGCTTTTACGCATCGGGATGGTGGCCTGGCGTTTTCGGATAGACATTCAGCTCCCGTCGCGCGGGGGCGCGCACGCGGGTGAACGGGGGCCTGAGGCAAAACCCGCGGGCCTGCGTTGCGGTAATCAAGGCAGATTCCAGGCGATTACTCCTAATCGCGATGGATCGTTGTATTTGAAGGGCGCGACTTTTCAGGCCCGGACATGAGGAGCTCGATCTCCTGGATCACGGTGAAGACGAACGCGGTGCTGATGCCGAACAGCAGCATGCCATCGGCGGCTTCCAGCGCGCCCATCATCCGCCAATGCGCGCCCAGCTCCAAGCCAGACTCGCCGCGCGTGGTGATGGAGTCGACGGAATACAGCATGGCATCCTTAACCGAGCCGAGCGCGCCTAGCCACAGATAGGCGGCCGCCCAGAGGGTGGACTCGATGCCGTGCAACATGGCCAGCAACAGTCCGAACACGCCGACAAGCGCGACCGGAAGCGCGATAGGGTGGCGGGACGCAGGCCTCTGAAGCCCGCGTTTGCCGGCGCCGTGCAACCATCGCGCCAAAAGCACGACACCTAGAGCATGCCCGCCGATGGTCACGGCGATCAGCATCAGCCCCCAGGCCCAACTGGCTCCCCATGCGGGGGTGATTGCGGGCGGCACGGAGCGGCCTCAGAGTGACGGCATCTTGAGCTGCCCCGGCGCTGCCAAACAGGTTGAGACGGTTCCGGCCGCGAGTAAATTCAAGCCTTGCATCGGATTTCTCCCCTGGATTCTGTGGCGCCAATTCGGAGCGAGAACTTTTCTACTACACGAGCCGCCTGCGTAGGTGGCCGAAAAAATTCGGTGTTGTAACACAACATGAAAGGCGCCTTGATTTGGTTGAAAACGTGGCGTGATTGCAAACGATTTTAGAAATATAGGGGAAGCCCTTGCTTCAAGATCGCTTGAACAAAAATTTGCTTTATCGTTCCGCGTTGAGTGTGTCGGCCCTGGAGCGTCGGCATCTTACCTCGCACCGCTTGTGAGGTTCAGGCGATGTCATGTGAATGCAGGGGGATACTCACTAAGACTGCATCTTAAGCGAGTAAAAGTGATTATTTTCCGGCTTCTCTGTGTGGCTTTGTGATTCGGTGACACGTGAGATTGCGTTGGCCAATTGGGGCGGCATGCTTTCAGGCGAACGCCCGTTTACCGGGAGCAAGGGGGCAGGGAACCATGGGGCGCAAGGCACTGTTGGCTACATCGATCATCTGTCTGCCAGCAACGGCATTGGCTCAGTCAGTCGCCGATCCCTATGTCAGCCTTGGTGCGGGCCCGAATTATCTAGAGCCGGAGCAGTTGAAAGAGATCAGCGTTGGTATCGGTCTCATTGGTAATATATCGGGGAATCTTGTCGACAAGAATGTGAATTTCGGAAGCGGGCTGGCGACGATTGGCGGCGTCGGCTGGAGCTTTGGGAGCGGCGTCCGCGTCGATCTGGAAGGTGAGCACCGAGGTAACCACCAAAACCAGAACGGCAAGAGCCTAAATCTTAATGTCGTCACCCGCGTTAAGAGTGGCGCTGAGCAAAAATCCGGCGTCATGGTCGACTCTTTCCATGATTTCACCGACACTGTTGCTCCTGGTGTTACCTCATATATCGAGGCGGGCACGGGCTGGCAGCACATCTTTGGTGACACCACCGAGATCCCGGGTGCCTTCCCGGCAGGGCCGTTCGCCAGTTCGCTCTTCAAATATGACTTAAACGGTGGTGCAAGCGCTTTTGTCTACCAGGGGATCATTGGCGTAGCGTACGCTCTTGCCTCGGTTGATCCGGGCCTGTTGCTTACTGTCGGATGCCGGTTCTTCGGCGCGGATGGAAACAGAAGCCATAAGGGTGACTTATCTTCCGCGGATCGCGTGGCCAACGCGAATCTCTCGTTCGAACCGGAGGCAAACCACGCCATCGTTCTTGGTGTCCGCTACGTAATTGGTGAATAGCGGCCGCCATCACCGGTGCCATTTGCGCAGGAATCCTGCGCCTATTTAATGTTTTGACGGAGATTGGGCTGATCTAACGGCGCGGGCCAAACGGATTGTCACCGAAGTGGCCCGGGCCAGCACTCATGTGTAAATGACGATCATTGTGATGAACATATCTCTCTCCCGGTCTCTATGCGGTCGGGCGGCTGACTGTGGAGCGCTAAGTTCTTTGCGCAGAGGCGAGGAGCAGCAACACCATGCAGGACTCGAATGCCTGAGGCGGAGAGGCGCGCCACATCGATTTCACGATCATGCCATTCGCAAACTATATCGTCGGAAATGAGTTGCCTGTTGACGGCATGCCGCTCATTGCAGCGAACTGACTTGCCATTGGCGATAAGGCCCGGACCTCGCCAACCGGCGCGCATGTTGACTGCATAGTGAAGATCGGCGGCAAACTGCCCGTGAGCGTCCGCGTCAACTTCTATGAAAATGCGCTGTGGACGGCATTTCGATCTGTCTTGCAATTACTGACGTAGATCGCGGTAATTTTCGGATTTTATCCTGATGCAAATGCTCGGTGTCGCGTAGAGGCTGGACGTTCTCAGGGCAAGGCGGAGCAGGCTTATAGGTGCTCCGGGGACCGCTAGAACGCGGTGAAACAGAACCCGATTGACACAATAGAGAGGCTTGCATGACGTTCAGATCGCAACTGTTCACGGCCGCGGCGGGGCTTGGCTTCGCTTTCGCGGCGACAGGAACGCCGGCGCATGCGCAGGAGGAGGCTCAGAAGCCAAATATCCTTGTCATCATGGGCGACGATATCGGCTGGTTCAACGTCGGGGCCTATAACCAGGGAATCATGTATTCGACGACGCCAAACCTGGACCAGATGGCGAGCGAAGGCATGCGCTTCACCGACTATTACGCTGAGCCGAGTTGTACCGCCGGCCGTGCCAATTTCATCACCGGGGAACTGCCGATCCGCACCGGTTTGACCACGGTTGGCCAGGCCGGTGCCACGGTCGGCTTGCCCGATCAGGCGCCCACGATCGCGACGGCGCTAAAGGCGATGGGTTATGAAACTGGTCAGTTCGGCAAGAACCATCTGGGCGACCTCAACCGTTACCTGCCGACCGTGCATGGGTTCGACGAATTCTTCGGCTACCTCTATCATCTCGACGCGATGGAGGACCCGTTTTGGCACTCCTATCCGCCGGCGTTGATTTCGAAGGTCGGACCGCGCAACCTGATCCATAGCTTCGCGGCCGAGACCGACGATCCGACGGTGGATCCCCGCTGGGGTAAGGTCGGCAAGCAGAAGATCGAGGATGAGGGGCCACTGCCGCCGCACCCTATGTCCGGCATCAAGTACAACATGGAGACGATTGACGAGGATATTCTCAATTACTCGGTCAAATTTATCGACAAGGCCGAGAGTGACCACAAACCTTTCTTTCTATGGGTGAATCCCACCCGCGCGCACGTCATATCGCACTTGTCGCCGAAGTACCAGGCAAAGCTCAACCCCGAGAACGGATGGTATCTGGAAGAGGGGGTAATGTCTCAATTGGACGATGTTGTCGGCGGCCTGTTGAAGAAGTTGAAGGATAGTGGGCTCGACCAGAATACGATCGTCGTGTTCACCACCGATAACGGCGCCGAGAACTTCACCTGGCCCGATGGCGGCAATACGCCGTTCGCCGCCGGCAAGGGAACGATCATGGAAGGTGGCATGCGGGTGCCGATGATCATCAAGTGGCCGGGCCACGTGCCAGCCGGAACGGTGCAGAACGGCATTATGTCAGGTCTGGATTTTTTCCCGACCTTCCTCGCCGTAGCGGGCAATCCGGATATCAAGGAGGAGTTGCTGAAGGGCAAGGAACTTGGCGGCACGACATACAAGGTTCACCTGGATGGCTACAACCAGTTGCCCATGCTGAGCGGCAAGGGGCCTTCCAACCGGCATGAGGTGTTCTACTTCGCCGAGGGAACCCTGGGCGCGGTTCGTATCGATGACTGGAAATTCCGGTTGATCGATCAGCCAGAGGGATGGCTTGGTGGAACGGTCAAGGTCGATATGCCGATTCTCAGCAATCTCCGCCTTGATCCGTTCGAGCGGATGCAGTTTTTGAGGGGAAACACGGGCTCGTTTGAATACCTCGGTGATTTCTTCATCCACGAGTTCTGGCGCTTCGTCTTCCTGCAACAGATGGTTGGGCAGTACGCCCAGACCTTCCTCGATTACCCGCCGATGCAGCGGGGAGCGAGCTTCAATCTTGCAGCGGTCAAGGCCGAAATCGAGGCGCGGATCGCCGCGATGAAAGGCAAGACGGAATAGCAGGCGGGACATCGGCCTGAACCCACCCGCCCGGGCGCAACTCGGGCGGGTGGCTCGGGTTTGATGGCATACCAATCGAGGTGTTCCCGGATAGCCCCTCCGAGGCATTGGACCTCGCCCGACGCCGAGTGTTTTGGAATCCAGGGATACGGGTCAGTGGGCTGACACTATTCCAACGATTAAGTCCGCCACCCGGCCGATGGCGATACTGGCCGCGGCTGCGAAGCCGCGCGTGTCTGGTTGGGTTTGCGGTATGGTCATGTTCACGGTCCGCGCTATGGGCGGGCCATTCTTGAAGCCCACTTCGACCTGCGCTGAAAGAGCCACGGCGTTGGCGCCGGTGCCGTCAAGACGTCGGATCTCGACCTCGACCGTCGCATCGGGCGAGGCTCCGACGACGCTCAACTCGCTGGTCACGGTGGCATTCGGTAGGCGCTGGGACAGTTCCTCGAAAAGCACCCGTGTGATCATGCCAGCCAGCGGCTCCCCCCACCAATCGTTGGAGGCCACGACGAGCCGGTAATCCGAGCCCGACCGCACGATCTGCGAGCGGTTAAGGTAGCGTGCCACGCCCACCTGGCGCAGCACGATGATTCTGGGTGCATTCGGCTGCACCGCACCAGGCACCGGCTGGATGGTGTAGAGCGCCGGATTGGGCGAGGCGCACGTGGTGAGCGCCAGCAGTACCACGAACGGCCACCGGGAGATCGGCTTCATCTTTCTACTCCGGTCCCGTGTTGGTTCGCCCACGGATAAGCGCTTCCGGGTGGCGCGTCAGAAGATCGGACAGCGCCCGCAAGGCCTCTGCGGTGTCGTTGAGCTGCATCATCAGCCGGTCGACGTCACGGTTGAACTTCGAGTCCTGGCCATAGGCGGCGTTCATCGACCCGACGAGTATGGCGGCTTTTGCGAGCGAGGCCTGCAGGTCGGCCGAAATGGCCGGCAACTGCTTCATCGCTGGCCCGAGCCCGGCATTCAGATGTTTGACGACCTCATCCGCGTTGGCGAGGGTCGCGTTGAGCTTGACGAGCGAGTCCGCGAGTTCGGGGCCGTTCACCATTTTGCTCGCGCCGCCCAGCATGTCGTTCAGGTTCCTGCCGATCTGCTCGAACGGCATGCTGGACAGCTTACTGAGGAGCTGGTTGGCGGCGTTCTCGATGCCCGCGAAGCCGCCCGCGATGGCCGGCATCACCAGCTCATTGCCCTCCACCCCTAGGTGCGCCGGCGGTGCATTGGGGTCGATCTCGAGCGCCACCTTCATCTGTCCGGTCAACAGGTTCGCGCTCTGAACCTCGGCCCGCATTCCTCGTTCCACCAGTATGCGCGCGTTCTCCACCGGGCCCCTGGCGGCGGCAAAGCGGATATTCGCGATGCGCTCGGGCTGGATCTCGTAATGGACGGGAACCCGAATCATGTCGCTTACCGGATCGTATTCCAGGCCCATCCCCGTGACCTGACCAACGCGCAGCCCCTGGAACGTAACGGGAGCCCCGACCTGCAGCCCGCCGACCGATCCCGGGAAGTAGGATACGAATTGCACGTGACGGGCGAAGCCAGCGTTGTCGGCGGCCTCACGGCTGGCGTACAGCGGGAAGCCGTGTTCGTTCTCGCTCGGCGTGGTTGCCGTTGCCCCCGCGCCCTTCGGCGTCTCGAACGCGATGCCCCCGAGGAACAACGCCTGCAGCGATTCGACCTGCACGCGCACGCCGCCCGCGCCCAACTCCACGGACAGGCCTGACGCATTCCAAAAGCGGCTATCGTCGGTCACGAACTTGTCGAAGGGCGCGCGGATGAAGGCGTGAATCGTGACGCTGTTGGCGTCCGGGGCCAGATCCCAGCCAAGCACCTCGCCGACCGAGAGGTCGCGATAGAAGATAGGCGAGCCGAGGCTGATCGAGCCGACCTGTGGGGCCTTGAGCAGGAACGTATGCCCGGCCTCCTGCGTCTGCAGCACCGGCGGATCTTCAAGGCCGGTGAAGCTGCGCTGCCTCCTGCCGCCGAGCGTGGAGGGCAGCACCTCGATATATGAACCGCTGACGAGTGTGCTGAGGCCGGAGATGCTGCCGGCGAAAAGCCGAGGCCTGACCACCCAGAACCGCGCCTTGTCGGTGAGGAGCCGCGTCGCCGCGGGTTTCATCTCCAGCGTAACGATGACATGGGAGTAGTCGTCGGCCAGGGCTATCGATTTCACCACGCCCATATCGACGTCCCGGAATTTCACATGCGACTGGGTTGGCTGCAGGCCCTCGGCCGACACAAAGGTTACCGTGACGGTTGGCCCGCGCATGGAATAGGTGTGCCACACCAGCCATGCCGCGATCAGCAACGTGACGACCGGAATCGCCCAGATCAGCGAGATGCGCCGGCTTTTCTCGACTCGCGTTTTCACCGTCGCCTGCGGGTGGGTGAGATCGGTCATACGGCCGCCCTTTGCATCCGCGGCTCGGCCGCATCCCACATCAGACGCGGATCGAAGCCTTCCGCGGCAAACATCGTCAGGATCACGACGCCGGCGAAGGCGACCGCGCCGCCTCCGGGCTCGATACTGACGACCGACCCGAACTGCACGAGCGCCACCAGGATGGACTCCATGAAGATGTCTATCATCGACCAGCGGCCGATCGCGCTCACGATACGGTAGAGCACCGTTCGGTCACGCAGCCGGTCGCTCCATCCGAACTGTGTCGTCAACAGCAGCGTGATCAGTCCCGCCAGCTTCAACATCGGTACCATGATGCTGGCGAAAAACACGAGCGCCGCGAGCGGGTACATGCGGCTCGCAAGCAATTCCTCGACGCCTCCCAGAATGGTGCTCGGTGCCCCACTGCCCAATTGTATGACGGAGAGCACCGGATAGACGTTCGCGGGAATGTACAGGACGGCGGACGCGATCACGAGGGCCCAGGTCCTGGCAATGCTGTCCGGCTTGCGCTCATGGAGACGGGAAGCGCAGCGATGGCAACGCGCCGGCTGGTCCGTCGCCACAACGTTGACCAGGCCGCAGGCTTCGCACGCGATTGCGCGCTGGCCTGGCCCGGTCCGGGCCATGGCTGCGTGATCGATCTCTGTCTCGGGAATGCCGCGCCGTTCCATCTCCTCCCATACCGCCTGCCGGTCGAGCACCGCGTCCGCCGCCACCGTGGTGATCATGAGGACAACAAGCGCATACAGGGCGTCGCCGATGTCGATATGCACGATGTCGATCAGCTTGACGTAGGCGACGAACACGCCGAGCAGATAGACTTCGATCATCGACCACGGGTTCAGCCGCTCCACCCAGCTGAACACGGTACGGAGATG
Source organism: Acetobacteraceae bacterium (assembly GCA_035500775.1). Classification (GTDB taxonomy): domain Bacteria; phylum Pseudomonadota; class Alphaproteobacteria; order Acetobacterales; family Acetobacteraceae; genus DATJWY01. The sequence goes on from DATJWY010000065.1 coordinate 29,433, forward strand.
GCGTGGCGGATGGGGCAGCCGCAGGCCGATGAGCACGTACATCATGCAGGCAATCTTGGCGAAGGGCGCGGCGAAGGTCGTGGCGAGCACCACCACCGACAGTTCCCACAGGCCGTTGCGCCCCAGGCCTTGCGGGCCTGAGAAAAGATTGGCGCTCAGGACCATTCCCGCCGTGCTGACTGTCATCAGCGACAACAGGGAGGCGATGCCGAACAGCGATCCGCAGGCGAGATAGAGCGCGAGGGCGCGGCCCAGGGGGTTCTCGCGCGCACGGCGGATCAGGGTGCCGCACCGCACGCATCGCGCCGATTCCCCCGGCAGCAGGGAGGGCAGCATCTGGAACTGGCCACAATACTTGCATCCCACAAGCCGCGCTTGCGTTGTGGTTTCAGCAGGAGGCATGGAACCGTGCGCGGCAGACTGCATATTAGCTACCGCCGAGATGTGCGGGTACCCAACCTGCGGCATAATGAATATGGGCAATGGATTTTAATGCGCTGCACGGCTCGACCCAATGCATTTTGGGATTTGCATGGTTATCGCAAATGGCTATGCAAATTCGGCGACAATCGCTCGCCCCAATTTCAGGACAAAGCCGTATAGCCATGTGGCGCATTGTAGAGCGACCCTGCGTATCTCGGGCGCTGCCCGAGATCACCCGCCGTACCTGGGTAAAATTGGATGGCCGCAATTGACCAGCAGCAGCCAATTTCAATCTTATTGTGTGCATGTCTTGTGATGCATCTCGAGATCACGTGAGGGCGGGAGATGTCGGCGCGCATCCCCTTCGGTGCATTGCGAAGAGGGCGCGCGGCTTTGGTGACGTAGCTTGGCGTAATTTAGCAGGATCAAGTAAGTTAAGCAAGGCTTGCGGCCGAGGAGGTGAGTGTAGTGAACGGATAATACAAATTAATGAACTGCATGGCGTTAAAAAATAATAACCATTATTACAATCGCATGCAGAATCGTGAAGTAATATGTCATTTTTGTGCCAGTCTCGCGCCGGGAAGATGATGGGCTGCGGCTTTTGATCATTTGAATGGTCTTGCCACAGAAGCTGCGCTAATGGATCGAAGGGTAGATACTCATCTGCTAGTAGCCACGTCGGGCAGTTACCCAATGCAGGGCCGTATCCCCAGGCGTGGTGTAGGGGCGGAGCTTTCTGGCGGGGCGGCTGCCGAATCTTCGAACTCGGTTGGTTTTCGGTTGCCTATCGCGGATTGTTCGGAGAATGCGGTTGGCAACGCTGTGTCGATCCGATGGCCAATCTTTCGATCGGATTAAAGGGTTGGTATCAACCCGCGATAAGAGGCGGTTTGTTATGGAGGCAGGCGGCCTTTTCTGACGTCACTCCGTTCGCCTTCTGCGGTCATCAATGTAGTTGGGAGGCTAAAATTGAGAGATCAAGACAGCCGTTCCAGTCCGGGCCCTAAAGGCGCTGGCTGCACTGCTTTTATCGCCGCAATCCTTCTGCTAGGCGTAGCTGGCTGCTCAAGTCATAAGTCCGACGCTGGCGACGTCTCGCCGGATGTAGCTGGGAAGGCGCCGTCCGCCACTGTCGAGATGAGCCAGGTGCAGGCCGCGTTCATCGGCAGCGGCAGCGGCGGAACCGGTAAGCTGAACTTCCAGGGCAGGTCGTATCCCTTCAGTGTGGGCGGCCTCGGCGTTGGTGGGATTGGTGTCTCCTCCATCGAGGCGCGAGGCGAGGTCTATAATCTGAATGACGTACAGCAGTTCCCAGGGGCCTACCTCCAAGGCCGCTACGGCTTCGCGGTTGGTACGGCGAGCGCCGGCGATCTGTGGCTCAAGAACGGCAGCGGCGTCGTCATGCACCTGAAGGCCAAGCGGACGGGTTTGATGCTGAGCCTAGGCGGAGATGCCGTGGTGATCTCGATGTCCCAGTGACCAGGATCCGTCCGTCGCACAATGAGTCTGCGTGGGGGGAGTGCTCGGGAGTTGCCAAGCAGTTCGAAAGACTCGCCCCACATCGTAAGCGAACAAGGGCAGGCGAGCTTCGCGATGCACCGGTGACAGAACTGGCGCCTGTTCGTGTGTCAGATCTTCGTGAGATTGGGCGGCGGAATCTACCCGTCACGAGACAGCAAGCCTACCACTCCGTCCCTGGAGCCAAAAAACACGCAGGATCGCGATGAACCAGCTCATGCTTCCGATTGCGCTTTGCGCGATGGCGCCTGCCGCAGGGCAGAAATCGACGTCCAAATAGAAATAATCTAACGACTAGGGAGTCTGCTTTGAGGCAAAGTACCCCAGGCTGGCGGTCTGGGGTGCAAGGAGTGCTGAATGATGGGACGGCCCGTCGGTTAACCAAGCAGCCGGGAGTCGGCGGGATCGTAAAGGCAGCGTTCGCGGCGTTCGGCCGCGTAGCTCTGGCCGAAGGCATGGATTTCGAACGCCGACTCCCCGGCCAGCCTTGTCGGCAGGAAGCCATAGGCGATCGTGCGGCCGATCGTATAACCAAAGCCGGTGCTCGCGACCCGGCCGACGACCTCCCCATCCCGGATGATCGGCTCGCCCCCATGCAGCGGTGCGAAGCCGGGGAGGATCAGTGTGCAGAGCTGCTGTTCCGCTCCGGCAGCCTGCAGCCAGAGCAGCGCCGCGCGGCCGATGAAATCGCCTTTGTCGAAAGTGATCGCGGCGGCAAGCCCGGCCTCCAGCGGGTTGATATAGGGTGAGATATCGCTCGACCAGGCAAGATAGCCCTTTTCCAGTCGGCAGGTTTCCAGTGCGCGAGAGCCGACATCGCGCAGACCATGCGGCGCACCGGCCTCGCACAACAGGTCATAGAGATATCCCGCATACTCGGTCGGCATGTGAAGGTCGTATCCGAGCTCGCCGGTCGATCCGGTGCGCACGGCGCGCGCCGGCGCGAAACCAAGTTCGACGTCCTGCACGGAGCGATAGGGAAAGGCAACGTTGCTGAGGTCGTTGTCCGAGACCGACTGCAGCAGGGCGCGGCTCCGCGGTCCGTAAAGGCTGAGAGTCGCGGTGCCGGAGGTCACGTCCCGCAGGCGCACCGCGTCGGCCTGGGTTAGTTGCCGCTGCAACCAGTCCAGGTAGCGTACCGTGAAGCCGGTACCGACGATCAGCAGGAAGTGATCGGCCGCCACATGCAGAAGAGTGGCGTCGATCTCGATGCCGCCTTGCGCATTGAGCATCAGGGCGCGGATGCTTCGGCCCGGTTTGCCGGCAACATCGTTGGCGGTGAGGCGCTGCAGGAATGCCATGGCGCCGCTGCCCTCGATCTCGATCTTGCCGGACGAGCTCTGATCGATGATGGCAACGCTCTCGCGGATGGCGCGGTGTTCCTCGCCGACGAAGGGAAACCAGTTCGGCTTGCCCTCGAAGCTCGGCTCATCCGTCGTGGGGCCGCCGGGCGGCGCGAACCAGAGCGGGCGTTCCCAGGTGAAGCGGGAGCCGAACACGGCGCCCTTCTGCCGCAGCGGCGCATAGAGAGGGCTCTGGCGCACGCCACGCGCGGCCTGGCTCTCTTCTGCCGGCCAGTGGATCTTGTAGTAGCTGCCATAGGCGTTGATCGCGCGTTCTTCCAGATAGCGGCCGACGGCATGCGGCTTGCCGAAGCGTCGGACGTCGAAGTTCCAGAGATCAAGGCCGGGATCGCCTTCGAGAATCCAGTTCGCCATGGCCTCTCCAGCGCCACCCGAGGCGGCAATGCCGGCGGTGAAGCCGCAGGCGACGAAGAAATTATCGTATTCCGGCGTGGGCCCCATGATGGGTTCGCCATCGGCCGAAACCGGAATCGGGCCGTTGATGATTGTCTGGATGCCGATCTCGTTCAGCACCGGCAGGCGTTTGGCGCAGGGCAGCGCGAACAGCTCCAGCCGCTCCATGTTTTCCGGGAACAGCTCGCGTCCGAATTCGAAGGGCGGGCGTGAGCGCCAGCAGCCCTTGGTTCCGTCTTCCCAGCCGCCGATGGCGAAGGAACCGACATCCGGCTTGAGATAGAAATTCTTGTCCGGATCGCGCAGGGTCGGCAGCGATTTCGGCAGGTCGAGCTTCTTCTCGGTCAGAAAATATTGGTGCTCGACAACGCCGGCGGCGAGCGGCACGCCCACCATGTCGGCGATGCGCTTGGCCCACAATCCGGCGCAATTCACGAGGATATCGCAGCCGATATTGCCATGGTCGGTCACCACGCCGGTGATGCGGCGACCGTCCGTCACGATATCGGTGACCAGCACGCCTTCCTTCAGCACTGCGCCGTTCTTGCGCGCGGCCGAGGCATAGGCATGAGTCATCGAGTAGGGGTCGATATAACCATCGGAGGGAATGAAGGCGGCACCAACGACGCCCTCCGGATCGATGAACGGAAAGAGGTCGCGCGCTTCCATCGCGGAGAGCGCGTGGCACTCGAAACCGAAGCTGCGCGCGAGCGCGATGGAACGCTGGATCTCGCTCCATCGCGCCGGGGATGAGGCGAGGCGGAGGGAGCCGACCTTCTTCCAGTCGATCGCCTGGCCGGACTCCGCCTCCAGCCGGTCATAGACCGCGACCGAGTTCTGCATCAGCTGCGTCAGGCTCTTCTTGCCGCGCAACTGTCCAACCAGCCCCGCCGCGTGCCAGGTGCAGCCATTGGTGAGCTGTGACTTTTCGAGCAGGAGTACGTCTTTCTCGCCACGGCGAGCCAGGTGGTAGGCCAGCGAGCAGCCGATCGCGCCACCGCCGATGATGACGATGCGCGCGTGCTGTTGGAATGCGACGCTCATGCGGGTTTCTCCGTCGCGCCTCGCGGCGAATCCTTGCCGCGGGGCGCAGGTCTCGACGTCGGGGGGGCGGACGGAACGGATGGCCTCAGGCCTTGATGCGCTCCATCTTCGGATCGTAGAGCGGCGCGAGTGCGATCCGGCATGGGACGCGAACGGTCGCGACCTCCAGCTCATACTGGCCGCTTTGCAGATAGGTGTCGTCCACGCCGTCCGGATTGCGCACATAGCCGTAGCCGATCGGCTTGCCGATAGTGTGGCCGAAGCCGGCGCTGCTCAACCAGCCCACGCGCTTGCCGTCGCGATAGAGCGTTTCGCGACCGAGCAGGATCACGTCCGGGTCATCGACGACGAAGCCGGCGAGCCGCTTCTTGAGCGGCGCGCGGCGCTGCGCCTCCAGCGCCTCGCGGCCGAGGAACGGCGCGCCGGTGTTGAATTTCACCGCCCAGCCAAGGCCGGCTTCGAGCGGCGTGGTGTCCGGGCCAATATCGGACCCCCAGGCGCGATAGCCTTTCTCAAGACGCAGCGTTTCGATAGCCCGGTAGCCGGCATTGGCGATGCCGAAGGCGCGCCCGGCCTCCATCAGCGCATCATGGACGGTGGTGGCGAATTCGGTCGGAATATGCAGTTCCCAGCCAAGTTCGCCAACATAGGTGATGCGCAACGCCAGCACCGGGGCGCCGGCGATGTGGATGCGTTTCACCCGGCCGAACGGGAAGGCGGCGTTGGAGAGATCCTCCTCGCTCAGTTGCTGCAGCACCTGGCGCGAGGCCGGCCCCATGACGCTGAGCACGGCGTAGGCGGAGGTGACATCGCTCACCCGGGCATCGAGGCCTGCCGGGATGTTGCGCTCGATCCAGTCGCGGTCATGCGTGGCGAAGCCGGTGCCGGTGACGATGTAGTAGCTGTCCGCGGCGAGGCGCCCGACGGTGAGGTCGCATTCGATGCCGCCGCGCCGGTTCAGCATCTGGGTGTAGATGAGGGAGCCTGGCGCGCGGGCGACATTCGCGGCGCAGATCCAGGAGAGAGCGGCCTCCGCGTCTCGTCCGGTGACGGTGAACTTGGCGAACGAGGTCTGATCGAAAACCCCAACCCGCTCGCGCACGGCCTGGTGCTCGCGCGCCACGGCGCCGAACCAGTTGGGGCGGTTGTAGGTGTAGCGGTCCTTCGGTTCCTCGCCCTCGGCGGCAAACCAGTTCGGCCGCTCCCATCCGAGCTTCTCGCCCATGCAGGCGCGCTGCGCGATCAGCCGGTCGAACAGCGGTGAGCGGCGGAGCGGGCGGCCGCTGGCATGCTCCTCCGACGGCCAGGACATGGTGTAATGCTTGGCGTAGGCTTCCAGCGTGCGCTTGCGCACCCAGCCAGTATCCGAGTGGTTCGGCCCGAAACGCCGGATATCGACCGGCCAGAGATCGCAAGGCGCTTCGCCGCCGGCCACCCATTCGGCGAGCACCTTGCCGGCGCCGCCGCCAGCCGCGATGCCGTAGGCGTTGAAGCCGGCGCCAACGAAGCAGCCGCGCAGTTCCGGTGCCTCGCCGATGATAAAATTGCCGTCCGGCGTGAAGCTCTCGGGCCCATTGATCAGCTGGCGCACGCCCGCGGTTTCCAGCGCGGGGACGCGCCCGATCGCGAGCGTCATCAGCGGCTCGAAATGATCCCAGTTGGAATTCAGAAGCTGGAAATTGAAGTTTTCCGGAAAGCCGCGCGTGGCCCAGGGGATCGGGTTGGGCTCATAGCCACCCATGACGAGGCCGCCGACCTCTTCTTTGTAGTAGGTGAGGCGGTCGGGATCACGCAGGGTCGGCAAATTGGACGTCACCCCCTCGATCCGCTCGGTTACCATGTACTGGTGCTCAACAGACACGAGCGGAATATTGACCCCGATGCTGCGCCCGAGTTCACGCGACCACTGGCCGGCGCAGACGATCACGGCTTCACAGGCGATGCGGCCGCGCGAGGTAACGACGGCGACGACACGGCCGCTTTTCACCTCGATGCTGGTGACGAGCGTATCTTCGAAGATACGGGCGCCATGATTGCGCGTGCCCTTGGCGAGGGATTGCGTGATGTCTGACGGATTGGCCTGGCCGTCGGTCGGCAGGAAGGCGGCGCCGACCACATCGGAAACATCCATCAGCGGCCAGAGATCCCGCGCTTCCCGCGGCGACAGCAGATGCATTTCCAACCCGAAGGAGCGTGCCGTGGTCGCCTGGCGTTTCACCTCGGTCCAGCGTTCCTCGTTACAGGCGAGGCGCAGGCCACCATTCTGTTTCCAGCCTGTGGCGAGCCCGGTTTCCTGTTCCAGCGTGGTGTAGAGACGAACGGATTCGCCGAGCAACTGCGTGATATTGGCGTTGGCGCGGAGTTGTCCGACGAGGCCGGCTGCATGAAAGGTGGTGCCGGACGTGAGCTTGTACCGCTCGATCAGAACCGTGTCGCTCCAGCCAAGCTTCGCGAGATGGTAGGCCGTGGAGGTGCCGACGATGCCGCCGCCGATCACGACCGCTCTTGCCTGGGTGGGGAACTCAGCCATGGGACATCTCCCGCGATCGCCGTGTGCGATCATTGATGTGCGTCTTGCTGGCCCGCGGCGGGATTCCGTGATCCGCGCGCGAGCGGGCCTGTATGACCACGACTTAGCCGACGCCGCGGCGCAGCGTCAAACGGAAACCCACATTTTCCCTCAAAAAACCACACGCCTGCGCGTTGTCTGTGGTTGTTGTGTGGCGATTTTCGGCTATTTCCGTGGATAAACCGGTTGACGTGATGGCGCGCGCAAACCATACGTGCCAGCGAAATGCCTCGGATTTGCCACATCGGTTTCCGCTGCGGCGAGGCCGGGACCAGAACCGGCGCCTCTGGATTCGGCGCCGCAGGAGGGGGGCTCCATGTCGGATATCGTCGAACGCGCATCTGCCGATTTCCTGCGGGAAACGTCGCTGTTTGCTGAACATCTCGCGGATGCGGCGCGCCCTATCGCGCTGCGGTATTTCCGCACGCCTCTCGATGTGGAACGCAAGGCCGATGCGAGCCCGGTGACGCTGGCGGATCGCGAGATTGAGCAGGCCATGCGTGCGATGATCGCCGCGCGATTCCCGGAACACGGAATTTTCGGCGAAGAGTTCGGGCAGCAGCTGGGGCAGACCTATACCTGGGTGATCGATCCGATCGATGGCACGAAGAGCTTCATCACCGGCATGCCGCTGTTCGGCGCGCTGATCTGTCTCGCGCAAGAGGGGCGGCCGATCCTCGGCGTGGTTGACGCGCCGGCCACGGGCGAACGCTGGGTCGGTGACTGCACGACCACGCATTTCAACGGAGCGGTGGCTCGGGTCAGCGGTTGCACGAAGCTCGCGGATGCGCGGCTTTACACGACCTCGCATGATTTCTTCGAGCCCGCGCAATGGGAGCGGTTCGATCGCCTGAGCCGCCGCGCCGCCTTTCGTCGTTTCGGCGGCGATTGCTATCTCTACGGTTTGCTCGCCTCTGGTCACATTGATCTCGTGATCGAATCCGGTCTGCAACCCTACGACTACACGGCGCTGGTTCCGGTCATCGAGGGAGCGGGTGGTGTGATCACCGACTGGAGCGGCAAGCCGCTGACCATCGCCTCTGACGGGCGGGTGATCGCGGCGGCGAGCGAGGCGCTGTTGTACGAGGCGCTGGCCGCGCTCGCCGACTGAGGGCGGATGAGCGATCCGGAAGCGACGGGCACACGCCGCCGCTTCCGGTGCGCCGTTAATCGACTTCCTCGACATCCTTGTACCATTTGAGCCGGTCGCCGATCCGGGCGCGCATGCGCCATTTCAGCGGCTTGGGCTCGGCATCGATCATGGTATTGAGCCGGGCCAGGCGGAGTGAGGCCAATCTGGCTTCCTTCGTGGACAGATCACCATGATGTGCCGCGTATTGCGACAACTTGTCGAGATTGAGCCGCACCGTGCGCCATAACCCCCAGTCCGCGGCGCACAGGGCGGCGATATGGGCGCTATTGATGCCGGTATCGTCGAACCCGACCTCATGATCGAGCAGCAGCGCGGTCGCGTCGCGCAGATCCTTCTCGTTGATCTCGACGATCTGTAGCTTGCCCAACAGCAATTCCGCCAGCGGCAGCGTCGCCTCGTGGATCTCCAGCCGGTTCCTGACCATGATGCAGTGGCAGAAATCGAGCCGGTCGAAGAACACGTCCACATGCACGGCGGTGTGCGGGTGGTCGAAAATGGCACGGCCGCCTTCGCTGACCGCGAATACGTCGCGATGTTCGGTGTAGCCGAGCGTCTCGATCAGAGGCCTCAGGCGGGCCGCGTCACGCTTATAGGCGACAAGATCGATATCGGCGAAGTGCCGGCCTCGCGCCGCGCGGCTGGCACTTTCCGGGCAACGGAGTTGCACCGCGATCGAGCCGGTGATCCGCACAGGAATACTGGCCGCGTGCGCGCGGTCCTGGATTTGCCGGAACGCGTCGAGAAGGCGCATGCGCGCCTTCTCGGTGTCTGTCATCGTCATGCTCTGTACCATCTGGGTCCCTTACTCCGGTGGGATTTCCTTGAAGGCGAAGCTGACATCGATGCCCCGCGTGCGCTGGAGCACCTTGACCGCCAGATACCAGACGGTCGTCAGCGCCAGGACGCCGAGCACCACCTCACGCGCGAGCGGCGTGTTGAGGCCGAAGGCACTGGAGAAGACGAACATCAGGATCATCACCGTCCCGACCAGAGTCCCGCCGCCGGCAACCAGCGTCACCAGGGGAAAGCCGCCGATCTGGAAACGGGCGCCCGGACTGGCCTTGTAGATCGCCGGGGCGCGGAATGGCAGGAGGGCGGCGGCGAGGGCGGTCACCACGAAGACGTAGCCGCACGCAAAGGTCACGCCGAGCGTGAGCGAAGCCCATTGCGGCCAGAAATTATAGAGGAAGATGACCGGCAAGCTGGCGATGAAATACGCCACATGCGCGTTCACCGGCGTGTGCAGACGCGGCGAGACACGGCCGAGCCATTCCGGCAGCAGCCGGTCCATGGCAGCCGCCATGATGATGCGCGTCATGCCGATATAGCAGTTATTGACGATCTGGAAGGCGTTAAGGATGTAGCCGACCGCAATGGCGATCACGACCAGCGGGCTCTGCGTCACCGCCATGGCGATGATGTTCGGCCAGAGATAGACGCCGTTGAGCGTGCCTTCCGGCAGCGTGCCGGCATAACCGGCGCCGGCGATGATCATGAACTCGGGGCCGACGGCGCGCCGCAGGGCGTAGGCGAGGACGGCGAGAAGCGCGCCCGTCAGAACCAGGGAGCCGACGATGATCAGCATCTGGCTGTTGAAGGATTTCGCTGCCTTGATCTCGCCGTTCTGCAAGGAGCTGTAGGGCGCCCATTGCAGCGAGGTCCAGGCGATCGGCGCGACCAGCAGCGTCGCCCACAGGCTGAACGGCGGGTGCAGATCGATGCCGGCCTTCTTCGCGGCGGCGATCGCCTGCCCGTAGAAATCGCTGACCCCGCCCGATGCGGAGACGAACTCGTTAAGCCGCGCCGCGAAACTCGTCGGCGTGACGGAGAACAACGTTCCCAGCATCACGACGAATGCGATGATGACAGCGAAGAACATGTAGTACTGGACGCGGACATAGTGGCGGAAACCGCGGACCAGGAGCAGTAGGGCGGCGATCGCATTCACGATGCTGATCAGCACGATGCCGTTCGGCGTGGTGCACCAGAGCCCGGCGGCGATCAGCCCGGGTTTGTGCAGCGTCGCGCCGAGACCGAGAAAGAGGGGGGTGAAACCCAGATAGGCGAGGAGCCAGCCGGACAGTGCCACCCATTGCAGCACCCAGATGACGAAGCCCGACATCACCACGGCGAAGCTGACGCCGCCGCCGAAGACGCGGCTCTGGAAAACGTAATCTCCGCCTGACCGTGGGAAGGCGGTCGAAAGCCAGACATAAGCCATAGCGATGGGGATCTCGATGATCGTCGCCAGGATGATACCCCAGACCAGGTGCCCGCCCGGGAGCGAGCCAGGTGCCCAGAGATAGGTCCAGGGGAAGATCAGACCCATTGTCAGGATATTGTAGATGAAGGCGGAGTAGGGGGACATCACCCGGACGAGGCCGGATGCCTTGCGTGTGAAGACCTCCGGAACTTTCGCGGCAGCTACCATAGGAACTCCTCTTCAGACCGTTTGGCTTGCGCCATGGAAAGTGCTGGCCGGCGGGCGTACTCCGCTCAGCCGGATGTCATCTGCAGGGATTTCACCTCGCCCTGCTGCAGTGTCATCAGGCAGCCGCGCAGAACGCCCTCGCCATATTCGCTGCCGGGATTGACCGCGACCGTGGCGCCGATGCGCGTTGTTCCACCGGATTCGTGAATGTGGCCGTGCAGGCTGAGCATGGGCTGTGCCCGCTCGATCACGTGCCGCACGGCGTGGCTGCCGGCGCCGTGCATGACCGCCTGACCGTTTTTGACGATCTGCCGCGGCGGGTCGCTGGTCCAGTCGAGCATCGGGCAGGTGTCGAGCGTGGAATCGACCGGCGGGACATGGAAATTGAAGATCGTTCTGCGGGGATCAGGCACCTTGTCAACGAGGGTGCTGAGATGGGCTTCCAGCGCGTCCTCCGGCAATTCGCGTGGGGTGTTCCACGGCGTGGGCGAGCTGTACCCGGATGCGATCATCTGGTGATGATCGTCGATATCCAACAGGACATCTTCGCTGTAGATCACGGTGTCGCTGGCCAGGCCACGTAGACGATCGATCATCACCTGGTCGTCGTCATTGCCGCCCATCATGTAGCAGCGCATGCCAAGCGGCCGGAGCCGTTCCTCGGCAAGACCGATCCATTCGGCGAGGCGGGCGTAAGCAAGCTCGTGGAACAACGCCTCGACCCGAGACGGATCAGCCTGGATGAAGGCGAACTCATCCTCGCTCATCACCTTGCCGTAAAAGCCGAGCGTACCGAGCCGGTCGAGCAGGGCGGCGAGGCCGTCAGCGCCTTCGATCTGCTCCGTGCGGCCCATCAGATGCACCCGATAGCGGCCGGCCGAGGTTTCGATGATCGGTATGGCGACCTTGCCGATGACGTCGCCGCCGAGGATCAGGATGTCGGCGCCGTAGTGTTTCGCGGCGCCAAGAAACTTGCGGAAGGTGCGCTGGGAGCCGTGCAGATCGCTGGCGAAGAAGATGCGCGTTGTGGGTTGCGTTGGCTTGCGGCGAAACAGCGTGCCAAACATGGATGCTGATCTTCCTGTGGTTTGCCGGGTGACCTCATGTATTTCCCGCGGTCGCCTGCCAGTGCAGGCGACGCGTGCGGGGTCGCTGCCATGCGCTTCTCGGCGCCATGGGTGATCTCGTGCCGCCGTGCGGCACTTCAGGGAGCACGCAGGGTCGCGATGGCTTGCGCGAATTCGGCGGTGTTCATCAGTGTCGCGCAGCGGCGCAATCGTGTTTCGGAATAGGTCCAGAAATCCTCGGCGGGATTGTTATTGGCGTGCTGCAGGACACCCCAGAACGTCCAGAGCAGGTCGCACAGCGCCTTGTGGAGCGTCATCCGGCTGCGTTCGGGCGCCGGCGCCTCCCCCTCGAAATAGGCGTGCATGAGCCAGGCTTCCGCCTCGGGGCCGAAACCGGCCTCTACCGAGAGGTCGCCGAGATCCCACATCGGATCGTTGTTGCCGCTGTACTCCCAGTCAACGATGAACATCCGGTCGCCGACATCGATGAAATTCTCGGCGAGGGGGTCGCAATGCGAGGCCACGGCCGGCACGGGGCGTCGCGCGAGCACTTCGCGCATCACCTCCGCCTGGCGGGCGACAACTTCCGTGCCGTCTGGCAGCGGCGTGTTCTTGTCGCGCAGCAGGGCGCGGTATTCGTCCATGACGGCGAACAGGTCGAAATCGGTCTTGAACGGCCGGCTCCGTGTATGCACGGTGTGCAGCGCCCGTGCCGCCCGCTCGATCCGGCCGCGATCCTGGAACCGCTCCGGCGACATGGTGATGCCGCCTTCGATGAAGGTGCAGAGTTGAATCCCGTCCGTTTCGTCGAAGAACAGGACCTCGGCGTTCACACCGATTTCGGCCGTGGCCCGCGCGGCATGCGCCTCTGCGGCCCGGTCGATATATTGCGACGTACCAGCGCCTGGAATGCGCAGCACGAAGCGCGCATTGCCGGCATCCAGCCGGTAATTGGCGTTCGTCAGCCCGCCGAGGCGGGTGCAGGAAACCTCCCGCGCGCCGTGCGCCGCAAGGGCCGGGCCGAGGCGCGCGCACGCGCTGCGGACACGCTCGTGATCAGCCTCGTTTCCGCCCAGGATGCGCAGGGCGGGTGTCTCATCAATACAGGGGCCTGAGCCCCCGTGTCCGGCATTTGGCATGTCGCTACGCCTCTTTGAAAGAGCGCGTATGCTGTGCCATTCCCCCAAAATACGACCGTGTTCTTCGGCCGGCGGCCCCTTGAGGAGCTCATGCGAAATTCATGCAGACCGCGTGCGCGGGTGTCAACGCAAAAGTCACGCAACGCCACATTATGCGTGGCAAACGCCGCAAGTTGCGGGCATGATATATGTGGATTGTGTGGTTATGGGGCGTTTTCGCGTGGTTGACTCTCCGCTCAAGAACCGGCGGCGGCTATTCCTGGCCCGGCATGGCAAGGTGACCTGCTTCCGGCCCGATGGCGGATTCGTAGATCCCGATGCGGTGATGCTGATGGGCTCGGGGCATTGACCCGTCCAGCCGGATCAGGAAGTTATGGTCGTCGGTTGGCCCGTGTATGCGATCGGCCAGCGGACAATTCAGTGAATGGCGGTGAGACGTGGTGTTGTCCAGCCAGAGGCAGTCCGAAATCCTGCGGGCGCTCAAGGAGCGTGGGTCCTACAGTATCACCGACCTGGCTACTGATCTTGACGTCTCGACCGAGACGATCCGGCGCAACGTCAAGCCGCTGGTCGATCGCGGCCTGATCGTCAAGTTCCATGGCGGCATCATGCTGCCGGAGCGGATCGACGAGGCGCCGTATCGCCGGCGCATGCAAATCAATCACGAGGCCAAGCAGGCTGTCGCCCGCCTGATCGCGAGTGACATTCAGGACGGTGACGCCATCATCCTCGATAATGGCACCACCACCGCGTATGTCGCGGACGCGCTGGCGGGGCATAGCAGGCTGGTGGTCATCACCAATTCGGCCGATATCGCCTGCCGGTTGGCCCCAAGGGGAGGCAACCGCGTCTTCATGGCGGGAGGTGAGCTGAATTCCGACGATATCGCCACGTTCGGCGCGCCGGCGGTGGCCTTCCTGCGGCAGTTTCAGGTTCGCTATGCGATCCTGTCGGTCGCGGGGATCAGCGGCCGGGGCGAGCTTGTCAACTTCCACCTGTATGAGGCGGAATTCGCCAATGCGGCGATCGAGCAGGCTGACGAATGCTGGGTGGTCGCGGACCAAACCAAGTTCGGCCGCGAGGCGCCGGTGAAGGTCTGCGACCTGAAGCAGGTCGATGTCGTCTATACGGATGCCAAGCCGTCGAATGATTTTCGCCGCCGCTGCGCGCAGGCCGGAGTGCGGATCAAGATCGCTGCCGGGGAGTGAAGCCGCCCCGGTCTCTGATCGGCGCGGCCCTCGCTTGGATGTATGCCGCGGTGCGCCGGGGGAATACCTGGCGCACCGCGGCCGGGTCGTTATTCAGCCGCCTTCGGATAGTCGAGGAAGGCTTCCAGCGAGTCGTCGAGCGCTTCCATCCACTGCGTGTGGTGCACCGGCGCGAGCGTGCCGGTCAGAGTCGAGCGGTAGGAACGGTCGCGATAGGTGAGGATGCCCTCCATCTTGTGGTGTTCCCACTCCTTGAAGAGTTTGGCGACCTCATCGACCTTGAGTTGCGGATAATCCGTCGGCGCGAGCAGGTCGCGCACGTAATCCGTCTGGAAATCGATCGCCTCGAACGGGTCCTTCAGGCTTTCTTCCCGCGCGAGCCAGGAGGACATGTCAGCGGCCTGTTCGTCCGGTGAGGGCAGGGCGAGGCGGCCGAGAATGACGTCGCGCGCGTACCAGGCTTGGGCGTCAAACATGTTGAACGTGTAGTACTGATCCTGCATGCCGATATAAATCAGCTTCGGATTCGTCGCCCAGAAGAGGCCCTTGTAGAGATGGGGCGGATACAGCCGGTTCCGGGACTTGAGGCGCAGCTCGTCCGGCAGGAACGGGTGATGATGCAGGTAGCCCGTGCACAGGATGATGGCATCCACGTCGCGGCTGCTGCCGTCGGCGAAGTAGGCGGTCTTGCCCTGAACGCGCTCGAGCAACGGCTTCTCCTCGAAGCCGTCCGGCCAGGCGAAGCCCATCGGCTTCGTCCGGTAGCTGAAGGTGATCGACTTCGCGCCGTATTTGAAGCACTGCGTGCCGATATCCTCGGCCGAGTAGCTGGCGCCAACCAGCAGCACGTTCTTGCCGGTGAACTCGTTCGCATCGCGGAAATCATGCGCATGCAACACGCGGCCGGGGAATTTTTCCAGGCCGGGGAAGGACGGCACGTTCGGCGTTGAGAAATGCCCGGAAGCGACGATCACGTAATCGAAGATCTCGCTCCGCGTCTCGTCCTGCGGCAGATCCTTCACGGTCACGGTAAATTTGCCGGTCTCCTCCGAATAGGAGATCCCCTTCACCGCAGTACGGAACTGGATGTATTTGCGGATGCCGTTCTTCCGGACCCGGCCGGCGATGTAGTCCTGCAGCACCGCGCGCGGCGGGTAGGACGGAATCGGTCGGCCAAAATGTTCCTCGAAGGAATAATCGGCAAATTCGAGGCATTCCTTCGGGCCGTTGGACCACAGGAAGCGATACATGCTCGCATGCACCGGCTCGCCAAATTCATCGAGGCCGGTACGCCAGGTATAATTCCACATGCCGCCCCAATCCTCCTGCTTCTCGAAGCAGACGAGTTCGGGGATCTCGGCGCCCGCGAGCCGGGCGGATTCAAAAGCACGGAGTGCGGCCAACCCGCTTGGGCCTGCTCCGATTACGGCAATCCTCTGCGGCATCTCGCGTGTCCTAACCCCAAAGAAATGAGTGACCGCGCGAAGCTTAGCATGGGGTGACTTAAAGGCAAGAGAAGTTCCCTAAGAGAATGTGTCCGTTGGATAAGCAAACGATCTCACTGGAATGCGGTGTTGCGTTCCTTTATGGCAACTTAACTGCCTAATAATCACATATATGCGCAATATATGAGCAAAAAATATGCACATCATCAGTCGTGCTGCCTTTTTGCCTGGCACATGGCTTGCGGAAGGAAAGGTGGGTGCACTGCCGTTCCGGAGGAGTCATGTCAGAAACAGCCGTTGAAATCTTTAACGAAGAGCTTGAAACCGGCGCCTTGCGCCGAGAAGCCAGTTGGAGTCATGCGGTCTGGGTCGCGACGGGAGCGCCGGCCCTGGTCCTGTTCTCGATCGGCGGCATCGCCGCGACAGTCGGCTCGCCATCCTGGCTGGTCTGGGTTCTGTCCGTCGTGATCGCGTCGTTTCAGATGTTCACCTATGCCGAGGTCGCGGGGATGTTCGCCCACAAATCGGGCGGCACCGCGGTCAGTGGTTCGATGGCATGGTTGCGTTACGGCAAGGTCTTCCCGGCGCTGTCGGTATGGTGTTACTGGCTGGGCTGGACGCCAGTGGTCGCGATCGGCACCGGCATCGCCTCGGGTTATGTGCTGACAGGCCTGTTCCCGGCGAACGCCTCGATCAACACCTGGCAGTTCACGCTGGTCAATCTGAGCTTCGTGCAGGACGGGTTGTCCCTGCGCATCAATTCCAACTTCCTGCTCAGCGTGACGCTGGTGTTGATTTGTTTTGCCGTGCAGCACCGCGGTCTCCTGCGGGCCGCGCGCCTGCAAGCGGTGGTCGCCGCCGCGTCGTTGTTGCCGCTCGGCCTGATCGGCATCGTGCCGCTGATCACCGGCCACGCGCCGCTGTCGAGCTTCAGTCCCTTCGCGCCGCTGGCGCATGATGCTCAGAACAATGTGATCCCCGGGCACTGGAACATGGCGGGGCTGACGCTGTTCGCGGGCGGTCTGTTCATCGCCGCGTGGTCTACCTACGGCGTCGAGACCTGCCTGATCTATACGTGCGAATTCCGCAATCCGTCGCGCGACACGGTCAAGGCGGCGCTCGGCACGAGCCTGCTCTGCTTGGTTTTCTTCGCGCTGGTGCCGATCAGCTTCCAGGCGGCCATCGGGCTCAAGGGTCTGCTTGATCCGGGCATCTATGACGGTTCCGGCGTGGGCGCGGCCATGGCGCACATGATCGGCCTTAGCGGCATGGCCGCCAATGCCATCGTCGCGATGCTGATCCTGGCGCTGCTGCTGTCCATCCTGACCGCGACCGCCGGTTCGTCGCGCACGCTTTACCAGGCGTCGACCGACGGGTTCCTGCCGAAATACCTCTCCACCGTGAACGAGCACGGCACGCCGATGAAGGCGATGTGGACCGATCTCGGGTTCAACATCCTGCTCCTGACCATCTCGAACAACATCTTCCTGCTCGCGATCAGCAATGTCTGCTACCTGGTCTTCATATTCCTGAACCTTCAGTCGGGGTGGATCCACCGCATGGACCGTCCAGACTGGCGCCGTCCCTTCAAGGCGCCGAACTGGCTGCTCGGCGTGGGCGCCATTCTTGGCTTCGCCAACATGTTCCTCACGGGCATGGGCGCCGGCTCGTATGGGTCAGGCCTGTTGCCCTATCTGGCGCTGGTCGGGGGCGGCTTCGCGGTGTGGCTCGGCTACCATCTCGCCGTTTACTGATCCCGCTGACCATCCCGCGTGGAAGGGTCCAGGGCATTGCTGGACCCTTTTTTGTGCCCGCGCGATAACAGGCGCGGCCAAACAAAAAAACGGGTCCGGCGTGCGAACACGCAGGACCCGTTTCCGGAAAGGACCGGGCGGACTCTCCCGGCCCCGATGGGTCAGAGCCGGTCCTGATCCGGCTGTATGCCGGCCGAGAGCGGCGCCCCGTCATCCATCGCCGCGAGCCACTGCACCGCGGTTTCGCGAAAGCGGGTGAGCCCCTTGTAATCGGCCAGCGCCGGATCGAGGTCGCGCAGCACGCGGTGCAGGCGCTTGGCCCATTTCGTCACGCGGCGGAGTTCCTCGAGGCGGATCAGATAGCCGCGGATGCTGAACAGGATGGCGTTGCTGCGCGGCAGGCGATACAGCGACTGCAATTCCACGCGCAGGCAGAGCTTGTGGCCGACATTCTCGGGCGTGATGGTGGTGCGGTCGGTGCCCCAACGTGGATAATTCTCGGGCGAGGTGTCGAGCCGCGGATTGATCGTCATGGTCCAGTTGAGCCGGCGCACCGGCCGGCCATATTGCAGCCGCAGCAGGTATTGCAGCGCGCGGTCGAACACGCCCATTTCATGCGCTTTCGGCACCGGCCCGTGCCATTCATGGAAGCTCATGCCGACATCGAAATCCATCGACCAATCGGCCTGGGCGGTGACCATCCCGCCATCCATGAACAGGTTGTTGTCGCGCTGATCCTGGAGCGAGAAATCGCCCTGGACCTGGCGGGTGATGTATTCGAACGGACGGTAGGGAAGGGTCGTCACGTCGCCGAAGACGAAACTGTCCTCGATGCCGAGCGGTCTGTTGGTCCAGGTCCAGCGGTCCCCGTCACGCACCAGCGTGAACAGGTCCGGATAGTCCTGTGCCAGACTCTCCATGATCAGTTCCAGCGTGTCCCACTCCGCTGCCAGCATGTGCGGCAGGATCTGGCAGCGCAGCGGGTCGGCTTGCAACACCAGGGCCCGCTCGCGGCATTCGGCGACATAGTGCTCGTCGATGTCGAATGCCGCGTCAAAGGCGGCGGTCGGGCCGCCGCGCACATGCGGCTCGATGTTCACCGAATACATGTAGGTATCTTCGGGGAACGGGAACGGAAAGCGCAGGATGGCAGCGTCGCTGTTGCGCGCACTGAAATCGTCGCGGAACGTCTCGTTGGGTTTGAAGGTGATGGTCACGGCTCGGATCCTTCAGGGCTTGATACCGGCGGCAGAGCCCGCGGTCAGAGATCGATCACCAGTTCCGGCGTTCGCGCCCGGGAGACGCAGGTCAGGATGCGGTCGCGGCTCGCGCGCTGCGCCCCGGTCAGCACAAGGTCCCGATGC
>DATJWY010000066.1:0-2106 GCA_035500775.1 Acetobacteraceae bacterium
CAGACCCGCATTATTTTATGTAAAGGATTCCAAAGGCTAAGCCTTTGGCGGGGTCCAGGGGCGGAGCCCTTGGCCTTTGGCCGGCGTTACTCCGCCGCGTCGGCGATTTCCTCGCTCGGCTTCTGGTGCGCGAGCTTCGCCATCGTATCCTCGACATGCCGGCTGAACATGTATTCGGCCGGGCGCTGATGCTCGAGGGAGATTTCCGGCGCCATCTCGCCTTCCGTGCGCGGGCCTTGCAGCGCGACGCGGATCGTCTTCAGCGGGTTCTTCACCGCATCGACCACGGCGGTGGCCTCGTAGCCGGAATGCACCATGCAGTCGGCGCACTTCTCATAGTTGCCGGTGCCGTACTTGTCCCAGTCGGTGCTGTCCATCAGCTCCTGGTAGGATTTGGCGTAGCCCTCGCCGAGCAGGTAGCAGGGGCGCTGCCAGCCGAAGACATTGCGCGTCGGCTTGCCCCAGGGCGTGCAGTGATAATTCTGGTTGCCGGCCAGGAAGTCCATGAACAGCGGCGACTGGGTGAACTTCCAGCCATGGCCCTTGCCGCGGCGGAGGATGTCGCGGAACAGCTGCTTCGTCTTCTGCCGGGTGAGGAAATGTTCCTGGTCCGGCGCGCGCTCATAGGCGTAGCCCGGCGAGGTCATGATGCCATCGACGCCGAGGGCCATGACGCTGTCGAAGAACTTCGCCACGCGTTCCGGATCGGCGCCGTCGAACAGGGTGCAGTTGATGGAGATGCGGAAGCCGCGCTCCTTCGCCTTGCGGATCGCGGCGACGGCGCGGTCATAGACGCCGTCCTGGCTCACCGCGAAATCATGCATCTCGCGGTCGCCGTCGAGATGCACGTCCCAGGAGAAGTACGGGTTCGGCTTGAACTGGTCGAGCTTCTTCTCAAGCAGCAGGGCGTTCGTGCAGAGATAGACGAATTTCTTGCGCTTCAGGATGCCCTCGATGATCTGCGGCATTTCCTTGTGCAGCAGCGGCTCGCCGCCGGCGACGGCCACCACGGGCGCGCCGCATTCATCGACCGCCTGCAGGCATTCCTCGACGGAGAGACGCTGGTTCAGGATCGGCGCCGGATAGTCGATCTTGCCGCAGCCGGCGCAGGCCAGGTTGCAGCGGAACAAGGGCTCCAGCATCAGCACGAGCGGGTAGCGCTTGCGCCCGATCAGATGCTGTTTGACCACATAGGCGCCGACGCGGACGACTTGCCTTAGGGGAACCGACACGTTCTCAAACTCCTGCATCCTGGTCGCGGTGGCGAGTGGCCACCGTTGTCAGTCCGGCATTCCCCGCCGGGAAGCGGTCGGGGGGTAGGACCTGTGGGGTCCTGTATACCCCGATTCCGGGGGCATATAACGGTCCCGCCCGGCATTTGCGCCGCGTTCTGAAGCCGCACCGGTAGAACGGCGGCGCATTCAGCACAAGCTGTAGCCGATCAGCAACATGAGGCTGATTTCTGGGAGGCTTCGCCCAGGCATGGCTGCCTCGCAATTGCCCTCTCTCTTGCAGCCGCGGCACACGTAACCGAATGTTGCATGCGGGCGACGCGGTTTTGTCCGGAAGGAGCGCGCGTCCGGGCCGGGGCTGCCGGCGCCTGGGGTGCGGTCACGCCGGCCAAGCACGGTGAACGCGCTCCCTATGTCTTTGATAAACGAGTATCTTCATTGGCCAGGCCGTGCATGGCCCGGCGGATGGGGCTCCCTGGCGGCGGCTGATTGCGTGCATGGAGGGTGTGAGTGGCGGGCGGAACGACTGACCGGCGGCATTGCGTCCGAAATGAAGTCATGGTTTCTGCCGCCCGGTCGGCGGGTGCGGCTTATGGGTCACGAAATGTCATGAAAACGCCCGGATTGTGGCACAGATATGCTGCTGCCGGGTGGCGAAGCGACATAACCTTCCCCAGGTGGCGACGTTGGGGCGCTGGCCAAGCAGTCAGAAGCCGGACGGAGATGGACGGCACGGCGATGCCGGGCCTGTCGCTGTCTCGCGCAGGAGTTGATGAGAAATGAGCCATGCGAGCGGATCGGATCCTGCTGGGACAACGGGTGGGGCAACGCGGGTGAGCGTTGGGGGACGTCCGGCGACGCCGCTGCTGGACCG
>DATJWY010000067.1:0-11631 GCA_035500775.1 Acetobacteraceae bacterium
CTCCGCATCGCCGGCTTCAAGAGCTTCGCCGAGCCCGTCTCGGTCGAGATCCTGCCGGGGCTCACCGGCGTCGTCGGCCCCAATGGCTGCGGCAAGTCCAACGTGGTGGAGGCGCTGCGCTGGGCCATGGGCGAGAACTCCGCCCGCTCGCTGCGCGGCGGCGAGATGGACGACGTCATCTTCGCCGGCACCGCCGCCCGCCCCTCGCGCAACCTCGCCGAGGTGACGCTGTCGCTGGAGGAGGCGACGGGCCTCGCCCCGCCGCCCTTCCATGAGCAGGCGGATCTGCAGATCACCCGCCGCATCGAGCGCGGCGCCGGCTCCTCCTACCGCGTCAACGGGCGGGAGGTGCGGGCGCGCGACGTGCAGACCCTGTTCGCCGACCTCGCCAGCGGCGCGCGGTCCTCAGCCATGGTCAGCCAGGGCCGGGTTTCCGCCCTGGTCGCGGCGCGGCCGGAGGAGCGGCGGCAGGTGCTGGAGGAAGCCGCCGGCATCACCGGCCTGCATGCCCGCAAGCACGAGGCGGAGCTGAAGCTGCGCGCCGCCGAGGCGAACCTGCAACGGGCCGAGGACCGGCGCGGCCAGCTCGACAGCCAGCTCGCCGGGTTGAAGCGGCAGGCGCGGCAGGCGGCACGCTACCGCTCGATCTCCGACCTCGTGCGCGAGGCGGAGGCGGATTACCTCGCCTTGCTGCATGCCCGCGCGGATGCGGTGCTGCGCGCGTCCCGTATCGCCGAGGCGGAGGCGCGCACGGCGCTGGCGGCGGCCGCTTCACGGGCGGAGCAGGCGGCGCTAGGCCTGTTCGAGGCCGAGCAGGCCCTGCCTGGCCCGCGCGCCACCGAGGCCGCGACGCGCAGCACGCTGGAACGCCGCCGGGTGGAAGCGGAAACGCTGGACGCGGCCGAGCAAAGCGCGCGCGAGGCGCTGGCCCAGGCCGAACACCGATTGCAGCAGATCCGGCAGGATCTGGCGCATGCCGAGCGGTCGCGGGACGACGCGGCGGCGGCGCGGGAACGGCTGGCGCGGGAAGCGGCGACGCTGGCCGACTCCGCCGCCTCGCTGCCCGGACGCATCACGGCGGCGAACGCGACGCTGACCGAGACGGAAGCCGCCTCCCGCGCCGCGCAGGACGCGGCCGACCGGGCGGCCGCCGAGGCGGCGGCGGCCACGGCGCGCGCGGCGCAGGCGCAGGCCGCGCTGGAGGCCGCCGGCGAGCGGGTCCGGCGCCTCGCCGCCCAGCGCGACCGGCTGGCGGCCGAACGGGACGCGGCGGCCCGGGGCATGGTGCCGCCGGAAACCCTGGCGGCGGCGCGGGGCGCGGCGGAATCGGCGCAGGCCGCGCAGGCGGCGGCGGCGGCGGCGCTCGCGGCGGCCGAGACGGCGCAGGCCGAGGCCACCGCCCATCATGCCGAGGCCCGGCGCGAGGCGGCGGAAGCAGAGGCCGCGCATGCGCGGGCGCGCGCGGCAGCCGAGACGGAAGCGCAGCGCCTCGCCCGCATCACCGAGCAACACACCGCCCTCGCCGCCGAGCACGCGGCGGCGGAACAGCGCCTGGTGCCGGCCGAACGGCTGGACGCGGCGCGGCGGGAGAGCGAGGCGGCGCAGGCCGCGCTCGTGGAGGCGCGGACGACGCTGGAAGCCGCCGAGGCCGCCCGCGCCGCCGCCGCCGAGGCACTCGCCGCCGCCAATCGCCGGGCCTCCGAGGCGGATTCGGCCCGCGCCCGCGCCCGCAACGAGGCGCAGATGGCGCGGCAACGGGCGGAGAAAGTCGCGGCCCAGCATGCCCGGCTGGCGTCGGAGCACGCGGCGGCCGAGGCGGATGCGGTGCCGGAGGCGGAGAGCGCGGCGGCGCGGGCGGCGGTCGCGGCGGCGGAAGCGGCGATGGCCGAGGCGGATGCGGCGCTCGCCCGCGCCGAGACGGACCGCGCCAGGGCCGAGGCGGCGCAGGCCGCGCGCGACAAGGAAGCCGGCGCGGCGGCGGCGGAAGCCGCGAAGCTGCGCGCCGAGGCCGAGGGCCTCGCCGACATGCTGCGCGCCCGCGAGGACGGCGCCGCCGCGCCGATCCTGGACCAGGTCAGCGTGCCGCCCGGCCTGGAAGTGGCGCTCGCGGCCGCGCTCGGCGAGGCGCTGGAAAGCGCGAGCGACCCCACGGCGCCGCGATTCTGGCGCGACCTGCCGCCGGTCGAGGCGCCGTTGCCGGCGCCGGCCACGCCGCTCGCCGGGCTGATCGAGGCCCCGGCGGCGCTCGGCCGCGCTTTGTCGCAGATCGGGCTGTTGCCGGAGGACGCGGACGGGGCGGCGCTGCAGGCGGCGCTCCGGCCAGGTCAGATCCTGGTGACACGGGACGGCGCCGTCTGGCGCTGGGACGGGCACACGCTCCGCGCCGGCGCGCCCACCGCCGCGGCGGCACGGCTGCGGCAACGCAACCGGCTGGCCGAGGTGGAGCGCGCGCTGGCGGAGGCCGACACGGCGGCGCGCGCGGCGCGGACGGAAGCGGACGCGGCCAGGATTGCGGCGGAAGCCGCCCGCGCCGCCGAGCAAGCGGCGCGCACGGCCCGGCGCGCGGCGGAAGCGACGGCGCAGGAGGCCCGCTCCCGCGCCGCCGCCCTCGCCGCGCGGGCCGCCCAGGCGGCGAGCCGGATCGCCGCCCTCGCCCCGCAACTCGCCCGCCTCGCCACCGAACGCAGCGAGGCCGACTCCGCCAGCGAGGCGGCGGAGGCGGCGCTCGCGGCCCTGCCGGACCCGGCCGCCTTGCGCCAGGAGGCGGAGGCCGCCCGCACGGCGGAAAACGCGGCCCGGGCGGCGCAGGACGCGGCGCGCGAGGCACGGCGGCAGGCGGAAGCGGCGGCCGAGGCGGCGCGGGGGGCCGAGGCACGGCTCGCCTCCGAGGCGGCCGGGGCGGAAAGCCGGCTGGCCGCGCTCGGGCCGCAACGCGCGCGCCTCGCCGCCGAACAGGCGGAGGCCGAGGCGGCGTTGGCCCGCCGCCGCGCCGAAGCGGAGTCGCTGCCCGACCTCGCCGCGTTGCTGGCCCGGCGGGACGGGGCGGCGGCGGCGCAGGCGGCGGCGGAAACCGCCCTCACCGGCGCGCGCGCCGCCCGCCAACAGGCCAGCGCGGCGCTGGACGCGGCACGCGCCGAGGCGTCGCGGCTCGCGGCCGAGGCGGCCGAGGCGGAAAGCCGCATCGCCGCCATCGACCCGCATCTCGCCTCGGTCAGCACCGAACTCGGCGAGGCGGACGCGGCGCGCACGGAGGCGGAAGCCGGCATCGCCGCCCTGCCCGATCTCGCGGCGCTGCGGGAGGCGGTGGAGCAGGCGCGCGCGGCACTCGCGGCGGCGCAGACCCAGGAAGCGGCGGCACGGCACGAGACGGCCAATCTCGGCGGCGAGGAAGCGCGCATCGCCATCCGCCTCGCCGCCCTGGCGCCGGAAACCGCCGAATGGGAGACGCGGCACGCGGATGCGAGCGCGCGGCTGGAGGAACTCGGCGCCCGGCTCGCCGCCGCCGAGACGGAACGCGAGGCCCTGGCCGAGGCGCCGGACATGGCGGCGACGCGCCGGCGCGCGGCTGGCCGTGCCCTGGCGGAAGCGGAAGCCGCGCACCAGGCCGCCGCCGAGGCCCTGCGCGCGGCCGAGCAGGCGGGGCGCGACGCCGCCGAGGAACGCCGCGCCGCCGATGCCGCCTTCGCCGCCGCGCGCGAGACGGTGCTGCGCGCGGAAGGCGAGGCGGCGCAGGCCAGCGCGGCGGTGGCGGCGATCGAGGCCCGGGTGGCGGAGCGCCTGGGCGAGAATGCCGCCCTGCCTGCCCCGCCCGAGTTTTCCGACGCCGCCGAGGACCGCGCCCGGCGCAAGCTGGAGCGCCTGGGCCGCGAGCGCGACGAGATGGGCCCGGTCAATCTGCGCGCCGAGCTGGAAGTGCAGGAGGTGGAAACCGAGATCGCCACCATCGAGCGCGAGCGTCAGGAACTCGGCACCGCCATCGCCAAATTGCGCGGCTCGATCGGGCATCTCAATCGCGAGGGGCGGGAACGGTTGACCGCCGTGTTCACCGAGGTGGACCGGCATTTCCAGGCGCTGTTCGCCCGCATGTTCAACGGCGGAAAGGCGCATCTGGCGCTGGTCGGCTCGGATGACGCGCTGGAGGCGGGGCTGGAGATCTATGTGCAGCCGCCGGGCAAGAAGCTGGCGACGCTCTCCCTGCTCTCCGGCGGCGAGCAGGCGCTGACGGCGCTGTCATTGATTTTCGCCGTGTTCCGCTGCAACCCGGCGCCGGTCTGCGTGCTGGACGAGGTGGACGCGCCGCTGGACGACGCCAACGTGGACCGGTTCTGCACCCTGCTCGAGGACATGGTGCGCGAGATCGGCACGCGCTTCCTGGTGGTGACGCATCACCACCTGACGATGTCGCGGATGGACCGGCTCTACGGGGTGACGATGCAGGAACGCGGCGTGTCGCGGCTGCTCTCGGTCGATCTGCAGCGCGCGGCGGCGATGGTGGATGAGGGGCGGCAGGCGGCGGAGTGAGGCCAGGGGCTCTGCCCCTGGACCCCGCCAAAGGCTAAGCCTTTGGAATCCTTTTGTTTTTGTCTGTGTCCGTCGTGTTCGGACGACTGACGCCGCCAGGAAAATCGATCGGTTTCCAAAG
Organism: Acetobacteraceae bacterium; assembly: GCA_035500775.1. Lineage (GTDB taxonomy): Bacteria > Pseudomonadota > Alphaproteobacteria > Acetobacterales > Acetobacteraceae > DATJWY01. The sequence continues at coordinate 4,643 of DATJWY010000067.1, forward strand.
GCCTACGGCCTTTGGCGGGTCGAGGGCTGAGCCCTCGCCTTGCCTTTCTAATACCTGATCAGCGCTCGTCTTCGCCGCGGTCGGTCTCGACCTCGATGTCGCCGGCGATCGGATCGGCGTCATCCTCGAGATCGGAGGTATCCTCGAGGACATCCTCTTCGACCTCCTCCTCGGCGCCCTCGACCTCGACGTCAGCCTCCTCAAGCCCGGGCACCGGGACCTTCTTCGGACGCTTATCCTCGAGCAGGTTGCCGCCGCCGCGACGCGGACGCGGCTGTTCAACCGGCTGCGCCGTGTCGCATTTCGGGCAGACGGCAGGAGAGTGGGTGAGATCGTAAAAGCGGGTGCCGCAAGCGACGCAAACACGCTTGGTGCCGAGTTCGGGCTTGGCCATGGAAACCCTTGAAAGCCGACTGGAAGCCGCGCCCCATGCCACCGGCGGACGCTTCTGTCAAACCAAGCCTGCAAGCCCTGACAGGGAAACGGCGACGTGGTAAGGCCGGACCTCCGTTCTGGACGGGGACGCATCGGGGGGCCGGGCCTCTCGCCTCGCCTTCTAATGCCGCGCATCCGGATCGCCATGACCAAGCCCCTCTCCGCCTACCGCCCCACCATCCCCCTCGCCGGCGACATCACCGTTCCCGGCGACAAGTCGATCAGCCACCGTGCCCTGATGTTCGCCGGCCTCGCCATCGGCGAGACGCGGATCAGCGGCTTGCTGGAAGGCGAGGACGTGCTGCGCACCGCCGCCGCCATGCGCGCCCTCGGCGCCGAGGTGACGCGCGACGCGCCAGGCGCCTGGCGGGTCAGCGGCGTCGGCGTCGGCGGGCTGCGCGAACCGGAGGACGTGCTCGACATGGGCAATTCCGGCACCGCCGCCCGGCTGCTCGCCGGCCTGCTCGCGAGCCACCCGCTCTTCGCGGTGATGACCGGGGATGCGAGCCTGCGCCGCCGGCCGATGCGCCGGGTGACGGAACCGCTCGCCCTCTGCGGCGCCCACTTCGCCGCCCGCGCCGGCGGCCGCCTGCCGCTCGCCATCGAGGGCGCGGCCGAGGCGCTGCCGATCGAGTACCGCCTGCCGGTCGCCTCGGCGCAGGTGAAATCCGCGGTGCTGCTCGCCGGGCTGAACGCCCGCGGCGCCACCCGGGTCGAGGAGCCGGTGCCGACCCGCGACCATAGCGAGAACATGCTGCGGCATTTCGGCGCCACGGTAACGGTGGAGGCTGCCGGATCCGGCCGGGTCATCACCCTCGCCGGCCAGCCGGAACTCACGGCCAGCGACATCGTGGTGCCGGGCGATCCCTCCTCCGCCGCCTTCCCGCTCGTCGCCGCCCTGCTGGTGCCGGGCTCGCGCGTCACCGTGCGCGGCGTCGGGCTCAATCCGCTGCGCACCGGCCTGTTCCAGACCCTGCATGAGATGGGCGCCGGCCTCGCCTTGGCGAATGAGCGCGTCGAGGGCGGCGAGCCCGTGGGCGACATCACCGCGACGGCGGGGGAACTCATCGGCGTGGACGTGCCGCCCGAGCGGGCGCCGAGCATGATCGACGAATTCCCGATCCTCGCGGTCGCCGCCGCCACGGCGCGCGGCACGACGCGGATGCGCGGCCTCGCCGAGCTGCGGGTGAAGGAAAGCGACCGCCTCGCCGCGACGGCGGCGCTGCTCGCGGCGAACGGCGCTCGGGTGGAGATCGAGGGCGACGACCTGCTGGTGCACGGCACCGGCGCGCCGCCGCCGGGGGGCGGGATGGTCGAGACGCATATGGACCACCGGCTGGCGATGAGCGCGCTGGTGCTCGGCCTCGCCGCCGCCGCGCCGGTGCGGGTGGACGACACCGCCTTCATCGAGACGAGCTTCCCCGGCTTCATCCCGCTGATGACCGGGCTCGGGGCGTGCTTCGCATGAGCGGCGCCCTGGTCATCGCCATCGACGGCCCGGCCGCGGCCGGCAAGGGCACGCTCGCGCGCCGGCTCGCCGCCGAACTCGGCCTGCCCTATCTCGATACCGGCCTACTCTACCGGGCGGTCGGCCGGCTGGTGCTGGAGACGGGGAACGACCCGGCGGACGCGGCGGCGGCCGAGGCGGCGGCGCGGGCGCTGTCCCCCGACCATCTGCTGCGCAACGATCTGCGCCAGCCGGACGTGGACCGCGCGGCCAGCGCCGTCGCCGCCGTTCCGGGCGTGCGCGCCACCCTGCTCGACTTCCAGCGCGGCTTCGGCGCCAGCAGCGGCGCGGTGCTGGACGGGCGGGATATCGGCACAGTGATCTTCCCGGATGCCCCGGTGAAGCTGTTCGTGACCGCGAGCGCCGCGGCGCGGGCGGAGCGGCGCTGGAAGGAATTGCTCGGGCGCGGCGTCGCGGCAGAGCTGGACGCGGTGAGCGCCGAGCTACGGGCGCGGGACGCGCGGGACGAGGCGCGGGCGGCGGCGCCGCTGCGCCCGGCGGCGGATGCCGTGGTGCTTGATACCACCGCGCTTGACGCCGATGCGGCCTTTGCCCACGCGATGGCGATCGTGCGGGACAGGCTTGTCGCATTGTGAGCAAGTAAGACCGGGGGCTCTGCCCCTGGACCCTGCCGGGGGCGAGCGCCCCCGGACCCGCACAAGTTATTGTGGGGCCTGGGGCCCTAAGTCCCGGAGCTTCAATCCCGGGGGATCACGCTCTAAGGTCTGGGAACTCCAAGGCCCTGTCGTGCGAATGCACACCTGCACATCTCGGCCGCGGCCTTTGTGACGCTGGCTTAGAACGAACAGCGAGGCATGGTGAGATTCAGGGCATGATCGAGCGCAGCCGTCGTTTCCCCGGCTTCTGCTTCGCGATGCTGTTGGCCCTTGGCCTCCTGGCTGGATGCAGCTCCCTCAGCAGCGGCGGCGGTGACGGATCCCAACCGAGCAAGACCTATATCATCGTGCCGAATGGGCAAACGGCGCCGGCTCCGGCAACAGTCCAGCCGCCGGCATACTGACCTCGCCACCTACGGATTGTCCTTGATCGCGCAGACGCCTCTGGACACGCGCGCGGCTCGCGCCATCGCCTGGCCCGCGAAGATGACGCCGAGGGGATCGACCTTCAGCCCCGCTTCATGCAAGGCATCGGCTGCCCAGGTGTTGCAGGTATAGACGCCTGAGTACCCGGTGCGGGTGGCGTAGAACACGCTGCCGGGGGAGAACCCTTTGGCGATCTCAACCGGCATGCCGTCCTTGACCAGAAAAGTGCGCCAGAGGAAGTCCGACAGGCGCTCAGCGCCGCCCGGCGGCAGATCGAGTATGGCCTCGGTGCCGTCGCTGTAAGCCTGGTCCGGCGGGGCGCTCAGCCCGACAGCCAGTATGGCGCCACTGCCGGGAAAGGGGCCGATCAACAGGTCGCCTATCGTGGTGACGGGTGCCATCATAAAGGTGCGCTTTCCGAAGCCCACCATCAGCACCTGCAAGCCCGGGAAAATTCGCCGGAACACGGCCATGTTTCCACGGAGCATGGGACTCGGGATCGCCAGATCGACGTGCCAGCCATGATCTACGAGATAGATCTCCTCCCCTCGTGGCGCCGGACCCGAAGAACAGGGGGGCGGTGCGCCGGCGCAGCCGCCGACGCCCACCACCAGCAACAGGACGAGGAACAGACGTTTCACGGGGAGCGCTGGACCATGATCGGATCAGTCAACCTGATCCGATCATGGTCCAGCGCGGGGTTTCACCGTTTTTTGATACGCGCGCGATCCGGCCGATACCGCTGCTCCAGCCGGGCCGGATCGCCCGTCCTTCGCGCGGTGCGGGCGGGCGCGGCGGTGTGTTCCGCGTCAGATTCACAACCCGGAAACCGCTCTTTCGCTTGACTCACGATGGCCGGAGCGTATCTCTCTTGCCCGCGACGGCTGGGCCCTTGCGAGGGCCGACGGCCTGTTTTGCTTCAACCCGGTCCGCCCCCGAAGGTTCATTCCCCGGGAGGGGTGGGCAAGCCGTATCCCGCCCCGGGATGCGCCTTCATCCCGACTTGTCCGGCATCTCCGCTGGGCTTCTCGCGACAGGAACATATCTCTCACATGGCATCAAGCGCCACTGCCCGCGTCCTCGATCGCAGCCACGACCACATGGAAGGCGAGGATTTCGCCACCCTGCTCGATGAGACGCTGGGGCGCGATACCGGCTTCGACGGCTCGGTCGTCACCGGCCGCGTCGTCCGCCTGACCGACGAATTCGCCATCGTCGATGTCGGCCTGAAGAGCGAGGGCCGCGTCGCCCTCAAGGAATTCGGCCCGCCCGGCGCCAAGCCGGACGTGAAGCCGGGCGACATGATCGAGCTTTATGTCGAGCGCTACGAGGACCGGGACGGGTCCATCGTGCTGTCGCGCGAGAAGGCGCGCCGCGAGGAAGCCTGGACCAATCTGGAGCGGGCGTTCGAGGGCAACCAGCGCGTCAACGGCACGATCTTCGGCCGGGTGAAGGGCGGGTTCACGGTCGATCTCGGCGGCGCCGTTGCCTTCCTGCCGGGCAGCCAGGTGGATATCCGTCCGGTCCGCGATGTCGGCCCGCTGATGGGTTCGCCGCAGCCCTTCCAGATCCTGAAGATGGACCGCGCTCGCGGCAACATCGTCGTCAGCCGCCGCGCGGTGCTGGAAGAGACCCGCGCCGAGCAGCGTAGCGAGCTGATCCAGGGCCTCAAGGAAGGCATGATCCTGGACGGCGTGGTGAAGAACATCACCGATTACGGCGCGTTCGTCGATCTCGGCGGCGTGGATGGCCTGCTGCACGTCACCGACATCGCGTGGCGCCGCATCAACCACCCGAGCGAGGCGCTGCAGATCGGCCAGCAGGTGCGCGTGCAGGTGATCCGGTTCAACCCGGAGACCCAGCGCATCTCCCTCGGCATGAAGCAGCTCGAGGCCGATCCCTGGGAGGGTGTGGCCGCGAAGTATCCGCCGGGCGCCAAGTTCCATGGCCGCGTGACCAACATCACCGATTACGGCGCCTTCGTGGAGCTGGAGCCGGGCGTCGAGGGCCTGGTGCACGTCTCCGAGATGTCCTGGACCAAGAAGAACGCCCATCCTGGCAAGATCGTCTCGACGAGCCAGGAAGTGGAGGTCATGGTCCTCGATGTGGACAGCGGCAAGCGCCGGATCAGCCTGGGCCTCAAGCAGGTGCAGCGCAACCCGTGGGAGCAGTTCGCCGACGATCATCCGGTCGGCTCCACGGTCGAGGGCGAGATCCGCAACATCACCGAGTTCGGCCTGTTCGTCGGCCTCTCCGCGGATATCGACGGCATGGTCCACATGTCCGACCTGTCCTGGGACGAGACCGGCGAGATCGCCATGACCCATTACGAGAAGGGTCAGGTGGTCAAGGCGAAGGTGCTCGATGTGGATATCGAGAAGGAGCGCATCTCCCTCGGCATCAAGCAGCTCCAGGAAGACCCGGCGGCCGACACGCTCAACCGCCTCCATAAGGGTGACGTCGTCACCTGCGTGGTGACCGCGGTGCAGGCGAACGGCATCGAGGTGAAGGTGGACGAGGTGCTGTCCGGCTTCATCCGCCGCGCCGAGCTGGCGCGCGACAAGTCCGACCAGCGGCCGGACCGGTTCGCGGTGGGCGAGAAGGTGGACGCCAAGATCACCGGCGTCGATCGTGCCGCCCGCAAGCTCTCGCTGACCATCAAGGGCCGCGAGGTCGAGGAAGAGAAGCAGGCGATGGCCGAGTTCGGCTCGTCCGACAGCGGCGCCTCGCTCGGCGACATCCTCGGCGCAGCGATCCGCCGCCGGAACCAGCAGTCCAGCGACAGCTGAGCCGGACTGAATGGCCCTGGAAACGGACCTGCTACTGGACAGGCGGCGCCTCAAGCGCCGCCTGAACTTTTGGCGGGTGGTGGCGGTCGCTTCCCTGGCGGCCGCCATTATTGCCTCCCTCCCCGGCCGCGGCGGGCTCGTCCCCGGCCAGCATTTGACCCGCATCCGGGTTGATGGACTGATCACCGAGGACGACACGCGCCTCCGCGCGATCGAGGCCCTGGCGAAGGACCCGGCCGTGCCGGCGGTGCTGCTGGAGATCGACAGCCCCGGCGGCTCGGTCGCCGGCGGCGAGAGCCTGCACGACGCCATCGCCCATGTCGCGGCGGCGAAGCCGGTGGTCGTGGTGATGAACGGACTCGCGGCCTCGGCCGGCTACATGATCGCGGTGCCGGCCACCCGCATCTTCGCCCGCCAGGGCACGCTCACCGGCTCGATCGGCGTGTTGCTGGAAACCGGGGAGATCTCCGGCCTGCTCGGCAAGCTCGGCGTCAGCCTGAACCCGCTGACCTCCGGCCCGCTCAAGGGCGAGCCGAGCATCAGCCGGCCGATGTCGCCGGAAGCCCGCGCCTATCTGCAGGGCGTGGTGATGGATATGTACGACCAGTTCGTCGGCATGGTGGCGACGGGGCGGCACATGGACCCGGCACGGGTGCGCGCGCTCGGCGACGGGCGCGCCTATACCGGCCGGCAGGCGCTGCAACTCGGGCTGATCGACCAGATCGGCGGCGAGGCAGAGGCCCGCGCCTGGCTGGAACAGACGCGGAACATCCCGGCCACCTTGCCGGTGGTCGATCTCAAGGATCGCGGCCTTGTCTTCCACGCTTTCGGGGCCAGCCTCGGCTCCGGGCTGAAAACCCTGCTCTTTCAGGGGCTTGGCTTTGATGGCGTGTGGGCGCTCTGGCAGCTTCCCGGTTGAGGATATCGGCCCGGAATCCGGGCAATACGGCGCCGGGCGGCCGGCGCTAAGGCCAGGGGCGTTGCCCCTGGATCCCGTCACGCGAAGGCGTGCTTTCGCACGACACGCGAAGGCGTGCTCTCGCATGACGGGGCCATTGGCCCCAGACCCCTTGTATTGAAAACTCTGCGCTTCCAAGGGCTTACCCTTGACGGCGCGAAAACGGTCTGGCAGCCTCGCGGTTGAGGTTTTCCGGGGCATGAACGCGGGGGTCGCCATGGCGGCACGGCCGCGTCACAGGTATCAGCCCCGGCAGA
>DATJWY010000068.1:0-66403 GCA_035500775.1 Acetobacteraceae bacterium
CCGTATCGGGAGCCCACCTATCGCGAACCGATTTATCGCGATCAGTGAGCCCGCGCGGGGCAATGGACAAGTCCGTGCCCCTTTCCGGGTACACGGCCGGGGTCGCCGTCCTCATCAGAACGCGTTCCCGCAGTCAGGCGGAGACGAACCCAGGGACAGCAGCCTCCGGCAGCGTCACTCACTCAGATAAAGTCGAGCTCAGCGTGTAGCGCGCCCGACGCTTTGAGCGCATTCAGCACTTGCATCAGATCACGTGGCCCCAAGCCCAGCGCATTCAGCCCGTCCACCAGATTCTTCAGCGTCGCATTGTGTGGCACGATTTCAAGCCGCTTGTTCGATTTGTCGTCGATCCCGATCGACGTCCGCGGCACGACCACGGTCTGCCCGTTCGAGAGCGGGCCAGGCTGGCTGACCTGCGGCGTTTCGGTCACGCGCACGGTCAGGTTGCCATGGGTCACGGCGACCGTGTCGATCGTCACATCCTCGCCGATCACGATGGTGCCGCTCTTCTCGTCCACCACGATGCGCGCCGGCACTTCGGGCTGGACCTCAAGCTCCCCGAGATCGGCCATCATCTCGGTGACCCGGTTCGTATATTCCGGCGGCACCTGGATATCGATCGTCCCCATGTCTTCCGCCTTCGCCGACCCAGGGCCAAGACGCCTCTCAACCACTTCCTTGATTCGTTGCGCGGTCACGAAATCCGGGGCGCGCAGTGCAAGCCGCACATGGCTCAGAGTCTCCAGCGTCCCAGGCACCTCCCGTTCAACGATGGCACCGTCTGGGATCTGTCCGCTCGTTTGCACGCCGGTCTTCACGGACTGCGCCTGCCCGCCGACCTGCAGGCCGGCAACCAGCAACGAGCCCTGCGCCACCGCATAGACCTCACCATCCGCGCCCATCAGGGGCGTCACCATCAGCACGCCGCCGGCCAGCGATTTGGCATCGCCCAGAGAGGCGACGGTGACATCGATGTTCGTCCCCTGGCGCGCGAAGGCGGGAAGATTCGCGGTCACGATCACCGCGGCGGTGTTGCGGGTCTGCAATTGCTGGCCGGTGACCTGCACCCCCATGCGCTCCAGCATCGTGAACAGCGATTGTTGCGTGAACTGCGAGTTGCGCAACGTATCGCCGCTTTGCTGCAGGCCGATGACGAGCCCATAACCCACGAGCTGATTGCTTCGGGCGCCATCCACTGTCACCAGGTCGCGTATCTTGACCTGTGCGATCGTGGGATGGGTAAGGCCGACAAGTCCCGTCACCAGCACGGTGAGAAGGGAAAAACGCGGCATTCTGCCGGTGCGGGACGTCATCATGTCGCTCCGTTCCAAACCGTCAGATCACGCCGCTGATGTAATTCGACAGCGACAGCTTGGCCAGCGAAGCCGTTATCTCGTACGTCGCCTGCAACTGGGTCGAGAGCGAGGTCAGTTTCTGTGCATCCGTGTAGGTATCGGCCTGTTCGTAATTAGTGATCTGCTTGAGTGTCGCGTCGGACGCGCTTTTCTGGATGTCCTGGGCGCGTTGCAACTGGCTCTGCTTCGTGCCGAGAACACCCTGAACGGTCGTGAGCTCAGCTTGCCCCTGATTGATCAGCATCTGTGCCTGGGTGAGAATCTGCGACTTGGCCGTGTCGTCGATCTGCGACGAAGGAGCATCCAGCAGGCTGAGCATGGATAGGCCATGCAGCAAATCCTTAAAGGCCGGGTTGTCGCCCTTGACGTTGTATTTCAGAGTTTCTTGCGATCCGATCAGCACTTCGGTTTGCGGGCCAGCATTTGTCGTGTCCGACGATGTATAGAATGCAGACGTAAAATTATTTCCGGAGCTGGCTCCGGAATAGTTATCATTGAAGATATCAGAAATTTTTGACAAAAGTGTTGAGACATTGCTCGATGCAATGGTTGTGGAGCCATTCCCTGTGGCGCTGTTCAGGGCATTGTTGATCGCATCGAGCGCGCCGCCGGACGCATCGGTTGCTTTCATTGGCGTGCCGGCGCTGTCGGAGCCGGCGAAGATGGCGTGCCCGTCATATTGCGTGTTGAGCAGGGACATGATCTGGCTCATGTCGCTGCGTGCCGTCGCCGCCATAATGGTCATACCCTGTGACGTGCCCGTATTGACGTTGAGGGCAGCGTTCGAGGCGCTTTGCGCCACGGAGGCGATGCTGGTCATGGCCGTTTGCATCGTATCCAGGCGCTCGCTCGCCGTGGTCATGGTCGTCTGTAGTGCGGTCTGCTGATCATTCTGGAGATGCAGCTGATAGAGCAGGGCAGCCGCTGTCCCCATCGATCCGGCCGGGTTTGCCTTCGCGCCGGAGGAAATCTCGGTTGTCAACTGAGCTTGCTGCGACTGCATCTGCTGGATGAGATTCTGCAGAACCATCGAATTTGCGTATGGCGTAATGCGGTCCATGGTGTCACCCTCACTTGATCGTGTTTAGCGTATCAAGCATCTTACTGACCGCTTGCAGGACCTGTGCGCTGGCCTGATAAGTCTGCTGAACCAGGATCAGACGCTGCAATTGCTGATCGACATTGACGCCGGTCGCGCCTTGCAAGCTGGTTTGCGCATCCGCGGATTGCTGCGCGCGGGTTGTGTTGCGGTCGGTCCATGTGCTGAGTGTTGCCTGCTGCGTGCCAGCGATCTGCGACGCCGCATCGCCGAGAGACATGGAACCTGGCAGGCCAGTCGCCGTGGTGTAGCTCTGCCCCGATTGCATGCCGTTGAGAAAGGCGAGGATGGTGCTGTTATCGGAGGCGTTGCCGGGTATCGCGGCATTGGCTCCGTCACGGAGCAGCGTTGGGGTGGCAATAACGTTGCCATTGACCTGAATCTTGCTCGCAATGCCCCCGATCGGCGTTGTGCCGGTCAGCGCGGCTCCGGTCGTGCTGCCATCGGCGATGCTGAACACCCCATGCGGCGTGGCGCTGGTGGAGAAAGTTTGGTCGTTCGACTGGAAGGTGTTTATGAGGTTGGCCGAGAGTTCATCGAGCTGCCGGGCAAATTGCGGTAGGGTCACGTCGCGCAGCTGCAGGTTCGCGGCAATGCTGCCGGTCTGTGACATGGCGATTGGACGACCATCCACCGTCACGCCGGACAGACCAGAAAGATAACCGTCCGCCGTCTGCGCCGCCGTCGGATTGCTGATCAGGTTGTTCGGGATATCCGACGTTGCTGTGAAGGAGAGCTTGTGCTCCGTGCCATCCCACAAGGTCGTGCCTTGATCGGTGGTAACGATGATCCCGTTATTCGAGTCCTGGAACACCTTGATCGGCAGTTTTTGCGAGAGCTGCGAGAGCAACTTGTCCCGTGTGTCTGCATACGCCGCTGTGGAATCCCCGCGCGTCGTCGCGTTCTTCAGGGCAGCCTCATTCGTGGCGAGCTGGTCAAGCGCGTCATTGACACTCTGCGCATCAGTACCGATCGCCTGGTCCGCTTGTTGACGAGCGGAGGAAACCGCGCTGGCAAGCGTATGAATCGTGTCCGTCAGGTTTTGTGCCGCGGTTATGGTCTGCGTCTGAGCGGTCGTGTCATCCGGCGTCGAGGAGAGATTGGTCAGGTCGGTCTGGAACGCCGAGACGGTGGAGGGCAGGGAGGTGCTGTCCGATGGTTGCCCAACAGTTTGTATGTACTGGCCGAGGATGGCTACGATCTGATTGCTGTATGCCGCCGATCCGCTGGCCTGATTCGCTGCATCGGTCAGAAGTTGATTGCTGAGGCGCACGATTGGTTCGGCCAGGACACCGGTGCCATTCTGGCCGGCGATATTTTCCGCGCGCGGGATATCGCGCTGCACGTAACCCGGCGTGTTTGCGTTCGCGATGTTGTTCGCGATGACCTGCGCCTGCTGCTGTTCGAGATTCAGCGAGGAAAGCGCGGAGGCGAGTGCGCCTTGAATGGTCATGGTCTTCTTCCTTCAGCCGGGCGGGCAACGAGTGGGGAGGCGGCCGCCTGACCGCCTCCCGCCGGATCAGGGCTTCATCTGGTTCAGGGTTTGCAGCATCTGGTCGCTCGTGGTGACCACGGAAGCCGAGGACTGGTAGGCGCGCTGCGTCTGGATCAGATTGGTCAGCTCGGTGCCGATATCGACGTTGGAGCCTTCGAGCGCTGAACCTTCAGTGGTCCCCGCGAGACCCTGCCCCGGCGTAAACAATCGCGCGGCGCCGGCGTTTGGTCCCATGCCATAGGCGCCGCCGGAGAGCGGGGTCAGCCCATCCTCGTTCGGGAACACGGCAAGATCGAGCTGGTAGATCGGCCGCGAGGCGCCGTTCGAGAAACTTGCGACGATCTGGCCGGAAGGATTGACGCTGACGCCTTGCAACAAGCCGAAGGTCGAGCCGTTCTTCTGGATCTTGGTCGCGACATAGCTGCCGCTCAACTGCGTCATCCCGCCTGTGGTATTCAGCGTGCCGATGGTGATTGGCAGCGGATTGCCATGTCCGGTCGGCACGGTGAACGTCCCGAGAGTCGGATCGTAACTATCGCCTGTAGGTGTCTGGCCCACATACGTCCAAGCTGCCGAGCCATCTGCGATCGATGCGGTTCCCGTGCCGCTCGGAGCGGTGCCGCCGGAGGTACCGGCTGTGGCGCAGGTATAGATGTTGCCATTCGCGACAATGCGCTGTCCGACCGTATAGTTAGTGCCGGTGGCCCAGGCGGCGGGGGCGGTCGTGTTTACGCTCGCCATGGTTCCGGCATCTGCGCCGGTGGCGTTGAAGGTGACCGTTGACGAGCCCACGAGTCCGGTCGTGTTGGTCGAGGAAACGGACGCGGAATCGTAGATATCCATCGTCCAGGTATTGGTGTTCGCCGAGGCCGCGCTCGCCGGTATGATCGGCGTGAATTTGAATGTCATCGTCTGAGTTTGGCCGAGCGGATCGTAGTAATCGACCGTTGTAACATTCGGGCTCGGCGGCGGTGAGGCATATGCCGTATTGTCGCTCGGCAGGTTGGCATTGAACGTCATCGTCGTTGTCGGCGAACTCGCGACGTTGACGTTCGAGATATTGACCGTCGAGAGATTGGAGATGTTGTTGGCGTTCGAGTTGCCGACCGGATTGCCGTTCGCGTCGAGCGGGATACCCTGCAGGTAGTAGCCACCGGAATTGACGAGATTGCCGTTCGCATCCGGACGGAAGGAGCCGGCGCGGGTCACCGCATAGCCGCCGGAAAGTGAATTAGGCGAGGAGTTGACGACAAGGAAGCCGTCGCCGTTGATCGCGATGTCGGTCGCAACGCCGGTCGTGGAGATCTGACCCGAGGTCGAGATGTTCAGGCGATCGACCGTCGTAACGCCCGCTTGCTTGGCCGTGCCGGAGTTGGAACCATCCAGAACCAGGCTCTCGAAGCTGGTACCGGAGGATTTGTAGCCAACGGTCGAGCTGTTCGCGATGTTGTTCGAGATGTTGGAAAGGGCGTCGGATTGCGCATTGAGCCCGGACAAGGCATCGCGCATCGCATCAAGGATGCTCATTGATTTTCGCTTCCTGGAGGGATCGTGACAGAATCGGAGACGGGGGATTTTTCCGCCGCTTCTGGCGGGCCGGCTCGGCCGGATATCCTGAGCAGGAATTCGGTCATGGCTATTTTTGCCCGGGAGTTTGCGCGTGCTCGCTCAGCGCATCCGCCGCGTCGCTCCGCAAAATGGTCACGGCAATTCGCCGGTTGCGCGGATCATCTGGCGTCTGCGGCACCAGCAGGTCGGTCGCCGCCCGGCCTTCGATCTTCAGCATGCGATCGGCGCTCACGCCTTTGCTCTCCAGTTCCCGGCGCGCCGCGTTGGCGCGGTCGGCTGACAATTCCCAGTTGGAATAGGCGCCATGGTTAAGCGCCTGCCCGTCAGTATGGCCGGTGATGATGATGGAATTCTGAACTGTCGCGAGAACCTGGCCGATCACGCCAAGAATGCGCATCAGCCGTGGCGTCGGCACGGCCGAGCCTGGCTGGAACATACCCTGGTCGTCGCGGTCGAAGATCTGTAGCCGCAGTCCCTCCGGCGTCATCTCCACCGAGAGATTTCCCGCCACATCCTTGAGTTCACCCTGCGCTATCATGTGCTCGACTTCGGCCTTCACCGCCTCGAAGCGCTGTCGTTCCTGCGGGTCCTTGAACAGGCCCTCCGGGTCGGCGTCATTCTCTGCCGATGCGTTATCCTGCTGGACAGAGGGACCGCCATCCTCGCTGCTATCGATGATCTTCTCGATTTTGGGGTCGGCGCCATTCAGTATGGATTTCCCGCCATCAAGCGCACCGTTGCCCCCCGACATGTCGAGGATGGATGCCGTGTTGAAGAATTTCGCAATTCCCTTGCGCTGGCTCTCCGTCGTTGATGAGAGCAGCCACATGATCAGGAAGAACGCCATCATCGCGGTCACGAAATCCGCGTAGGCGACCTTCCATTGACCGGAATGTTCGTTGCGCTCTTCCGCGGCACGCTTGATGACAATCGGGCGTTTCGCGTCGTTTTCGCCGCTCATCCAGAACCTTGCCGCAAAAAATGAGTGCGACCAAGGATAACTCCAAAGACATTTCGCAATCAAGTTTTCGCTGGGGCATTCGCCGAGCGGATGGTCAGTGTTCCCTCCAGCTTGAGCCGACGCAAGGCATGGCTGAAACTATCCACCGTATCCGCCGCGAGCGGCCGCGGCAGGCTGCGTTCCGTCTCCATGACGGCATCCAGCCGGCAAAGCTCGAGCCGCCCGCGAATTTCGACGTGACCGATTTCCGCAAGCCTCACCCGTAAGGCAAAGGCGCCGATTCGCATGATCCTGGCGTTACGGTCGGGTCGCCAGAAAAATTCCAGCCAAGTGATCGCCCCGTCCTGCAGGATTGGCACCCGCCGTCCGATCCAGGGGGCGGGATCGCCGAGCGGCGCGGGCGGCCGCGGTGCCTGGTCCAGCAACCGAGCGACCGCCGACTCCTCGAGATGCATCGAACCGGCAAGCCGCTTCAGCCGTGTCGCCCCGAGCCAGATTTCGCCGTTCGGCCGCAACGCCGCCAGATAGAAGGCGAGCACGAAGAATCGCCCGTCCATCGGCACCAGTTCGTCCAGTCCGGCACCGGCCAGCTGCGTTTCGTTGTTCGCGTCCCCTGCCGGGAGGAGCGCGCCGATGCCTGAGCCCCGGAGGGAAGGCCCGGTGCGGCGAACCGTCTGCACATAGGCGTGGCTTGCCTCCTGCGGTGAGCCTATTTCGCCGATCGGTTCGATCCCGGCTGATTCCTCCATTTCCGGGATCATGCCTCGTCGCTGTGGCGGATCACGGTTTCACGGCTTGTCATTTCGCGGCCTGATGTCGTCCCGTGCGCCATCATTGCTCGAAGCCGTTCTCCTCGTCCTCGTCGAGGATGAAGATCCGGCCCTCGTCGGCGAGGCGCTTGGTGATGGCGATGATCTCCGCCTGTGTGTCGTCGATTGTCTTGCGGCGCTGGGTTGGCAGGGACTCGAGTTCCTCCCGCAGCATGTTGGCGGCGCGTTCGGACATGTTGGAGAGAAACAAATCCTGGATCGCCTTGGTCGCGCCGGAGAGCGCGATCGGCAGCTTGTCGGCCGGGCATTCGGCGATGAGCACGCCGATGGTCGAGGGATCGACCCGGGCAAGATCCTCGAAGGTGAACATGACCCGGCGGATGCGTGCGGCCGCCTGCGGTTCCTTCTCCTCGATGGTCCGCATGACCTTCTCCACCATCTCCTTGTCCGAGCGGTTGAGCATCTCGGCCATGATCGAGGAGCTGTCGCGCTCGTAGGAACGGGAGAGATTGGTGATGAATTCCCGCTTCAGCGTCTCCTCGATATCCATCAGCACCGAACGCTGGATGCTGTCCATGCGGACGAGGCGCACCGAGATCTCGGCGACCAGCGCCTCAGGCAGCAGGCGCAGCACCCGTGCCGCATGCTGCGCCGGCAGCTTGGCGAGGATCACGGCCGCGGTCTGCGGATATTCGTTGCGGAGATAGGTCGCGAGCACCTCCGGGGAGATGTTCGACAACTTCTCCCACATGTTCTTGCCTTCGGGACCTTTGATCTCGTCCATGATGTCGTCGACCTTGTCGCCCGGCAGCATGCGGCGGAGCAGGCGTTCGGTCGTTTCCACGGTCCCGAAGATATTGCCGGTGCGGCCGACTTCCTGACGGAAATCGGCGATCGCCTTTTCCACCATCGTGACCTCGACCCGGCCGAGATTGGCCATCGCCCGGCTGACGCTGCGGATCTCCTCCTCATCCAGCTTGGAGAAGATGCGGTGCGAGCGTTCCTCGTCGAGCGCCATCATGACAATGGCGACTTTGTCGATCGAGTCGGAGCCGTGCGGCACCTCTTCGCGTGGTATGCGGCTGGGGCGGCGTTCAGGCGCTCTCATGGGGTCTCTCGCGCGAGCTTACGGAGTTTCAGAAGGGGCAGCAGAGCGCCAGCCACCGCGAGCACGGCTTCCGGCGGTAGGCTCTCGCCTAGATCAAGGCGGGCAAGCACGTTGGGGAGGTCGGCATCCGCGGCGACGATGCCGGTTTCGCTGGCGATCTCCAGGATCCGCTGGGCGACATGATCATCGTGTCGGATGAACAGGTAGTAAGTCTCGTCCTTGCCGGTCATGGCGCGTAGCGCGGCGGCGATGCGCCGCCGCCGCCGCACCCGGCGCGTCCGTTCCTCCACGGCGCCGGTGGCTCCGCTCAATTGGCGAAACTCCGGACCAGCGAGCCGGAAACCAGCTCCCAGCCATCCACCAGCACGAAGAAGATCAGCTTGAACGGCAGGCTGATCACGGTCGGCGGCAACATCATCATGCCCATGCCCATCAGCAGGGATGAGACGGCGATGTCGATCACCATGAACGGCAGGAACAGCAGGAAGCCGATCTGGAACGCCTTCGACAGTTCGCTGATCAGGAAAGCGGCGCACAGGATCTGCAACGGCAGATCGCCGCGTGCGGCGCGGGAGACGGCGCCCGGCTTCGCTTCCTTCGCCGCGGGCACGGCAGCTGGCGGATCGGGCATGGCGGCGCTGTCGCCCGCCGCATACTTCGGCGGCGTCCATTGCGCCAGGTCCATGAAGAGCTGCAGATCCTTGTCCTGGGTATTCGCCTCCATGAAGGCGCGGAACGGCCGCATGCCCCGGTCGAAGGCTTGTTCCTCGGTGATCGAGCCGTCCATCAGCGGCCGCAGCGCGTCGCGGTAGGCGGTGTCGAAGGCGGGCGCCATGACGAAGGCGGTGAGGAACAGCGCCAGGCTGACAATGACGATGTTCGGCGGGCTCTGCTGTAGGCCGATCGCCGTGCGCAGCAGGGAGAGCACCACGACCAACCGGGTGAAAGCAGTCGCGACGACCAGGATACCGGGGGCAATCGACAAGACGGTGGTGAGCGCGACCAGACCGACCACATTCGTGGTCATGCTCTGCCCTTCACCCGTCGGGCCGAGATTGAGCGAGAGGCTCTGGGCGTGCGATTCCCCGGCCAGGAGCAGCGTGGCCAGCAGCAGCGCGGGCAGCAAGGCGAGAACGGCAGGCCAGCGCCTGTATCTTTGCCCCGGGCCGCGGCATGGCCTGCTTCCGGCCGCCGGGCGCGGATCAGCCGTATTCGACATTCTGTCGGAGTTCCTTCCAGCGGTCTGACGACGGGCGGTTCAGGCGGTCGTGCAGGAAGCGATCTCGGTCATGGAAATGGCGAGCCGCCCTTCCTCTGTGAGCTGCACCTCCCCGCGGGCGACCAGCCGGTTGTTGACCAGGATGTCCACCGGCTCGCCGATCTTCTTGTCGATCTCGAGAATCGAGCCGCGGCTGAGGGAATAGAGCTTGCCGAGCGGCATCCGCTTTTCGCCGAGCACCACCGTCACGGTGACCGGAATGTCCATGACCGAGGCAAGGCGGTCCTGCCCCAGGGAAGTGCTGCTTTCACTCATGCATGTGATTCCTTGCTGTCCTTGGGGCTGTCCTCAGGAGCGTCATGGCCGCCTCGCCCCTGGTCGATCGCCATGCTGACGCACTCGATCAGGGCTTGCGGATCGTAGGCGAGACCACCGCCGCTCCAGGCGATCTCGATGGCGCCGGGGGCGAGCCCGTCATCCGCGCGTGGGGTGAGGCGCGGCGCGAGGCCGGCCCAGCCGGGCAGGGCGGTGAGGGCGGCGATCGTGTCGGGGCGGGCGCGGAGCATCAATGTCTCCGGCGCCCGCTCCGCCAGCGTGTCGGCGATCAGTCGGTGTAGTTCCGCGCCGCCGGCATGGGCCATCAGCATCGGAAAAAGCGTGCGCAAGGCGGCGGCGAGGGTGAGCCGCATCCCAGCCTCCAGCGCCGCCAGATTCGCCGCGTGCGCCGCGTCGAGCCGCTCCAGCGCCGCCGCCAGATCCGTCTCGGTATCCCGCCGCGCCGCTTCCGTGCGCGCCGCTGCCAGTGCCGCCTCGCATTCTTCCCGGGCCGCCGCCATGCCTTCCTGGCGCCCAGCTTCCAGTCCGGCCGCGAGGCCGGCCGCATGCCCATCCGCATAGGCCTCGTCCCGCACGCGGACGAGGCCCTGCGCCTGTTCAGCCTCTGCCCCCTGGCCGAAGGCTGCCGCGGGCGGCGGAACGAAGCGCCGGTTCATGCCCGGCTGCTTTCCGCGATCCAAACCCGGATGACCGCGACCGATTCATCCAGGCGGTGATCAACCAGCTGATTGAGTTCGGAGATGAAGGAGGCGCGGATCGCCCCCTCCATGGAGGCGAGGGTGACCATCTCCTCATGCGGCGCTTCCAGCATTTGCTGCGCCTGCCGTTCGGCTTCGAGCCGCGCCAGTTCCGTCCTCTGGTTCCGCTGGCGCCGGCGCCACGCCAGCAGGAAGCCGCCGCCCGCCGCCAGCAGAAGCACCACGGCGCCGCCCCCGACCGCCATCATGCCGGTCGGCGAGCCGGTGAGCGCCTGGATGGCGGTCGGCGTTTCCGTGCCGGGCGAGTCCTCGGCGACGAAGGGCAGTGTGTCCACCGAAATGCGGTCGCCGCGCTTTTCGTCGAAGCCGACCGCGGAACGAACGAGATCCGTCAGCCGGGTGAGTTCCTCCTGCGGCCGTGGCTGAAATTTGCCCTGCGCGTCGGTCAGGCCGTCCACCACGACCGCGACGGTCAGGCGCCTGATCCGTCCGGGTTCGCGGATTTTTTCGTCCACGGTTGAGCTGATCTCGTAATTGATCGTCTCGCCCTGGCGCGTGGAGGTGGTGGTGGAGCGGTCGTTATTCCCGCCCACCTGCTGGTTCGGCACGTTTTGCCCGACCGTCACCGGATCGCCGGGGCGCGTCTCGTCCGATTTCTCGGAATCATTCTGGGTCTGCCGGGAGCGTTCGACCTGCGACAGCGGATCGAACTTCTCCTCCCGCTGCGTTTCGCGCGTTTCGTCGATATCCACCGAGGCGATCGCCCGGACCTTGTCATGCCCGACGAACGGCTCCAGCAGAGCCAGCACCGCGCGCTGGATCTTCTGCTCCTCGGCCGCCTTCATCTCGTCGATCCGGCTTACCGCCAGGGCGTCCCCGTCTTCGGCGGCGAGCACGACGCCGGAGGGATCGAGGATCGACACATCCTCCTGCTTCAGCCGCGGCACGGCGCCCGCGACCAGCAGTCGGATCGCCGCGGCCTGGGACGGGGTGAGGCGCTCGGGGCCGGACATGGTGACCGCGACCGAGGCGGTCGGCTTCGGCGTATCCCTTGCGAAACTCTCGCGCTCGGGTAGCACGATATGGACCCGTGCCGTCCTGACCCCATCCAGGGTGGAGATCGTCCGCGCCAGTTCCCCCTCAAGCGCGCGCAGGCGCTGCACCCGCTGCATGAACGAGGTCATGTTCATGGGGGATTGCGAATCGAGCAGCTCGTAGCCCGCCCCGTTCAGATGCGGCAGGCCGGAGGCGGCAAGCTCCATGCGCACGCGCGCGACCTGCGAGTTTGGGATCAGGATCGTCGTGCCGTCGCCCCGGGCATCAGCCGGGATCTTCAGTTCCTCAAGCCGCTGCATGATCCGTCCGCCCTCCGCGGGATCGAGCCCGGAATACAAGATCCCGAGCGGTTCCGCCGGGCGGGCGGCGATCCAGGCGATCAGGGCGAGAACAGTTATCGCAACGACGCCAAGCGTGCCCAGTTTCGCGGGAGGGAGCCGCAGGGCGGCGTTCTTGAGGTTTGCGAATTGCTCCATGAAATGCTTCCGCAGCTCCTCAATTCGGCCTTCTGCCGGTTCGCGGGCGGTCCGTGCGGGACAGAGCCACCATTTTCACTGGCGCGAAAACGGCAGAGAGGTTATAGCTTGTGCGTCGCCAGTTGTCGCGCGAAAAACGCAGCGTTCCTCACGCAGGGCAGAAGGAAGCCATGGCAGAAAACCCCCCGGGAGCGGATCGCAAGGAAAAGCCGGGCGCGTCGCCTGGGAAGCGCAGGCGCGGCCCTCTGATCATTCTCATCGCCGCCCCCCTCCTGCTCGCCGCCGGAGGCGGCGCGGCTATCTACCTTGTTCCCGGCGTCGGAAATGTTGCGAAAAGCCTGTTCAGCCCGGCCGCCCCGCCACCGGATGCGAACCACCCCAATTTCGTCACCCTTCCCGAGATGACGATCACCCTGCCGAATGGCGGGCGTCCGCGCCAGCTCAAGATCACGATCGCCATGGAGCTTGCGAAAATTCCGGATAATGGCAAGCCGGAGGACATTATCACCCCCCGTCTTTACGACCAGCTCATCACCTATCTGCGGACCCTGCGGGATGCGGATGTCGATGGCGGTATCGCCATCGACCGGCTGCGCGGCGATCTCTATCGTCGTCTCGTCCTGCTGCTCGGCGATGGCGTGGTGCGGGACGTGCTGATCACCAGTTTCGTTGTCGCGTGAGGGCGCGGCCCGGATGAGCGGAACCGATCCCAAGAACGGCCAGATGAGCGAGGATGAGCTTGCGGCTGCCTGGGCTGCCGCGGCGGAGCAGCCGGCCACGGCAGACAAGGCGGCTGAGGCCGCGCCCGCTGCCGCCACGGCAGCGGCTGAGGCGCCCGCGCCCGCCACCGGAGGCGATGCCCTGGCCGCGGAATGGGCGAAATCGGCGGGCAGGGCGCTCGATCAGACGGATATCGACAATCTTTTCGGTGGTCCAACTCCCGCGAAAAATAAAGACCAGATCCGTTCCGGCTTCGAGGCCCTGGTTGGCGGCGCGGTCGTCGGCATGGAGCGGATGCCGATGCTCAACATTGTCGTTGACCGGCTGTCCCGGCTGATGACGACGAGCATCCGCAAGTTCACCGCCGATAATGCCGATGTCAGCATCGAGCGCACACGCCCCGTGCGGCTGCGGGATTTCCTCGATTCCATCGCCCTGCCGGCGATGATCGCCGTGATCCGCGCCGAGCAATGGGACAGCTATTGCCTGGCGGCGCTCGATTCCCGCCTGATCGGCTCGATCGTGGACGTGTTGCTGGGCGGCCGTAAAAATCAGCTGCAGCCGATCGAGGGCCGCCCCTACACGCCGATCGAGCGCACTTTCGTCGAGCGCCTGGTCGGGGATGTGATCACCAAGGATCTCAAGCGGTCCTTCGAGTCGATCTGCGAGGTGGATTTCACCCTCGAACGCTTCGAGGGCACGCCGTCCTACGCTGCCATCACCAAGCTCACGGCCGCGGCGGTGACGTTCCGGGCCGAGGTGATGATGGAGGGGCGGGGCGGGCATATCGACTTCCTGATCCCCTATGCCGCCCTCGAACCGGTGCGTGACGTGCTGAGCCAGGAATTCGTCGGCAAGAAGCAGGGCGGCGACACGATCTGGCGCTCCCATCTGCTCACCGAGGTGCCGCGGGCCGAGGTGCGGTTGCGCGCCGTCATCGAGAGGCGGCAGGTCCCGGCGCAGGAGCTCGCACGCTGGCAGGTCGGTTCCATGCTGGTGCTGGACCGGCGCCACGATGATCCGATCGACGTGTTTTGCGGCGACCTGCTCGTATTCCGGGCGCGCATCGCCGAACAGGATGGCCGCGTCGCCCTCCATGTCGAGGAGCGGCACATCGCTGAGGACTGGCCCCACTGAGCCGGGGCTTTCGCACGGAGAATCCGAAAAACCATGCCCTATTTTCTGCTCGATGCCACGGGCCTCGCCCTTCTCGGTTTCCTGGCCGCCTATCTCGCCTTCCTCGCCCGTCGCATGAATCGGCTGCGCGCCGCCATCGCCGAGGCCGGGGATGTGCTGCCCGCCCTCAATACCGCGGTCTCCCGCATGAGTGACGCCGCCAGCGGCTTTTCCCGGCGCATCCAGAAAGAGATGGAGACGATCGACACCCAGGTGGCCGGCGCCCGGCGGGTCTCCGCCGACCTCGCCGAGGCCAGCCGCAATGCAGGGGAGGTGGTTGCCCAGCTCGACCGGCAGTTGCGCCAGACGAAGCGGCTGGAAAGCGCCCGGGCGGCGGCCATTCCCCGCGAGCTTGCCGAGCCCAAGGGTTTCGCCGAGCGTCTCGCCCAGCAACGCGCCGCCCAGCCGGCGATGCAGACTTCCCCCATCGCCTTCGCCGGCCGCCCGGCTGTCATCGCGGCCCCCATCACCGAGGCCGGCGAGCGCACCGTGCGGGTGAGCATGCTGTGATGCCGGTGGCGGACACGGATCGCGCCGCGCGGCGGCCTGTCCGCCCTTGATCCCCCTCCTCAGTTCGCTTCGGAGTCCTTCATGATCGCACCCTCGCGCGTCACTCCCCGGGTGGAGCCGCCTCGCTCCAAGGGAGGTGGCTGGCTGCTTCCCCTCGCCATGGTCGGGCTGGCCGCGCTGGTGCCTGGGCGGGTCGGCAGCTTGCTCGCGCACTGGGACACCGCGGTCGCCATGCGCACAGGCGCCGAGGTGGTCGCCCTGGCCGGTGATCCGCCGGCGCCGGATGCCCCGGTGGTAACGTTGCGTGATGGCGTGCAGGCTCGCCCCGTCGTCTCCGTCACGCTTTCCGGGGATGCCCGGCCGGCGCCGGTCGGCGATGACCAGCCGGAGGATGGGCGGCTCTTGGCCGAGGTGGCGCGGCGGCAGGCGGAGCTGGACCGGCGGGAGCATGAGCTGGAAACCCGCGCGGCTCAGGTCGCGGCGGCGGAGAAGCTGGCCAGGGAACAGATCGTCGAACTGACGCACATGCGCCAGGAGATCGAGCGGTTGGTGACCGTCCAGAGCGCGGCGGCGGATGCCGATATCGACGCCCTGGTTGGGCTCTACCAGAACATGAAGCCGGTGCAGGCCGCCGCGGTGCTCGGCAAGCTGGAGCCGCCCAAGGCCGCGACCATCCTGCAGCGGCTGGACAACCGGACCGCCGGCCCGATCCTGGCGTCGATGGACCCGAACGCGGCGCTCGCCATCACCGAGGAAATCGTGCAGCGGCGGGCAGCGTTTCGCCACTGAGGAAGAGCAGCAAGACAAACAGGGGAAGCGTGCTCCCCCAAACCTTTAAGTAAGGCGGGTCCGGGGGCGCTCGCCCCCGGCGGGGTTTCAGGGGCGGAGCCCCTGAGCCTTGGAGCATGATCGGATCAGGTTGACTGATACGATCATGATCCAACGCCTTGTTTTGAGAAAGCGATTCACGCTTTCAGACTGTCAGCTTCAAGCGATCGCGCTCTAAGGGCACCGGAAATGCCCGCCCGCTCTCAGCAGGTCACATGCACGACGGAGGAAGCGGCGGCCCCGAAAGCCGGGTCCCAATCCTCCACTTTCGCCGGGGCGGGTTCCGCGAAGCCGGGCACGATGCCGGCCGCGGCCAGGAACGTCCTGAGATCGTCAAGCGTGACGGCGGAGGCATGGCCGCCCGCCGCATCGCCGGCGAAAATCACGCCGACGACATTGCCGGCACCGTCGATCACCGGTCCGCCGCTTTCGCCGGGACCGGCGGAGGCAGCGATGTCCACCACCCAGCGCAGCCGCTCGGCGTTCCGTGCGCCGAAATAGGCGACGCCATCCGCCCAGGTCGGCTCGATCGTATGGCCGTTCTGGTCGGTCATTACGAAACTTGTCGAAACCCCGCCTTCGGGCTTGTGCAGGGTGAGGGCGGCGCCTTCCACCGTGCCCTGTGTGGCGCCGAGCGTGCCGGGGGCAACCTGGCCCTCACCGCTCATCGGGTAGCCCAGCAGCATGACTCGCGCCCCATGCGGCAGGCGCGGCGTGGCGGAGAGGGGCAGGGCAGGGATGCCCGCCTTCGGGCCGCTTAGCAAGGCAAGGTCCAGCGCCGGGTCCTCATAGGCAATTCGCCAAGTGCCGGGATGGCCGTCCACGGAGATCGGCGCCTGCTCGGCCCGGCAACGCAGGGTGACATGGGCATTGGTAACCAGCATGCCATCGGCGATGGCGAAAGCGCTGCCGGAATGCCGGCCGGCGAGTGGCGTCTGCTGCTGAGGTTGGGGGGGCGCTTTGCCGGCACTATCCGGGGGAAGGAAGCGGGCGGCGAGCACCGTTCCGAGGAATCCGGTCATGAGCAAGGACGCGAAACCGCTCCAGTGCAGGAGCGGCCGTCCGGAATCGCGCGGAGCCATGCGCCTCGCTTCCAGTCTGCGAAAAGATACGAAGTTTTATCACAGATGGCGGATGATTCCAATCATCGCCGGATTGCAGCCGCTCTCCCCATCCGCGAGGGATCAGGAGAGAACGGCCTGACGACCAGAAAGGAGTGAATATGCGAAACGGAGAGGCTTCCAGACGCATCCGTCTGCAGAGTCTGGGGTCCCTGGTCAAGCTCGCGCGTCGTGGCGTGGATGAGCGTCGGGCGGAGCTGTCCAGGATTGAGCAGGCGCTGGCGGAGGCCGCTCAGCTTGTTGCCGGGCATGATGCGCGGGCAGCGGCGGAGATGGAGGCGGCCAGGCAGGACCTGGCGGCCATGACCGCCTATCCCGCCTGGTCGGCGCAGGCCATGCGCCAGCGTGAGCAGCTGGAATTGCGCTGCCAGCAGTTGGAGACGGCCGGCGAGGCGGCGCGCGAGGCCCTGCGGGAGGCTTTCGCCGAACTCAAGCGTCTGGAGTTGGCGCAGCAGGCGGCGGAGCGGGATGCGCGCCGGGCCGCGCTGTGCCGGGCGGAGAAGCGGGCGGAGGATCAAGAATACGCACGCCTGCGGGAAGTAGCCTGATCCGGTAGCCATGGGGCGTTGCCCGGCTTTGGCGATGGCATGCCCCGGATGCCGTGCTTCGTGAGCTTGCCCGGTGAGCACCAGCCGGACCGCGCGCGGTCCGGCTGGTGCTGGGTTGAGCCGTCCGGCGCGGATGGGTGCGCCGGACAGACATCGGTCCTCAGTCCTGCGTGTCCACCGCGATCCCCGGCCGCTTGCGGAACTTCTCCCACACCGCCAGTACTTCGTTGATCTGGCTGTTCTGATCCGCCTTGCGCAGATCGAGCAGCCGGTCCCGCAGCTTCAGGATCATGTGCCCGGCCGGCAGGTCGGCCGCCGATTCCAGCCGGTCGAGGAAGACCCGGCCAAGGCGCGGATCATCCCGCAGGATCTTGTGCGCGACATACAGCATGGCCGAGGAGCGGCCATGCCGGACCATCTTCCGGCTGAAGCCGCGGAGCTGCATCAGATCCGGATTGTCGCGGATCACGTCCCGCACCTCAATGGCGGTCGGACGGGCATTCGGCTGGTCGGCGGGGCGCAGATCGCGCCGCCAGAGCAGAACGGCGGTGGCCGAGATCAGCGCCTTGTCGCCGAAATCCTCGAACAACTCATCGACGGGCGGCGCCTTCTTGGCCTGCTTGTCGTAGGTCTCGAACGCCTCTTCCGGCAGGCCGCGCATCACCATGACCTCGATCGGCTGCCCGGCCTCGATCACCGCGGAGAGGCGGTGCTGGCCGTTCAGGAGCCGGCCGGAGCGGGAGAAGCAGATCGGCTGCGCATTGAACATCCACTGGCCGTTCTTGATGTCCCGCGCCAGGGCCTCGACATGGGATTGCACGATGTTGCGGTTGCCGCGATTGGCCGCGAGGTAAAGCTCGGCCTGCTGCGGCGTGATCGTCTCGACGGTCATGGAATAGGTGGAGGGATCGCGCAGCGCCTCCTCCGCCTCGGCGACGAGGCGCATCTCGGTCCGGGCGCGGTCCTCGGAATGCACCGGGTCCTTGAGGCCGTGATAGCCGGCGAGAGCCGGGAATTCCTCGCCGGTGCGTGGATGCTTGACGATGTCACTCCAGGTGTAGGCGTCGCTGCGCGTGCCGGCGATGGTGTCATTCAGCGCCTTGATGCAGACGGCGAAGAGCGCGACCGAGGAGAGGCGGTGCGCCTTGTCGGCCCGGCCTTCCAGCAGGCGGCGGCGGATCATCACGCCCGGCTCGTCCGCCTCGAACTTCTCGGGATGCGCGATCGCGTCGAGGAAGCGGCGGATCGCCGTGCGGTCCACCTGCAGGCCCATGAAGGTGAGCGGGGTGCGGATGCTCTCGGAGAGGAGGCGCGCCGGATGGTCGAAGCTGAATTTCACCGCTGTCTCGATCTCGGCGCGGTTCGCCTCCAGGCTGCGCTCCATGCGGCTCCAGGGCGGGGTGGAGGTGCCGCGGGTCAGCGTGCCGTCATCGTAGCGGATCAGCTTGGCGAGCATGCCGGCGACCGCGCCCGGCCGGTGCACGCCCCGCGTCTCCAGCACGCCGGTGAAGGAGCGGCGGCGCTGCTGGTCGATCGTGTGGACGGTGTCGTCCGAGACGTTCTGGGCGAGGGCGGTGATGAAGGGGGTCTTAGCCTCGATGCAGGCATAGAGGCGCTGCAGCCCGTCCAGCAGCACGCCGTTGCGCGAGATGATGATCGGCATGCCGTTCAGCACCCACTCGCCATTGCGCATCGCCTGGGCATAGCTGGCGACGGCCGCGGCGTTGCGCTTACCGGCGGGGCGTTTGCGGGCGAGGAATTCGGGCGCCATTTCCGGCGTGATGCGCACGATCGAGAATTCCGCCGAATGCGCGTCCGCGCTCCTGTTTTGCGCTGTCTGGCTGAACAGATCGGCCGTGGTTTTGGCGAGCGCGGTATCGACTGGCATGGAATTCTCCTCCTCGGTCACCCTCCGGTCCGCCGGGCCGAGGGGTTGCGAATGGTGATGGCGGCCGGTGTCGTCACTATTAATGGATGGCGAAAATTTGCCAAGCGCCTTTTCGCAAGCGGCCCGATTCTTTCGTAGCTCCTTAATCGACCTGTGATCCGCGTCTTCGGTCGCCACCAGTGACATCCTTATCCACGGCACGTCAGAGCCTCCGCTGGGGCGATGCGAAATGCGTGCTAACGATTTTGCGAAATCGTGCTATGTTCGGAACCGAGAATAGCGGCTTTCCCGGAAAAGACCAGAGCCGTCACGCCGCTTCCTGGGGCGAAGCCCCCGTAACATGGAAGGAAAAATTCCTGGTGGCCACGCCCTCCCGTAGCATCGTCGAGCATGCTTCCGCCCCGCTCCTGGGGCGGATGGCGGTGGAGGCCGCCATGCGAATCTCCAACAATAGTGGAGGCGCATATCCACCCGGCGGCAGCCGGGAGCCCATGGCGGCCGGGCCAGAGCGGGCCGCCTTGTCCGAGCCGGAGATTGGAGAAGCCATGACCGAGGGTGCACAAATCAATCCCTATTTCGTCAGCCAGAGGATCTCGCTGAGCCGCAACGACGTCATCGACGCCCTGCGTGCCGCCGTCCTTTCCCGAGCCGGGGAACTGGCGCGATTCGGGGAACCGAACGTCCGTCAGCTCGCGCTCGATGCGAAAGTCAGCCAGAACGCGGGGGTGGATATTCTCGGCGTGGTCGCGACGGTGGAGGCGCAGCTCGATGCGGCGCTGGTCGCGGCCCTGTCCCCTCCGGCTCTGTCCGTCCCCGCTCTATCTGGTCCGGCGTGGCCCGCTTCCGACCATGGTGCGGAGCCTGCCGGCCAGGTGACTTCCAGCCCGGTTCGTGGGGAGCAGGCGGGGCTCCGGCTCGCGGACGAACGCGTCGAAACGGCGGCCTGACCGCGCGCCATCTCCTTGCCCGCGCCGCTCCGTCCGGCCAAAAAGGCCGCGGACGGCGCGAAGGGGACGACGTGCGGAAGATCGTGTCGGAGGCTGACGGGACGTATCGGGTCATCGTTACCCGCAAGGGGGTGGCGCCGCGCGAGGCCCGTTGCGCCGATGCCGAAGCGGCGCTTGCCTGGGCTGCGGGGGCTGAAGCGGATCTGCGCCGGAGCACGCTGCGTTTCGGCGGTCAGGCTATCGTCGTGACGGGCGCCTTCTGCTTGCGCGACTATTTCCTTTCCTGCGGCATTCTTGGCGCGGCAGAGGGCGGTTCCGGCGACGACCTGGCGCTCCGCCTCGCGGATCTGCTCGCTGATGATCTGCTCGGCCTGCCGCTCGCCGCGATCGATGGCGCGGTGCTTGCGGCCTTGCGCGTCCGTCGCGGGGAGGGGCGTGCCCCTCAGGCCGTGCTGTTGGAGCAGGCCATGTTGGCGGCGGCCTTTGCCCGCATGGTGCGGCGGGAATTGACGGGGCTTGAGTTGCCTTACGCCTTGCCGGCGCCGGATGGCATCCGGGTCCTCACGGTCGAGGAGCGGGCGACTTTGTTACGGATGGCCCAGCGCTCTTTCCATCCGGCTTTTGCCCTGGTGCTCCGCCTCGCTCTCGCCGTCGCCGCCCCGCTGGCCGCGATCTGCGCCCTGGGGTGGGAGGATCTTGACCTCCGCGCCCGGACTCTCCGCCTCGGCGGATGGCTGGAGCGCCTGCCGCCTGAGATGGCCGACGCCATCGAACATCATGTGCAAACCAGCAGTGGCCTGCTCTTCCCGGAAGCGACCGAAGCGCGCGTCGCCTCTGGCCTTGCCGCGCTTGGCCGCCGCCTGGAATGGGGGAATCTGGCGCCGGAGACTCTGTTGCTGACCGCCTGGCAGGGGCGCTTGCTGGACGGTGCGCACCCGGAGAGCATCGAGCGCGCCCGTGCCGTGCGGCTTTGAGGGGGGTACAAGCGGCCATCGACGGATTTGCGAAAAACACGTGTTCTTGTCTGTTTCGGCTTGAATGATTACGCGAAATGCGTAGAGTTGCGAGGCAACGGTCCTCGTGCGGGGCGAATGTGTTCCTCGGGCCGTGCCAGCCTCTCGGCAACTCCAGAATGGAAAGGTCAATCTGTCCATGTTCATGCGCGGCAAGGGCGCTCTCGGGGGCAATAACGAGCTTGAGATCACGTTCGAGGGGCGCCGTCCTCTGGAAGAGTCGCGAGAAGCCTTCAGCGAAACGCTGAAGCTCGATGGGGAGATGGCCGAGGCGCGGCCTGCCGCCGTCCATGCCGCGTCCGGCACGGTGATCATGGCGGGCAGCGTCTTCGAGGGTACGATCAAGTCGAGCGGCCCCATCCGGATCGAAGGCATTTTCTGCGGCACGATTTCCGGCACATCGGTCTCGGTCGAGCCCGGCGGACAGATCAGCGGCAGCGTCGAGGCGCTGAGCGTGCGTATCGCCGGCGATCTCAAGGGCATGGTTGATGCACGCGAAATCGACGTGGTGCGGACTGCCCAGGTCAATGCGGAGCTGACCTATACCGAGATCGCGATCGAGCGCGGCGCGCGGGTGCGCGGCGTGCACAAGCAGCGTGAGGAAGAGGCGCTGCCTGAGGCCGCCGCGCCCGACATCGCCGCCCATGTGACCAGCCCGATCAGCATCCCCGATTTCGACACGGCGCGGCAGAAGGAAGAGGCTCAGAACGTGATCGGGCTCGACGAGCTGAAATCCCGAATCTCCCAACTGGTTCCGGGCCACGCCAAGGCGGAGGCTGCGGCGGGCTGATTCCGGGCGTCGGGGCAGAAACCCGAGGGCCAGGCTTCTTGCTGGCGGCCGGCCGGGAGGCGGGGGGGGCGTGCGAAAATAAAACAGTCGCACGCCAGCCCTGTTCTCACGAAGACAGACCGGGGCGTAGGGGCGTTGGCTGATGCGTGGCCAGGCCCGGATAGGGGATTGGTCTTTCACCCATGGCCCGCAGCTTTTCATTGGCGGCTTTCACCACGTCGCGTGGGCCGACGCGGTAGCCGCGGAGCAGGTAGGTGCCGCCATGCGATCGACGGGCCAGGCCATTGAGCACAATGATCGCCGCCTCGATCGGACCGCGCTCTGCGAGAAGCGTTTCCATCCTGGCTGGTTTCGGCGCCGGACGTGCCTTGCGTTGGTGCGCGGCGAGGACACGGTCTGCCCGGCGGGCGGCATACCAGGGCTCGAACCCGTATTCACGCGCAAGGCTGCGCACGTCCTCGCCGGCGAGCACACGGGCATCGAAGGCCGGGCGAAGTTCCGGCGGCAGGCTCTTGCGTCGCTTTCCGCTGTGCGAAGATTCGTTATCAGACACGACAACACCTCTCACGGCCGGCGCGGCCGCCTCGATGATCTCCCCTTCTGGGTCTGGGAAAAGCCGGTTTTCTACCGGCTTGAGGGATCGCGTTCCGCGCGGCCGGATCGGCGTGGCGGGCGGCGGGTCAGTCAATTCTTAGGTCAAAAACCTTGCAAATCGTGAACAGAATACCGTTGCGCGCGGGTGGGTGAGACGATGCAGACCAGGATCGATGGCGTTGCCGGATTCAATCCCGTTGGGCCGACGCGGCGCGCGGGCCATGCGCCTGTGCCGCGGAAGCTGGAGCAGGCTGCGCGGCAGTTCGAAGCCATGTTCATGACCGAGATGCTTCGGCAGGCGCGGCCGCAAAACAAGGCGGCTGGTGCTTTCGCCGTAGGCGATGGCGAGCGTACCTGGAGCACGTTCATGGATCAGGCGTTGGGGGAGGCTGCCGTCGCCAAGCAAGGCACCGGATTGTTGCGCGAGATCGAGCGGGCGATGCAGGCCGGACAGGGGCGGTCGGGGACGCGGTGAAGCGGCGTCCGGTCGTGCCGTGCGCTGTTGAGCGGGTGCGCTGCTGCCCCGCCAGGCGCGCCGGCGTAGACGAAACATGGGGGCGGCCGGTTCTGGGCATCTATCCGGCCCGGCCGCGACGTGCAGCGAGGAGGACAGAGGGACGATGAGCAAGGAAGCGCAAACGCCGGCGCCGACGCTTTCCGGCGCGGCGCGGAAGCTGACCCAGGCGTTGCGGCG
The DNA here is from genome assembly GCA_035500775.1 of Acetobacteraceae bacterium. Taxonomy (GTDB): domain Bacteria; phylum Pseudomonadota; class Alphaproteobacteria; order Acetobacterales; family Acetobacteraceae; genus DATJWY01. Next base: position 22,972 of record DATJWY010000068.1, read on the forward strand.
GGAGACCGGGCTGGCTCGTTCCGGCGCCCTGCCGGAACTCGCCGCTGCGGCGGAGGCCAAGGAGGCTGCCTTTCGCCTGTTCCTGGCCGCGCGCGATGCGCGGAGCGAGACGGCGCCGGTAGAACAGACCGAGCGTGCGGCGGTGCGGGATTTGCTGGATGCCGCGGACGAGAACGCGCTGGTTCTGGAAGCGGTGCGGGCGACGCTGGATGACGTGGCGGAGAAGCTTCGCCGCGCGCTGAGTTCGGCTGCTGATCCGGGGCTTTATGGCCCGGCCGGGCGTGGCCCGCGGCATACGCTGGCAGCGCAGGTGGACGCGACAATCTGAACTTCCACCGCACGGGTTTCTGGCGAAATCCGTGCAGTCGCCAGGGTTTCGAGGGAGAAGCGGATAGTCGCCTCAGGGTGAGGTTGGATACTGAATATTATAGCGATATATTAAAGAAACGAAAAATCGTTCATAAAAATAAATATTTTGCATTAATCAGTTTTTAGGGTGGCGGCGGACCGGATATTTTCATTTTAGTCTATGACGGATTATCCACCAAAATAGCGAAAGCCGTTTGCGGTACAAGCTTTACAATGGTGTGCCGTTTTTGGATCATTCCGTGGTCACTGACCGGGTATAGAATTCTTCCGGCGGCGGCTTGCGTCAGAAGGACGCTCCCGCAAAACCCCCGAATGGGAGCTTCTCGTGGTCAACTCCATTCTCACGAACTACAACAGCCTGGTTGCCCTTCAGAACCTGCAGGCCACGCAGCAGATGCTGGCCCAGACGCAGAACCAGATCTCCACGGGTCTGAAGGTCAGCAGCGCGAAGGACGATGCCGCGACCTGGGCGATTTCCACCGCCATGAAGTCGAACATCTCCAATCTGCAGCAGACCAGCGCCAATCTGAGCCAGTCGGATTCGGTGGTTGGCACGGCGGTGAGCGCGACCAACACGATCGCGTCGCTTCTGACCAAGATCAGCACGGCCGTTACCTCGGCCGAGAGCCCGACCGCCAGCACCAGCCTGACCTCGATCCAGAACAACATCAAGAGCTACATCGCGCAGATCCAGTCCACGATCGACGGCTCCTCCGTCAACGGCGTGAACCTGCTGAACAGCTCTGGCTCGACGCAGTTCCTGGCCTCGGTCAACGCCAACGCGAACGGCACCACGACCCCGACCTATATCAACCTCGCCCAGCAGAACCTGGCCACCACCGGCAGCGGCGCGCTCGCGGCGCTCAGCTCGCTGAGCGTGCAAGATGTTGGCAGCACCGTCCTCGCCAACGTGACCGACAGCAACCAGGCCGTGACCTATGCGCCGACGGTCGCCGCCGGTCAGGTGCAGTTCGCCTATACCGATGCCAACGGCAAGGCTCAGAGCATCGGCGTGACGACGACCGCCGCGACGCAAGCCAACCTCGTCCAGCAGTTGAACGCGAACTCGACCTTCAGTTCGCTGTTCACGGCTACGGCGACGGCGAACTACACCGCCGCGTCGTTGGGCGTGATCGCCAACGGCGCCACGGCCACCTTCAGCTACACCGATTCCGGCGGCGTATCGCACTCCGTCACGACCGGTAATACCGGGGCGGCCACTGTGGCGAACCTGATCACCACCCTGAACAACACCGCAGGCTTCTCCAACTACTTCACCGCTTCGTCGGACGGTTCTGCCGGCATCAACATTGACGCCAACAACGCCGGCATCGCGGCGGGTCTCACGGCGGGTGCGCTGGGGGGAGCTGCTGTTAACGGTGGTACCGCTGTTAACGTGACGCCGAATAGTGGCGCTACGCTTAACGGGTCCATCACCATTGAGGCGAAGACCCGTGCTATCGGCGCCAGCAACACAATCGGCGCGCTGTCCGGCGCTGGCGTCGGTGGCGGCACTGTGACTGGAACCACCAGCACCACGCTGAACTTCCAGGACAACGAGCCGCTGAGCCTGGGTCAGCAGTTCGCGCTCACCTACAACACCAATACCGCTGCGGTGGCCGGCAGCACGGCCGACCAGAAGACGGTGATCCTGCAGGTGGCCAACGACGCCAGCGGCACCAGCCTCGGCACCAACTCCAACGGCGATCAGATCATCGCGGTGAATTCCGCCGTGGTGACGGCGTTCAACGCCACGGGCGCGCAGATCGCGGGCGAGTTTAAGACTGCCCTGCTCGGCAGCGGCGGCTCGGGTAACACCTCCCTCGAGACCATCGCCGGCACCAGCGATTTCGATAACGCTGCCGGTGTTGCCAACCGGCTCGGTGTCGCCGTAGCCACCGGCTCCGCGGGCGCCGGCGCGGGTAATAGCGCGCTGGTGATCAGCGCGACCGGCGCCGGCACCCAGTTGGTCTCGCTCACGCCGCCGGCGACCAACTACAGCACCCTGCTCAACACGGTGAACACCGCGACCAACACCGTGACGACCTACGGCGCGCAGCTCGGTTCGGCCCAGAACCAGATCGAGGGTCAGAAAACCTTCGTCGACAGCCTCACCAGCACACTGCAGAACGCCGTCAGCAACATGATCGACGCCGACATGTCGAGCGAGTCCGCCCGTCTGACCGCGCTGCAGGTGCAGCAGCAGCTCGGCACGCAGGCGCTTTCGATCGCCAACCAGGCGCCGCAGAACATCCTTTCGCTCTTCAAGTGAGGATAGGTCCGGGGCCGGCGTGCCGGCCCCGGACGCAGCGCCGGAGAGTGCGCCGGCCACGCGGCAATCGTTCCCCGAGAGGAGTCGGGAAACGCGACCCCGGATGTCCGGCGTCCGCCCGGATGTGAATCGTAACAGGACGAGGAAGAAGGTTCCGTTTGATGTCCTTGTTGGATACGTTCGAACTTCCAATGGCCATGCCGAGAGGCGCCGCCGCTGCTTTTGCCTACGACCGCATCATCCGCGGGATAGAAACACCGCGCGATACCGAATATCGCATCTTCACCCACCTTACCGCCGCGCTGGAAGCAGCCGACCAGCCGGATGTGCCGCTTGGTAGTCGTACCGAGGTCATCCAACGCAATCGCGAGTTCTGGCTGGCGCTTGGCTACGATCTCGCCCACCCGGATAATTCCCTCCCCGACACGCTGCGCGCTGGTCTGATCAATCTCGCAATCTGGGTGCAGGGCGAGAGCTCGCGTGCGGTGCGCACCGGCACGAAGCTACGCGATCTGATCGATGTGAACCGCTCGGTCATGGCCGGGCTGAGCCGTCTTCCGGAGGCAGACTGATGCCGTTGAAGCTTAAACTGGCAGCGCATGAGCAGCTCGTCGTCAATGGCGCCGTCATGATGAATGGCGGCTACCGAGCTACCCTGGTTATCCGCAACTATGCGCACATCATGCGCGAGAAGGATGTGTTGCAGGAGCAGGATGCCGATACGCCGACGAAGCGGTTGTATTTCCAGGTGCAGGCCATGCTGATGCAGCCGCCGCCACCGCCCGAATTGCTCGTGTCATTCCGCGAAAACATGACCCTTTTGCGCACAGCCTATGACAATCCGGAGCAGCTGGCTGCGCTCGATCAGACGGACGCTTTGGTTGAAGCGGGAGACTACTACAAGGCATTGATGAAGCTGCAACCAGTCATCCGCTATGAGGCGGAATTGCTCGACATGCCGGCGCATGAGTGGCGGCGGCCGTCGCACAAAACCCTCTCCAGCCTGGAGTCTCAAAATGGGGCGCCGACCTGATCCACCCGAGTGCGGCTGGGATAAGAGACCCCGGTGATCGCGCACCAGAGAAGGTCTCGGAATATGACCGAAGCCGTTAATGCCATCGGCGGAGCCGGCGAGCCGCCTCCTCCCACTCCCTTGGATACCGGTGTGACGGCCCACAAGTCCGCCAAGACCGATACGGGAGCGGCCAAGGTGCGGGTGGTGGAGCGGCAGAAGGAGGTTCCGGCGCCCGGGCCGACCTTCGAGGTGATGCTGAACGACAAGACGCTGCGCCTCTACAGTGAGTTGCTTGACCCCACCACCGGCCAGGTGTTGCTGCGCATTCCGGACAGCTATTCCGCGGGCCAGGGATCGGACGGCTCCAACACAGGCGCGGGCGGTGTGGAGCAGATCGCCTGACGCGCACGGGGCGGAGGCGGGGTGCGCAGCCTGCGCATTGGCAGGCCGGGAGAAAAAACCGTTCGGTCTTCTGGGATGGCGAGGGCAGGCGCGCCCGGCCATGAAGGCAAGGCGTTGCCCAGCCTCCCCGGGCGGGAATGCGCCAGAGAAGCGAGGCGAAAATGGACTTGCTGACAACGAATATCGGTGTTCCGGACAGTATCGCTGGCTGGCAGATGCTGTCCAGCAAGCCGCTGACCGATTTCGGCGCCTTCATGAACGATCCGGTGCTGAAGCAGCAGATTACCTATTTCGAGGCGAATGCGCCGAAGGCGACCACGGCGCAGGCCCTGCTCTCTGATCCGCAATTGCAGGATTTCGTGCTGACCGCGTTCGGCCTCACCGCCGAGAATGGCATGACGGCGTTGATGGAGAAGGTGCTTAACTCGAATACGAACCAATCCGGAAACTTCGCAGCGACGCTGGCCAATCCGCACTACACGGCGATCGCGAAGGCCTTCAATTACGGCGGCCCCGTGACGCCGGGCACACCGGCTGCCGCCTCTTCCGCCCAGGTGATGCTCGACACCGGCAACGCCTCCGGCACGCCGAGTTACCAGAGCTTCAGCGGCACGTTCGGCGGCGTCACGCTCAGCAATGTCGATCTCTCCGGCGCTACATCATGGCAGGCCGTGGCGAGCACCTTGCAAAACGCCTTTCAGAAGGCCGGTAATGGCAGCATCACCGTAACCGCTCTTGGACCGTCTCTGACCTTCAAGGATGCCAGCGGTCATGGGACGGCGCGCAACTTCACCTGGCAGAGTGGCACGGGCGGATCGACCGCGGGGTCGCCCTACGACCTGGTTGCCGGCTCTACCGCCGTGGCGCAGCAGGGCGGTCCGAACGTCACCAATCCCAGCTTCATCAGTAATGTCGTCAACCTTTATGCCCAGGCGCAGTTCCAGGCTGTCGTCGGCAGCACCTCGCCTATCTTGCAGCAGGCGCTGTATGCCAAGGAGACGCTGCCGAACATGACCAATTGGTATTCGATCATGGGCGATACGACGCTTGCCCCGATCGTGTACACCGCGCTCAACCTGCCCTCGACCTTCGGCAAGCTTGACGTGGATCAGCAGAATCGGATTCTGAGCTCGAAGATGAACATCACGGATTTCCAGAATCCGACCAAGCTGAACCAGTTCCTGAACAAGTTCGTGGCGATCAGCGAGTCGCAGAACAGCAATGCGGCCAGCCAGTCGCCGGCGGTGCAACTCTTGACCGCGTTCAATTCCGGGCAGCAGATCATCAATCTGACCTTGCCGGATGCGATCTCCAGCAACACCCTTGCCGCCATGCTGGGGGTTTCGAGCGGCTCATAAACCGGCGCCCCCAGACGTATACCAACTGCCTTATTGATCGGCCTATCTGAAAGGCCAGGGACTTTGCCCCTTGACCCCACGGGGGCCGTAGGCCCCAGCCCCTTTTGTTCATGATTCCAAACGTGTACGGGTCTGGGGGCGCTGCCCCCAGCGGGTCCAGGGCAGAGCCCTGGCCTTTCCTTTTCCCGCTACGCCGCTGCCAGAGGCTGCTGCCCCAGAATCCGCGCCAGCCCGGCAAACGCCTCGGCGGCGGTCGCGCGCTCATCCACGCCCTGACGCAGGAATGCCTCGAATTCGGGCTGTTTCAGGATAGCGCGATCCACCAGCGGGTCTGAACCGGCGCGATAGGCGCCGAGCCGGATCATCTCCGCCATGCCATCGTAGGCGCCGAGCAGGCGCCGCGCCTCGTTGAGCAGGTCGTTCTCCTCGGCGCTGTGGCAGCGGGGCAGGGCGCGGCTGACCGAGCGCAGGATGTCGATCGCCGGCCAGCGGCCGCGCTCACCGATGCGGCGGTCGAGCACCAGATGGCCGTCCAGGATGCCGCGCACGGCATCGGCGATCGGTTCGTCATGGTCATCGCCATCGACGAGGACGGTGAAGATGGCGGTGATGTCGCCTTCGCCCTCCGGGCCTGGCCCGGCTCGCTCCAGCAGTCCCGGCAATTCCGCGAAAACAGAAGGTGTGTAGCTGCGGGCGGTCGCCGGCTCGCCGGCGGCGAGGCCGACCTCGCGCTGGGCATGGGCGAGGCGAGTAATGCTGTCGAGCAGGCAGAGTACCTGCAGGCCTTCGCCCCGGAACCATTCCGCGACGGCGAGCGTGGCCTGGGCGGCGCGGCGGCGGGCGAGGGCGGGCTGGTCGGAGGTGGAGACGACAACCACGGTGCGGGCGAGCGCCTCCTCGCCGAGAATGACATCAAGGAATTCCCGGACCTCGCGGCCGCGCTCGCCGATCAGCCCGACCACGATCACGTCGGCGGTAACGAAGCGCGCCAGCATGCCCATCAGGGTGGATTTGCCGACGCCGGATGCTGCGAAAACGCCAAGGCGCTGACCGCGGCAGACCGGCACGAACGTATCCAGCGCGCGCAGCCCGGTTTCCAGCCTGTCGCCGACCAGCCGACGGCCGAGCGCATCCGGTGCGGTGCGGCGCAGCTTCATGGCGCGGTCGCCGAGGGGGAGGGGGCCCTTGCCGTCGAGCGGCCGGCCGAGCCCGTCCACAACCCGGCCGAGCCAGGCAGAGCATGGGTAGAGCGCCAGCGTGTCATCCAGCCAGACGCGGGCGCCGGGGGAGAGGCCATCCGACCGCCCCTCCGGCATGACAGTCACACGCCCCTCCGCGAAGGCCACGATCTCACCGGGAATGGCGCCGTCATCGTGATCGATATGCACACGGTCGCCGACCGAGGCCGCGTGGCCGAAACCAGTTACGGAAAGCGCCGCGCCGCGCACGGCGAGAAGTTCGCCCCAGCGCGCGACCCGGTGTTGCCGCGCCACGTGCAGCGCGGTTCCCGCCAGGGAGGCGTTAGGCTGGGTGATGGCCTGGGCGGCGCTGCCGGAACAATCTGCGGTCATGGTATTTCCTTCGCGGCCAGGGGGTGATTCATGGCGATTTTGCGAAAGTGGAACGATCATGTCCACAAATCTTTGCGAAAAGTGGTGCATTGAGTGCGATCCATCCGCCGTGCAGGCGGCCAGTGCGGTCGCTGCGCGTATGCGAAATGTTTTGACTATGCGAAACGGTGCAGATAAAGTTCCTGCGATGTTCCATTCCGAGGCGACATGCTCGAAGGACTAGATCTCTTTCGCCTGGCCGGCGAACGCATGCGCTACCTGACCGAGCGGCAAGCGGTGATCACTCGCAACATCGCCAATGCGGATACGCCGCATTACCGGGCGCAGGATCTGGCTCCGTTCAGTTTCGAGAGCACCTTGCTGCGTTCCGGCAGCGGCGCCGGCGAGGCGCCTTCCCTGGCGATGGCCCGCACCTCCGCGGCCCATCTCGGCATGGGGAGCGGCGGCGGCGGGGTGCGCATCGATCGCTTTGCCAAGGCGACCAGCGAGAAGCCGAACGGCAATACCGTCTCGCTCGAGGAGCAGATGGTGAAATCCACGGAGGTGGCGAACGCCTTCGACCTCGCCAGCGCGGCCTACAGCAAGAGCATCACACTCATGAAGATTGGGATCGATTTCGGCAAATGATGGACATTTCCACCGTCGATGGGGCGGATCCGCTCGCGCAGGCCATCGCCACCTCGGCTTCCGGCATGCGGGCGCAGGCGACCCGCTTGCGCATCGTCGCTGAGAACCTGGCCAACGCGAATGCCACCGCCTCCACCCCCGGCGGCGATCCGTACCGGCGCAAGGTGGTCACCTTCGAGCAGGTGCTCGATCGGAGCAGCGGGGCGGGACTCGTCCGTCCGGCGCGCATCACCAGGGATTCGTCACCGTTCCGGATAGAATACGACCCCTCGCATCCGGCCGCCAACGCGCAAGGCTACTACAAGCTGCCGAACGTCTCCGAGGTGATCGAGACGGCGGATGCGCGCGAGGCGCAGCGTTCCTATGAGGCCAATTTGTCCGCGCTCAGCGAGGCGCGAACGATGATCACCAAGACCCTCGACATCCTGAAGGCATGAGGTTCCCATGAGCATCCAGCCGATCACGCCGCTGACCCAGGTCGCCACCGCCTATGCCACCAGTCAGCTCCGCCCCGCGCGCAATTCCTCTGACTTCGCCGACATGGTTGGGAATGCGGCCTCGGCGGCGATCCAGACCGTGCATGAGGCCGAGCATGTGACCGCGCTCGGCGTGGCCGGCAAGGCGGATGTCCAGGACGTGGTGCAGTCGATGAGCAATGCCGAGGTCACCATGCAGGCCGTCGTTGCGGTACGGGACAAAGTGCTCAGCGCCTATAACGACGTCATGCGTATGAGTGTCTGACGCCTGTCGTTCCGCGGTCCGGCAGAAGCCGGAGGGTTGATCCATGGCAGAAAAGCCGGAGCAGGTTGCAGGCGTCCGTGGTGTCACGACGATGCCCATGCGATCACGGCGTGGGGGATTTGTGTGAACGAAGGCGACGTCGTTGAAATCATCCGCGGCGCCTTTCATACCGCGGTCATCGTCACCGGTCCCACCCTGGCCGGCACGCTTGTCGCCGGACTTGCCGTCAGCATCCTGCAAACGCTGACGCAGGTGCAGGAAATGACGCTCGCCAATATCCCCAAGATCGTCGTGACCATGATCCTCACCATGCTGTTCCTGCCGCTCTCCTTCTCGGCATTGCGCAGTTACATGGAGGAGATCGCTCACCTGATTGTCGGCTTGTGAGCGGAGTCCGCGCGCCATGAGTTTTTTCGACAGGTTGCGCCGTGGTCTGGGGCATCAGGACCTGTTCTTCGCGGCGGCCCTGGTTGTCCTGCTCGCTGTCCTCGTCCTGCCGATGCCGACCTGGGTGGTCGATATCGGGCTTGCGACCTCGATCACGCTCTCCGTGCTGATCCTGATGGTTTCCGTCTGGATCGAACGGCCGCTGGATTTCTCCAGTTTCCCGACCGTGCTGCTGGTCGCGACACTGCTTCGCCTCGCCCTCAACCTGGCGACGACGCGCCTGATTCTTTCCAATGGTCACAAGGGCCTTGGCGCCGCCGGCTCGGTGATCAACGGATTCGCCTCCTTCGTGGTCGGCGGCGACTTCGTCATAGGCACCGTCGTCTTCGCCATCTTGATCATCATCAACTTCATGGTGATCACCAAGGGCGCCGGGCGCATCGCCGAGGTCGCAGCCCGCTTCTCGCTGGACGCAATGCCCGGCAAGCAGATGGCGATCGATGCCGACGTCGCTTCCGGCACCATCAACGAGGAGGAGGCGAGGCGCCGGCGCAAGGAACTCGAGGACGAGAATTCCTTCTTCGGCGCCATGGACGGCGCCTCGAAATTCGTCCGCGGTGATGCGGTCGCGGCGATCATCATCACCTTGGTCAACGTTATCGGCGGCATCGTCATGGGAACGGTGCGGCATGGTCTCGGCGTCAGCCAGGCCGCGACCTTCTACACGACGCTCACCATCGGCGATGGCATCGTCAGCCAGATTCCGGCGCTGATCGTCAGCCTCGGCGCTGGCATGCTCGTCTCCAAGGGTTCGGTGCGCGGCTCCACGGATCGAGCGTTCATTGCCCAGCTCGGTGGCCAGTCGAAGCCGCTGTTCCTCGCCGCCGGCCTCGCCGGGCTGTTCGCGGTGCTCCCCGGTCTGCCCTTCCTGCCCTTCGCCGCCCTTGGCGCCCTGGCGGCCGGCGGCGGCTACCTGGCCCGCGAGGCCGACAAGAAGCGCACCCGCCTCGCCGCGGAGGCCGGGCAGAAGCGGGATGTCGTCGATGCCACCAGGGAGGAGTCGATCAACGAGCTGATGCGGGTGGACGATATCCGCATCGAGCTTGGCATGGGGCTCGTTTCCCTCACCTCCGGTGCGGATGGCGGCCTGTCGGAAAAGATCCGCAAGCTGCGTCGCTCGATCGCGCTTGATTTCGGCTTCCTGTTACCGCCGGTGCGGATCAAGGACAATATGGACCTGCAATCGGGCGAGTACTCGATCCAGGTGCAGGGCGTCGAGGTTGCGCGCGAATCACTGATGATCGGCCGGATGCTGGCCTTCTCGCCGAATGGCCAGCCGATCAACATTCCCGGCAAGGACACGCAGGAACCCTCCTTCCGCATCCCGGCTCGTTGGATCGAGCCGACCCAGCGGCAGGAAGCGATCCGGCAGGGCCTCACCGTCGTCGATATCGAAACCGTGCTGACCACGCATCTCTCTGAGATCGTGCGGGCGAACATGAGCCAGCTTCTGTCCTATTCCCTGACGCAGAAGCTACTGGACGGGCTCGGACCGGAGAACCAGAAGCTTATCTCGGACCTCACGCCGGCGCTCGTGCCGATGACCACGATCCAGAAGGTGCTGGCGAACCTGCTGGCCGAGCGGGTTTCGATCCGCACCCTGCCGCTGATCCTGGAAGCGATCCACGAGGCCTGCGGCTTCACGCGCAATGTCAGTCAGATCACCGAGCATGTGCGCACGCGGCTTTCCTTGCAGATCTGCAAGGCGTTGCAGGGTGATGATGGATTTGTCGCCGCCGTGCCGCTCTCCCCGCAATGGGAGAAGGAGCTGTCGGAGGCCGTGATACTGGATGGCGATCAGCGCAGCTTCGTGCTTTCGCCTTCGCGCACGCAGGAATTCGTCAAGATCGTGCGTGCCAAGATCGCCACAATCGCCGCGCACGGCGAGTGGCCGGCCATCCTGACGAGTGCCGAGATCCGTCCCTTTGTCCGCGCACTGGTTGAGCGGATCAATCCGACCATCACGGTGATCTCCCATCCGGAGATTCATCAACGCACCAGGCTGCGCACCGTGGACCAGATCTGATGGCGCTGCCTGGCACGTTGGTTCTCCCGCTTTCAGGATTTCTGTCCATCTCGGCATACAGGATGTTGCTGGTCTTCGCCCGCGTCAGCGCCGCCTTTCTGATGGTGCCGGGTTTCGGCGAGCCCGGCGTACCGGTGCGCGTGCGCATTCTGGCCGGTCTTGGCCTTGCTGCAACGATCTCTTCCGTTATTCCAGGTATGCCGACCAATGTGCCTGGCACCTACGGCATCCTGCTCGCGGTCGCGGCCGAGGTGTTGAATGGGGCGTTGCTCGGAACGATTTCCCGCGTTCTCATGACTGGCCTGCTGATTGGTGGCCAGGTCGCTGGACAGGCGGTTGGTCTCAGCAATATCTTCGTTATGGGCCTCGGCTTTGACCAGTCCGCTACCATTGGCGCGGCATTCTATGCGGGTTTCCTCGCCGTTCTGTTCGCGACGGATGGCCATCATCTGATCATCCGGACCATTGCCGACAGTTACACCCTGATGCCGCCAGGGCTGTTCCCGGACATGGCGGACGATGCGCATGCCGTGGTCGCGGCGGCGCTGCGCGCCTTTCGTCTCGCCGCTCAGCTTGGCATGCCGTTCCTGGTGTTGTCGCTGATGTTCAACGTGTCGTTGGCAGGCATCAACAAGGCCTTGCCTGCAATGCCCGTGTTCATGATCGGCGCGCCGGCCATCGTCATGGCGGGGCTTTATCTGATGACCGCGGTGATTCCGGGGGTAATCGAGCAGGGCATGCTGGCTTTCACCGATCTGGCGTCGGTGCTGCGCTGAGAGAGGCGTGGTTTCGGGACTCCGCCCCGGACCCCGGCAGGAGGCTTTGCCTCCTGCACCTCCACCAAAGGCCGGGGGCCTTTGGAAACCATGCACTAGGCAATAAGGGCGAGGCGGATGGCCGAAGAAGAGGGCGGTGAAAAGCGGCTTGAAGCCTCGGCGCGTAAGCTCGAACAGGCGCGCCAGCGCGGCGACGTCCCGATCTCCCGCGAAGGTTCGGCGGCGGCACTCTATCTCGCCGTATTGCTGGGCATTCTGCTGACCGGTGGTCTGACGGCACGAAAGATCGCCGATATTTTGTTGCCGCTGCTCGATCAGCCGGACGGCTTCCTGGATCTCACGCCGGAGGGGCTACGGGACGCGGGCCAGGCATTCGGCCTCGCCTTGGTCACGGCGTTGGCGCCGTTCTTCGGCTTCGCTATCGCTGCGGCGATCCTGCCGTATGTTTTGCAGCGGTCGATCGTTATCGCTTCTGAGCGTTTGACGGTGAAGCTCTCCAATCTCTCACCGCGCCGCGCCGTGGAGCGGATCTTCGGTCCGCGCGCGTTGTTCGAGTTCGCCAAGTCGATCATCAAGATGATCGCGGTCGGTGCTGCCTGTTTCATGGTCGGCTACCCGATCTATAGGCAATCGGCCGATCTTGTCGCGCTCGATCCCGCAGCCATGCCGTCGCTTGCCACGCATGGCATCACCTCGATCATGTTTGCGGTGACGCTGGTTGCCTTCATCATTGCCGGCATCGATGTGCCTTATCAGCACTTTGTATATCGCCGGAAGCAGCGCATGAGCTTCCAGGAGATGCGCGAGGAGATGCGGGCAACCGATGGCGATCCGCACATCAAGGCGAAGTTGCGGCGTCTGCGGCGTCAGCGTTTGCAGCGCCGGATGATGAAGGATCTGCCGAAGGCGACCGTGGTGATCGCCAATCCGACCCATTTTGCCGTCGCGCTGAAATACGATCGTGGCGGGGCGGCGCCGGTCGTGGTGGCGAAGGGGGTGGATGGGGTGGCGCTGCATATCCGCAAACTCGCGGCGCGGCATAACATCCCTGTTGTGGAGGATCGTCCGCTGGCACGGGCCCTTTACGCGGCAGTCGAGGTCGGGGACATGATCCCGCGGGAGCATTTCGAGGCGGTGGCCAAGGTCATCGGACTGGTCTGGGCGCAACGTGGCAAGGGCGCGTCCTCGATCGCCTGATGATCGGCTCAGGGGGTGATCCCGTGCGTTCCGCCGCCGATCGCGAGGTCTTCCTGCTGGATCAGACGGCGGACGAATTTCAAGGCTTGATAGAGATTATCCGCCTCCGCCGCGGCCAGCGCGTCGTCCAGCATCTCCCGCGCCGTCGGCGGCACCACCGGGCGCAGGGCGGCCGCGATCTGCCGGGCGTTCATCAGCCCAACCGCTCGTTCGTGCTCTGCGCCGATATAGGCGCATTGGAGGGCATAGTAGATACGTCTGGCGGGCGTATCGGCGTTCTCCGCCTGCATGATCTGCTTGCCGAACATGAAACGCGCATGCGTCGTCAGTTCGATGCTGGATTTCGTGCGGAAGCGGAGGGCGGCGCCATTCACGATCATCAGATCGTTGGCGCGCAATTCCAGAACCAGATTAGACATGCCTCTCTTCCCGGGTCGGTTTTTCGACGCGGCCGGGCAGTGCCCGCCTCTCGGGCAGTTTTGCGGGAGGGGTTTAACCCAAGGTGAAGGCCTTGGGCGTGGGGAGGGGAGGTGGCCGCCGGGCCACTTCCCGGGCGGTCAGCCGCCCGGGTGGGACGCCCCGAGGGCGCTGGCGTGTTGATCGCCTTAGGGTGAAACCAGGCCCTGACGGATGGCCCAGAGGACAAGAGATGTCCGGTTCGGCAGGTTAAGTCGTTCGAGCAGTCCCTTGATGTGAGTCTTGACCGTGGCCTCGCCGATTTGCAGCCGCCGCGCGATGGCACGGTTACTGAGGCCTTGGGCAAGCAATTCCAGGGTGGCCAATTGTCGGCCGGTCAGCGGGATGGTTTTCGGCCGGCTCGTCCGCATCAGCGTTTGAAGTTCGGCCTGCACCAGACCCAGCCGCTCCTCGGCGCTGCCGGGCCCCTCGATGAGGGCCCGTAAGCGGATCAGCGCATGCTCCGGGGCCGCTCGGTTCGTCAAGGCGGAAGCGCGGCCTATCGCTGCCGGGAACATCGTCGGTGCCGGGCTGGTCACGTCCTGGGTGTCTCCTTGTCCGAGGCGTCGGTTCCCCGGGGCATCTCGGTGCAGGATCGGCGCGTTTCCGCCCGGGTGGGTGGTCTCCTTCGGCCTGACGCGACAGGTCGGCTCGGGGGCATGCGGCATGCAGCGTGAGGCCCCGCTTAGCCTGGTGTCCTGTAGATGATGCGAATCCGCATGCCCGTCTGGGTGGGGATCGCGATCACCTCGGACCGGGCCGCGCCGTTCGGCAGGTCGAGCAGCGAACTGCTCCGAAAGCCGATCAGCAGCGCCGCGCCGCCCAGGGTCAGCAGGATGAGGGCGGCACTGATGGCCACCGGCAGCGGCGCATCGAATGGCTCCTGGGTGGAGATGGCGGCGCCGACCGAAAGCAGGATGGCGAGTGGGCCGATCAGTCTGAAAGCCTGGTTATGCGTGGACATGGCTTCCTCTCCTTTCCGGATTTCGCGGCGATTCAAGGCCGCACCCGCGGCACTAGGTCGATATCGATCTCGAGCACTTTCAGCTGACGCGAGATCCCCTGCCGGACATTGACGTGGCCGCAGCGCAGGTTGCGCTTTATCGCGTTCAGGATGTCGTCCTGCAGGCGGTCCAGCGGATTTTCGCCCGCCAACTGGACGCGATCCGAGGCAATCAGGTTTGTCAGACGGTCGCCGGCGACGGTAGCGGCCGGCTTTTTCTTAAGACTGATCGACATTGGGCCTTCACTCCACTTCCGCCCGGGCGGCGATCTTGCGGCTGAACAACCGCTGGAAGATGGTGCGGTTCTCGGCTTTCGGCGCTTCCGGCGCGCGCACTTCGGCCGGGTCGCCGAGGAAGCGGGCGATCGCGTCCTTGTAGGCTTGGCCGGCATCGCTGTTCGGTTCCAGGCTGACCGGCCGGCCGAGATTCGAGGCGCGCAAGATCCAGTGGCTTTCCGGAATGATCCCGAGCAGATCGACGGACAGGATGTCCTGGATGACGTTGACATTGAGCATCGCGCCGGACTTCACCCGGCTCTCGTCGTAGCGGGTGACGAGTAAATGCTCCTTCACCGGGGCGCGCTCTTCCTCGGCGCGCTTCGAGCGCGAGGCGATCAGGCCGAGGATGCGGTCAGAGTCGCGGACGGAGGAGATCTCCGGGTTGGTGACGACGATCGCCTGATCGGCGTGGTAGAGCGCCATCAGCGCGCCCTGCTCGATGCCGGCCGGGCTGTCGCAGATAATGTATTCGAACTCGTTTCGCAAGGCTTCGATGACGGCGTTGACGCCGGCCTGGGTCAGCACGTCCTTGTCCTTGGTCTGGGAGGTCGCGAGGACATAGAGGTTATCGACCCGCTTGTCCTTGATCAGTGCCTGCCCAAGCTTCGCTTCACCGCTGATGACGTGGGTGATGTCGAAGATCACGCGGCGCTCGCAGCCCATCACCAGGTCAAGATTTCGCAGGCCGACATCGAAATCAACGACGACGGTCTTGTGGCCGCGCAGGGCGAGTCCGGCCGCGAAGGCGGCGGAGGTGGTCGTCTTGCCGACCCCGCCCTTGCCGGAGGTTACGACGATCACCTGGGAGTTCTGGACCTCGGTCACTGGGATTCTCCTCTGATGGACCGGTTCAGGACAATGCGCCGAAGCGCAAATAGCCCTCTTGCAGGAAGAGTTGTGTCCGCTTCCCCCGCCATTCTGGCAGGAAGTCTTCCGCGGCCATGTAGTAGCCGCTGATCGAGACCAGTTCGGCCTCCAGCGTGCTGACGAAGATTCGCGCCTGCTGGTCGTCATTGATCCCGGCGAGGGCGCGGCCGCGCAGGGTGCCGTAAATGTGGATATTCCCGTCCGCCAGAACTTCCGCGCCGGCGGAGACGGAGGCGAGCACGATCAGATCGCCTCCCGCGGCATAGATCGAGCGGCCGGACCGGATCGGTTCGCGGATGATCAGCGGCGGCCGGCGCGGTGATTCCGCGGCCGTGCCGACGCCGTGAGTTTCGCCGGGAATGATTTTCGCAAGACCGATATCGGCGGCGCGCCGCGCGAGGTCGGGGTTGCCGCTCTGGATGCCGACGGGGATCAGTCCGTAGCTGCGAACGCGTTCGCTGATCGCGGCAAGGTCGATCTCGTTGGCTTGCAGGGGGGAGTTGGTGAAGTCAAGGACGACCGGGGCGACGGAGAAGAAGCCGGGTGCCTGGGCGATTTTTTCGGCCAGGAGGGTATCGAAATTCCCGTCATGCGGGTTTTGCACCTCCAGCGTGACCAGGGCGTGCGACTGGCTTTTCAGCCGGAGAGGGGGAAGTCTGCTGCTCGCACCGGAGGAAGCGTTCATCTGGCCACGACCCGCATTCTGCTGGGGTTGACTTGCTTCGTCGCTAGCGTCCTTCTGTGTGAAGGGACAAAGCTACGTTTCGCATACCTTTTCCTGTAGTCCTGATCGGAAAATTTCGCAAGGCTTTTGTGAGGCGAGCGCCTCGAAATTTCGCGCTACCGCCCTGTTCGGGTAAAGCCCCGCGCCGGCCTGGGCGGCGCGGGGGGGGGCTTGCGTTTCAGGTGTTTTGTCCGGCGGCCTGGTAGGCGCTACGGCTTTGCGAGGGGCTGGTTAGACGCTCCTCCATGGCGGAGAGCACTCCGTTCGGCAAGGGCGTGCCATGGCCCCCGCGGCGCATCCGGCTGTCGGAGGCGTGCGCCAGGTTACGGTCTAGCCGGGTAAAGACCTCAGCAAGAGAGGCCAGGGCGAGTTGCTCTTGCGTGCTGGTTGCTTGTCGTGGCCGGTTCGTCCCCCACCCCGTCGCGCCGGAATCCAGGCTGTCCGCCTGTGCGCTGCCGGTTTTGCCGAAGCTCATCCCGCCCTGCGGCACGGGCAGGCCGAGTTCGGCGAAGGCCCGATCAACTTTCGCGCGAATGTGATTGATGAACTGGGTGGCCGTATAGGGTGTGCCGTCCGCGGCATAAAACATGGCTGGGTTGGCGTGGGCCGCTGCGGGCAGGATATCGGCGGCGGCCTTGCCGGGGGCGGTCTGCGCCGTCTGCAGCATTTGCGCGGCGCCGCCCTGGCCGAGGAAGTGGCCGAGATAGGTCTCGGCCGCGTCCGGCGCTCGGCCGAGCACCCCAGTCAGCTTGTCGGCGACCGCTTGCAGGGTGTTGCCGGCCATCGAGGCGGCCAGTTTCGCATCATTTCGCAAGTCCAATATGTGCTGCCGGAGGCTGGGGTCCTCCACGGTCAGCTGGCCGCTGCGGCGCACGATGGCGGCGGCTTCCGCGCTCAGCCCATGGTTCGCGCCATAGTCGTGCACCGCTTGCAGCCAGCTCTGTTCGACGAACTGGAACAAGCCCTTGGCGGAGGACGATGCCGAGCGGGCATCCGGCCGGAGACCGCTTTCCATCGAGGCGGATGCCAGGAGCACATTGAAGCTCGTGCCCGTTTCCGCGCTGGCGTTGCGCAGCGCGGATATAACTCCTGCCGTGGCATTTAGCCCGCTTGGGGCGGAAGCTTCGGTGTCTGGAATGCGGAAGGTCACGCGATCCTCCTCTCAGTCTCCGGTTTTCGCAAAAAGCGTCTGGCCGAAGGTCGTGCGAAATGATAAGAACAAGCATGCGGCACGGTGTGTCATCCGTCAACGTGAAAGCGAGTCTGAGCGGGCATGTGGCAAGGGATCGGGCTGGTTGGCGTCTTCGTCGTGGTCTGGCTCGGCTATACCATCAGCGGCGGCAAGTTCGGGGTCATCCTGCAAGCCGCGGGGCCGGAACTGCTGGTGATCGGCGGCGCGGGGACGATGACCCTGCTGATCTCCAATGACACGAGTACCGTCAAAAAAGTCTGGGATGGGCTCAGGAAGGTGTTCTCCGGCCCCAAATGGAAGAAGACCGACTACGCGGACGCGCTGTGCCTGATGTTTCTGCTGGTCCGTGTGGCCCGGCAGGAGGGCAACGTGGCGCTCGAGCGGCACATCGAGAACCCGGAGAAATCCGCGATCTTCGCCCATTATCCGCATTTTCTGGCGGATAAGGATCTGACCGCCTTCATATCCGACGTTTTTCGCAGCATCACGCTTAACTTCACCGATGCGTACAAGGTCGGCGAAATGATGGAGACGGAAGTCGCGAAGCGTTACCAGGAACAGCTCAGGGCGGCGAAGGCGCTGAGCACCGTGGCGGACGCCTTCCCGGCGCTCGGCATCGTCGCCGCCGTGCTCGGCATCATCAAGGCGATGGGCGCGATATCCGAATCCCCGCAGGTGCTTGGTCACATGATCAGTTCGGCGCTGGTCGGCACGTTCCTCGGCGTATTCCTCTCCTATGCTCTCGTGGGGCCGCTCGCTGGCCGTATCCGCAACGTGGTCGATGAGGAGAACGCCATGCCGAACCTGATCAGGCAGATCATCACCTCCCATCTGGACAATCTTGTCCCGCAGCTCGCGGTCGAGGTTGGCCGGAAGTCGATCCCGAGCAAGTTCCAGCCCTCCTTCAATGAGATGGACGGGATGCTGAAGGAAGCCGCCAAGGTGGCTCGCAAGGGGGAGGGCTGAGGTCTTGGTCCACTATCCCGTCCGGCAACTGAGCGTCGCCGCCGCGCTGTGCCTTGCGGCGCTGCCGGCCCTGGGCGCCGCGCCCCTGCCGCTCACGTCCCCCCTGGCGCGGCCCGCGCCAGCTGTGCTGCCCGTGTCCACGGCCATGGCGGCGCCGTCCGACTCAGTCCCGGCCGGGGTGATCGTGCCGGTGCGGGCGGGTGTGCGAAACAAGGGCGGCCGCCTTGCTTTCCAGATCGATGCCGAGGCGGGCTCGCCGAGCCTGCGGCGGGTGTCGGGCGGCGTGGAGATCCGCTTGCCGGGGGCGGCCGATCTCGATCTCTCCGGACTGCGCCACATCCGGCAGGTGGCTGGTATCGAGCAGCGGCGGGAAGGGGATGCCCTCATCGCGACGGTTCGGCTCACCTGCGCCTGCGATATCCATGCCGGTCATATCCCCGGCTACTTCTTCGTGGATTTTCGCGATGCGCGGGAGCCGGTGTCGGCGGCGAGGCTGTCGGTCGCTGCCGCCGCCGGTTCGGCGCCCGGCAACGCGCCGCCCGCGGTCGCGACAAAGCCCGCGCCCCGGGGGGATGACATGGACTCGCTGCGCGCGAGCTTATCCACCAAAATCGCGCTGCTGAACGGCGTGGCGCCGGCGGCGGATGCCGCCCCTCAGTCTGCGCCTGCGGCGGCTCCGGCCGTGCCTCCGCCTCCGCCCAAGCCGATCTGCCAGCCGGATTTCGATATGGCTGCCTGGCGTGGCGAAGGCTCCTTCACCGAACGGCTGGTCGCTCTTCGCCGCCAGGCGGCGAACGCCATGGAGGGCGCGCCGGAGATGGCGGCCCTGGCCGAGTTCTATGTTGCCAATGGTCTGCCGAACGAAGCCCTCGCCGCCGTCAATGAATGGCATGCGGAGGACCCTTCCGCGGCCGACCGGACACGACTCGCGCGTGTCGCCGACATCGCGCATCTGATGCGTCGCGAGTCGATCGACGCTGCCTCGCCACTGCTCGCCGAGCATGCAGGCTGCGATCGCGATGATCTCGGCCTTTGGCGCGCCCTCGCCGCCACCGCGATCGGCGATACGCAGACCGTCGTGCAGCAGGCGGGCAAGGCGCGCGCAGAGCTGCGTGACATCCCCGATACGCCACGGCAGATCTTCGCCATGGCGATCGCCGATGCCTCCGGCGACGACCCCGGAACACTACGCGCGATGGCCGCTGCTGTGCAAAACGCCGACAGTAGCGCGCCGGATGACGAGGCCGACCGTCTGTTGCTGCAAGCGAAAATCGCCAGCAGCGAGGGGAACCTTTCCGACGAGGTCCTGTTCCTCGGGCGTGCCGCCGAGCAGGACAGCACGGTTCCCGGCCTGATCGCCAGAATGCGCCTTGCCGCGCTCGATGCATCCCGGCCGGGGCCGGTTGGTAGTCATGCGGAGGCGGTGTTGCTGGATCTGGCGCATGCCTATCGCTACGACCCGCTTGGCGAGGAGGCCGCCCTGCTACTGGCGCAGCGCCGGCTGGAGGAGGGCGACTACGCCGAGACACTCGCCCTTGCCGATCAGAGCGCGGCGGGGGAGAGCCACCGCGGTGAGAGCCGGGGCGCCGAGCTGGTCGCCCGCATCCTGCGTATCCTGGTCGGACCGGACAGTCCGTCCCTGCCTGACGCCGACCAGCGCCTGACGCTCTATTGGCGCTATGAGGGCTATGCGACCCCTGGCGCGAAAGGTGACGATATCCGCCTGGGTGCGATCAGGCTGTTGTTGGCGCGGAACCTGCCGGAGGCGGCGTTGTCCGTGGCCAACCAGCTTTCGCCGGTGACCACCGCCTCACCCGGCGCCATGGTGCTCCGCGCCCTTGCGGAAGCGCGTGCCGCCACCGGCGACCCGCAAAAGGCGCTCGCCCTGCTTGGTCAGGTGCCGGCGTCCCCGGAGGCGCATCGCGCGACCGCGGCGGCCCTGGCGCGGCTCGACCGGGCGGACGATGCCGCGCATGCGCTTGACGGGCTCCCGGCGTATGCGGACCGGTTGCGCCGCGCCGACCTGTTCTATCAGGCGCAGGATTGGGATGCGGCCGCCGCAGCCTATGCCGATCTGCTGCGTGATCCGGCAACGGAGAAGACGGCACGGGCCGACCTGACGACGCGTTACGCCCTGACCGCCAGCCTGGCGCGGCGTGCGCCGGCGGATCGTCCCGCGACGGAGTTGCTCTCGGCCCAGGGGGCGGCGCGGGATGCACTTTCCCTGGTCGATGCCCCGCCTCCGGCCGCGTCCTCTGTCGCCGTTTCGAGCGGGGCGGTGACCCAGGTGGACGAAGTGCGTCAGGCCATCGAGCGGTCGAAGCACATTGAAGACCTTCTCGCGCCATAGGCATGACCGTCAGGATACAACACCATTTGGTTTGGAAAAGCTGATTGAAAATCTGGAGTTTTTCTGTTGGCGCCTGTCTTGTTCCCGTTGATTGAGAAGGAGCTTGGGTTATGGAGGACACGACCTACGTCACGCTTTCCGCCCAGGTCGCGCTACAGCATCAGCTTGAAGTGGTCGCCAACAACATCGCGAACGCCAACACGAGCGGTTACAAGGCGGACCGGCAGCTGTTTCAGACCTATGTAAATCGGCTTGCCGTTCCGGGAAACCAGGTTGCCTTCGTGCAGGACCGGGCGACCTACTTCGACCGCTCCGCTGGTCAGTTTCAGACAACCGACAATCCGTTCGATCTCGCGATCGATGGGGATGGGTTCCTTTCGGTGCGCACGCCGCAGGGCCCATTCTATTCGCGGGATGGCAGGCTGCACCTTTCCCCGGACAGGACGTTGGTAGATACGAACAGCAATCCGTTGCTCGGTGAGGATGGTCAGCCGATCCAGTTGCCGGACGACTATACGCGCGTGCGGGTGGAAGGCGACGGCACGGTTAGCATTCTGACCGCCAACAGCATTGACTGGCAGGATATCGGCCGCATTGCGACCTATCGCCCGGTCAGCCCGGAGACGCTGCGCAAGGCCGGCAATGGCCTGGTCAGCGCACCGCCGAACGGCATGACCCTGATTCCAGCGCAAGATACCGGATCACGCATCATGCAAGGCACGGTCGAGGCTTCGACCGTCCAGCCGGTGAAGGAAATCGCCAACATGACGGAGCTTAGCCGGGCCTATGAGCGTCTGCAGACCCTGTTGAGTGACGATAACGACCGCGAACGCACCATGATCCAGACGCTCGGTCGCACGAACTGACCGGCGAGTCGACAGGAGACACCACACTATGTTGCGCGCACTCGGCATCGCCGCGACCGGCATGCAGGCTCAGCAAACCAACGTGGAAGTCATTTCCAACAACATAGCGAACGTCAGTACGACCGGATTCAAGAGGAGTATGGCCGAGTTCCAGGATCTGCTCTATCAGAATGCCGATCGCGTCGGCACTGAATCGTCGGAAACGGGAACCATCCTGCCGACCGGCACGCAGATCGGCCTCGGCGTGCGCAATTCCGGCGTCAATCGGATCACCTCGCAGGGCACGCTGACGCAGACGGACAACAAGCTCGACGTCGCGGTCGATGGTCGCGGCTATTTCGGCGTCCTTCTGCCGAACGGAGACACCGCCTACACGCGCGACGGAAGCTTCAAATTCTCCGACACGGGGCAGATCGTCACGAATGAGGGGTATCAGGTGCTGCCCGGCATCACCATCGATCCGCGTGCCAAGGATGTGACGATCAACCAGGCGGGTGAAGTGGTGATGACCGATTCGAGCGGCAAGCAGCAGACCATTGGCCGTCTGCAACTCTATATGTTCGCCAACGAGGCGGGGCTCGAAGCACAAGGCGGCAATAATTTTCTTTCCACCACCGCGTCCGGTGATCCGATCCAGGGTTTGCCGAATGATCCGGGCTTTGGCTCCATCCGCCAGGGTTATCTCGAATCGTCGAACGTCAATGTCGTGCAGGAGATCACTTCGTTGATCCAGGCGCAGCGATCTTACGAGTTGAACAGCAAGGTCATCGAAGCCGCTGATCAGATGATGCAGACCACATCCCAGCTCCGGTAAGGATGATGCGCATGCAGGGTTTCCGCTCCATCGCTGCCTATATCGGCGTTGTCCTGTTCGTCGGGCTGTCGTCGGCCAGGGCAGGGGACGAGGCCTGGTACGCGACCGAGATGCTCATGCCAGGCGACGTTGTGCACGCCGAGAATGTCCAACTTAGGTCGTTGACCCGGCCGATCTATGGCGCCTTGTCAGCCGACAAAAATCCGGTTGGGCTCGAGGTCAAGCACCATGTTGTCGCCGGACATCCGCTGACTGTCCATGATGTGGGGCCGATCTGTCTCGTCCATGCCAACGAGACCGTGCAGGTCCATTGGCGGGTCGGTAATCTGTCGATGGTCCTGAGTGGCCGTGCTCTGGAACCGGGCGCAGCCGGGCAAGAGATCCGTGTGCTCAATCCGTCCACCTCGCGCACCATCAGCGGCATTGTCGTCGGGCCTGACACTCTGGAAATACAGCCCAACCAATGAGGAAAATCCTCGGCCTGCTGCCGTTCATGCTGTCGCTCGCGGCATGCGACACGTTCGATCATTTCCAGAAACCGCCGGATATGAGCAGTCCGGGGAAGATCAATGCCATCCCGGCAACCGCCTACCAGTCCCAACCATTGATGGCGGCAATGCCTCCGCCGGAGCTTGCTCCACATGGTTCGCTTTGGCTGCCTGGTGCGAAAACTTTCTTTCGTGATCCGCGAGCCCGCACCATCGGTGATCTTGTGACCGTTGCTGTCTCCATTCAGGATCAGGGTCAGTTCAACAACCAGACGCAGTTGCAGCGCAACACCTCGAATTCTGTGGCCATCAATAATGTGTTCGGTCTCGGCACGTGGATCGGGCACATGATTCCGGGTATCGCCGATACCACTCCCACAGTGAATACCACTGGGTCCGAGAACACCAACGGGAAGGGTCAGATCCAGCGCAGCGAGACGATCGTGACAAATGTCGCGGCGACCGTCGTCAGCGTCCTGCCGAACGGCAATCTGGAGATCGCCGGCAGTCAGGAGATCCGGCTCGATAACGAACTGCGGGACATCGAGGTGCGTGGCATTGTCCGGCCGGAGGACATTGCGTCGGACAATACCATCCCGTCTGACCGCATCGCCGAGGCGCGGATCAATTATGCCGGAAGGGGTGTCTCCTCCGATCTGCAACGGCCGAAATGGGGGCAGGACGTTCTCAGTCGGTTTGAGCCGTTCTGAAGTCTGTAAACGAAGGATGAAAAAGGGCGTCCGGTCAGGTGTAATTAAATAAACAAAATCAGTCTCATAAAAGAAACAATTTTGATTGACTTTGCCTGTCCGCGGATGCGATCAAATACCCGCACCGCAGCATGGCAAAAGCCGACTTCTTGAGAGGTTTGGCTGTGGGTGCTCCCCGCAACGCAGTCTCAGGAGGTCGATCATGCGCCGTGCTCTTCTCCTTGCCGCCTTGCTTGTCGCTGGCGTGGCCGGTGCTTCGCCCATCCTCCCGTCTGCCCCCGCTTTGGCCGAGGATGCCGCGACGCCGGCAAAGGTAAATTTCATTCCGATCGGCGATTTCACGGTGAATCTGCCGCTCGCCGGGCATCGGACTGGGTACCTGCTCATCAGCGTTACCGTGCAGGCGACAAATGACGCCGCAGCCAGCATTCAGGCAATGATGCCACGCTACAAGGAAGCCGTGATGCGGGAGCTGATGGTCATGTCGGACCGGCACATCTTGCAGCCGGATCAGACCGATCCGCTGATAGTAAAGGATGCCCTGATGGCGGTTATCAGCAAGCTGCAACCGTCTGGTGTGCAGGATGTGCTGATCACGCGTCTCCTTTATACGTGAGAGCTTCTGTCATTCCGCCGGGTCACGTCTTCCGGCGGAAGACAGGGGAGTTCGCGAGCCGCTCCGCGGTGCGCGATAAACAAGAGGCTCGTTCCAGGATCGCCCTGCTGCGGTGACGTGCCCCGGTACACGGACACGCCTCGCGGCGCTCAGCTGCTCAGAGACGAGACGCTCGAAGCATCGACCGAGCGGCCATCCTGCAATTGCAGCTGCCAGGTGCCATCGCTGGCCTGCACCACCTGCGACACCACGCCCGAGGTCGTGAACGTGCCGGCGCTTTGCTGCGTGCCATCCGTGGCCTGCCCGACCAGGTTGATCTGATAGGTTCCGGCCGCGAGGGCGTTGCCGCTGGAATCCCGTCCGTCGAAGGAAAGCGTGCCGCTGGTTCCGTTGACAGGCAGCGAGCGCAGCAGGTTGCCCGACGAATCGAGGATATTGGCCTGGATGTTGGAGAGCGACGTCGATGTCACGGTGTAGGACATCGGCGACGGACTGCCGGAGGCCGGCACGGCGATGCTGGTGGCGGCCGCGGTGACGGTGTGGTTGACCATGCCGGTATACTGGCCGAGCGCCATGCCGGAGACGGTCTTGTTGATCGTATCCAGCTTCGTGTTCGTGTTGACCTGCTGTTCGACCTGAGAGAATTGCGCGAGCTGAGCGACGAACTGCGTCGGGTCCGTGGGCTTCGTCGGGTCCTGGTTCTTGAGCTGGGCGGTCAGAAGCTGGAGGAAGGTGTTCATCTGGCCGTCGCTCGCCTGGGCGCCGATCTTGGTCGTCGAGGCGGTGCTGCCGAGGCTGCTGATCAGTGAGTTGCTGGCGGTCTGGGTGGCGCTGGTCGTCGTCATGGAACGCTCCGGTTTTGCGCGTCGGGGGGCTGCCTCAGGCGAGGATGTTCACCAGGCTGTCGCTGCTGCTGGAGGGGGGCGGGGCGGCTTCTGGCTCCGCGGCGGTCTCGGGCTCCGCGGCGACGACGCGGAAATGGGCCGCGTCGCCTTGTGCATCCTGGCTGGAATGTTGCTGCCCGAAGCGCAGATCGAGCCCGCCATTGCCGAGATCGATGCCGGCCTGGGTGAGTTGCTGCTCCAGCCCGGCGCGATTATCGGTAAAGGCTTCGTAGGTCTGCTTGCGGTCTAGCGTCATCTGCACGCCGATCCCGCCGTCCTGGAAAGAGAGCCGCACTTCCACCCGTCCGAGTTCGGCGGGATGCAGTTCGACGACGACGGTTTGCGCCCCGTCCTGCAACGCCCGGCCGAGGCGCAGCGCGACCTGGCTGCCGGCGCTTTCCGCGGTCTGGCGCAGAGTCAGCTCGCTCCCCGGCGCCTGCGTTTTCTGGGGGGCCGGGGAGGTGGCGCTGCTCTGATCGGCGCTGTGCAAGATCGGAACCTGGAACGCGCCGGACTGGTTTCCGGCCTGAGGGGGGGCGTGGCTGGTCGCTGCGGGCGTGATGGCCTGGGCGGCATGCGGCGCGGCGATGGTGGGGCCGCCTCCACCAGATGCGGCGCGGGGGCCGTTATCCAATGTCGTCCCCCGGCCGCCGATGCCGCCGGTATTCTCATCATGGGCGAGGCCGGTCCCGCCCGGCGCCGGTGATGCGGTCGTGGCGCTCGCCGGGAAGATCGCGGCTGGACGCGCGGGCTGGTCCTGGGGGGAGGCCGTATTGTTGTCCCGGGGGGCGGGTTGGTCGGTCTGGGCGGTGCCCGCTCCGGCGAGCGCGGTCAGCAAGGCGGCGGGAGATGATGCCGTCGCGGCTGCAGCCATGGCGGTTTGGGGCGTGGTGCCGCTGTCGCCGGGCGTCTGGGGAGCTGTGGTCGGCTTGGTGCTGGCCTGTCGGTGAGGCCGGCTCCCCTGCACTGTTCCGCCGGGTTGCGCGGTGGCGGGGGCGGTATTCCGGGTGGCCAGCTTGTCCAGTGACTGCGCCGGGGTGGGCGTCGCCTCTTTACCAGCCAGCGTATCCGGCGGTGTTGGCGGTGATCCGGCGGGGGCGGTCGATTGTGCGGCCGGCGGTGCTATCATGGGCTGGGCCGCCGTGCTATCGGTCGCGGTCGTGTCGCCGGGCGATGGTTGCGTGGAGGTGCCCGTCGGCGCCGGTGTTTCCTGTTTGGCGGCGACGGCGATCCCCGGTGGTGTAACGGCGCTCGCGGTGACGGCCTGACCCACGGCCTGCTCCGTGGCCGAGGTGATGGCGGGATTGGAGGTCAGCGGGGCGGACACGCCGTCAGACTGGGCCGGCGACAGGACGTTGCCTTGCGTGGCGGTGGCGCCGGGAACCGCGTCAGCAAGCGAGCCGTGGGCCAAGCTGGTTCCGTCCGGGGGCGAGGGGCGCGCATCAACCATCGTCTGCGTGGTGTCCGGCAGGCCCGCGAGTTGCAGTCCGCCGATCAGGGCCGGGGTCAGTGTCCCCGGCGTCGGGGGAGGCACGCTTGTCGGATCAGGGGGAGAGGCGGTGGCGGGTGCCGCGTTGCCGGTTCCGTCAGCGGTGAAACCGAGCGGGCCGAATTTGAGTCCGGCCGGCTTGCCGGAGCGCGGTCCGGCCTGGGCGGTGCCAGGCGACGCCGTTGCGGCTCCGCCGGCGCTGGGGTCGATCGAGAGTTGCCCGATGAGGGAGGCAAAGTCCGTCCCCGTATCAGGGCCGCCGGTCTTGCCCGGCACGGCGGCGGAGGTGCCGTCGAGGCCAAGCGGGGTCAGGGTCACGGAAGCTGCCATGGAACAGGATCTCGTCTGGTGGATCGAGCATGGCATGGCCCGGCCCGTTTTGGTGTTGTCCCGTGTGGTCACGCGGGCGGATTTTCGCCGGTGAAAGTGGCCGAAGCGGACTTACGCGGCGGATCGCTTCCGACCAGCCGCATTGCCCGCCGGCTCGTCAGGGGAACAGTGCATCGATCGCGTCCTGCGAGGCCTCCCCGGTCGGTGCTGAGCCGGTGCCATTCAGCAGGGCGTCGATCGCATTCTGTTCGAGGCCGTTCTCCGTCGGCCCGTTCAGGAGATGCGAATCCGGTCGATCATCCACGCTCGGCGCTTCCGCACCTGTGAGGTCAACAGATCCTTCCCAAAGTGCCGCGAGCGAGATGATGCGCTGCTCGATATAGTTCAGCGCCTGCACCACCTTGCGGATGCGTTGGCCCGTGAGATCCTGGAAGGAACAGGCCATCACGATATCCATCGCCGCGTTGTCGATCACATCGACATGGCGCAGCACCTCGGGCGACAGGCCGGGTTCGGCGCGGATGTGCTGGATCGCGTCCTGCGACCGTTCCGCCGCCCCCATGATCTCGACCGCGGCCCGCTCTGTCGCGCTGACGACGCTGTCGAGTTCGCCGGAGGCACAGGTCAGCCGGGAATGCGCCTGCTCGCCGGGGATCAGCCCGGCCACTTCCGACCGCGTCTCCGCGATCAGCCGGCCCATGCCTCGCAGCTCGTCCTGCAACAGCTTGAGCTGGTGCTGCGCCTCAGCTTCGCCTCCCGGGCGTACCGTGCCGAGGCGCGCGACTTCATGATGCAGCTGCGCGGTGATCTGTTCCAGCCGCGATGCCATGGCCGCGGCGGCGGCGTAGGTATTTTCGCCCAACGCCGCACCGCCGGGAACGGATGCGGCGCCTGCCCCTGTTGCGTTCACGCGGCCCTCCGTTCGCTTCAGATGACCGTGGCGATCTTCGCCTTCAGCGTGTCGGCGGTGAACGGCTTGACGATGTAGTTGCTGACTCCGGCCTTCTTGGCCTCGATCACGTTTTCTGTCTTGCTCTCCGCCGTGACCATGATGAAGGGCAAGGGCGCGAGCGCGCTGTCCGCCCGCACTTGCTTGAGCAGTTCGAGTCCGGTCATCGGCTCCATGTTCCAGTCGGAGATGACCAGATCGAACTTTCCCGAGCGCAGCTTCGCGAGCGCCTCGCTGCCATCGGCCGCCTCATCGATGTCGGCGTGTCCGATCTGACCGAGGAGGTTCCGCACGATCCGGCGCATGGTGGCATAATCGTCAACAACGAGAATTTTCACGGTGTCTCCGCCAGCAAGCGATAAAAGAGAGGCTCCGACCATTGCGGTCGGAGTGAGCCTATCTGACAGGATTTCGCGAAGGGTTAATGTCGCCGGCGAAAATCCGATTTTGCCATTGAGTGTGGCGCGTGGCGGTTGCCGCCGGCAAGTCAACCAGAGGGCTGACTTCAGAGGGCGAACAGCGCGTCCAGTTCGTCGAGACCGGGGCCCAGGCCGAACCAGGAGGCATTGCCGATCTCGCCCCCTTCCGGGTCCAGGCGATGACAGAACCCCCAGCACGGCGCCGCGGCCAGCACCGCGGCTTCGGTCCTGGCCGCGGCGCCGTAAGCGAGCGCGTAGAGATCGGCCGGGTCAGGGCTGTTTTTGAGCAGGAGGCAGAGTCGCCGCGCCGCGCCTGCCTGCCGCGCCAGGAAGACGGCCTGGTCGCTGCCCAGACTAACCGGCGCCGCGCCGCCGCCTTCCCGGAACAGCACGGCCTCGCCACGCCCCTTCAGCGCGGCGCGCAGGCCCTGGATGAGGGGGGTGCCTTTGCCCCGCGGCTCAATCGCGAGCAGGGCCTGGCCCGGCGCGGCGCGCAGCCGTGCCGCCGCTTCCGGCCAGGATTCCAGCATCTGATAGCCGGGTCGCGTCGTGGCACCGCCCAGGAAGCCGCTCGGGAGCACGCCAAGCGCGTCGGCGATCCGGCTGGCAAGGCAGGTTTCCCCATCCGTGCAGGCCTGGATCAGCGCGTAGCGCAGATCGTCGGAAATCTCCGCCGCGAGCAGCGCGTCGAGATGCTCGGCGATGCCGAGGGTCAGGAACCGGAAGCGTTCCCAGCCCTCTCCCGCCTGCCACATCTCGGGCGGCAGCGGCGCGTCCGGCCGGAGAGGGGCGCCGCAGACCGTGGCGGCCAGGGCGAGGCAATCCGGCGCCGGCGTGAACGGCCAGGCGACCGCCCCCTCCTCGCCCCAGAGCAGCAGCCAGGGGGTTGCCGGGGCCGCGTCCTGTGGTGATGCCCCGGCGAGGCCGTCAGGGCTCGAAAGGATGCTCGCGGCCTGCGGCGGCATGATTTCCGGCAGGCCAGGCACGGTCCGCACGCCGCTTTCGTCGCGCAGGAGCGTCAGGACGCCGGGGGCAGCCGCGATGCGAGCGCGCAGGCCGGATATATCTGGCGCTGTCACGACGTGGCAGGCCTGCGGGTCTGGCACCAGCACCCCGGTTTCCGGGCCGCGCAGCGCGACCGCACCACCCGGCAGCAGGACGATGTCCGGGCGCGCGGTTTCGGCCGGCGGCACGGTGATGCAGAGGTCCCGCAGCAAGGCGGTGTGCTCCGTCTCCGCCATTCCCGCCCAGTCGCGGTCGATGCGGCGCAGCAACCCGATCGCGCCCGGGTTGCCGAGATCAAGCTCCCTGATAGTTGCCAGCATCCCGGCCTCAGCCCTCCGTCACGGCGGATGCGCCAACGGGCCATGCCCTGTGCGCTCCGTTTCGTGCGTAATCCGTTTACCGCGCCGCGGCTATGCTCGTTCTGATTGTGAGAGGTCCATGCATATCGTTCGGAATGAAGAGGGAGAAGCGACCCTGATCGCCGCGGATGGGCGCGAATTGCTGGCGATATCCGCCCTCCTCGCCTCGGACGAGGAGTTCGACACGCTGCTCCGGCAGATTGAATCGATCACCGGCGGCAACTCAGTGCCGCGTATCGTCGTGAACTATAAGGAGGGGCTGTTCGATACCGCGCAGGCTGACATTGCCTGCGAGGTCATCCTGATCGAGGAAGATCCGTTCGACGAACCGCCGACCGCGATCTGCCGGAAGAGCGTGACCGAGGGAGACCCGGCCGGGGTGGCGGCCCGGATCGGCCTCGCGGAACAGCGACAGAAGCGGCTGGCCGGTCAGTAACGGGCATGGCGGTCGCGTCCGCCATGGCGCGCCATGCCTGCGCGGCCCGGCCGGGCATTAAGATCTTGGTCATCACCTCCGGGTAGCGTCGCCTCAGGCAGCAGAAGGTTGCCGGCTGAAAGGCAAAACGCATGACGCTCATCCTCCGCCCGCTCCTCAACACGACCGCTACCTTGCTTGAGCAGCTGTGGCATGCACGCATGCGGAAGCCGGTGAGCGTGCTGTTGCCCGATTGGATGGACCCAGGGCTGACCGATGCCGTGGCTGACCCCATCGCCACCGAGACGGAGACGGCCTTGCGCGCCAGGCTGCTGGCCATCGGGGCGCAGCTTCGCGCCGTCAGCCCGGTCGCCACGGCGCGGGATGTGCTCCGCCGCCCCGACGCGGATGCCGGACGGCGCGCCGCTCTTCTTGCCCTGGCCGGCGCTGCGGAGTGGACGCGTGTGGCGAGGGCGCCAGGGAGCTTCCGCTGCACGCGCATATCGGCCGATGGACTGACCTACCGCATCGACATGGAGAGTGCTGGCGGCGCCGGGCATGCCGAGCACGCGGCCATCGCCCTGCGGCAGACGCTGCATGTGGAGGGGGCAGAGCGGCCCCGCTCCCTTGTGCAGACCGCCGACACGACCTGCTTCTCCCTGCTCTGCGGCGTGCGCGATCTGGTCGTGCTGCTGGTGCGGGAGGGAGAGGGGCATCTGGCCAGGGAAGTCGCTCAGCTCGGCGGGTTGCCGGCCGAGTTGCTGCCGGAGGCGCTGCTGCCGGGAACGATGCCGGACGTGGCGGGTGCGCGGCGCCTGGCGGGGTGACGCAGCGGCCAGCCATGCCGGGAACATGGCCCGCTTCCCTGACCGGCGATAAGCACGGTCAGGATTTTTGCCTGTAGAAACCGCATGTCAGGCTGATCCTTATCTCGTCACGTCGATAAATCGCCCTTCATATGGTCAAATGCGCCAGATCATGACATCTTCGGCCGGGCGGTCTTTATAAATGCACGGATTTAGAGCATTATGCGGCAGGCAGGCGAGCGGATCCCTTTCACGAACGCGACGTTTCGCTACCCGGATGGCGCCTGGCCGAACCGGCTGGCGCTCGGCCTCACCTTCCTCGGCTGGATCGGCGGGATCGTTCTGCTGACGCTGCGGTCCTGGCCGCTGAACGCTGTGGGCGTGCTCCTGACCGCGCAGGCGCTCGTCTATTCCGCCTATTTCATTCATGAATGCGCGCATGGCGCCTTGTTCACCACGGCGCGCGACAATGACCGGCTGGGTCGGGCGCTGAGTTGGCTGAATGGTGCGTGCACTCTTTCCTATGCCGGACTGAAGCATAAGCACATGCGCCACCACGTCGACCGGCTGGATGTGGTCAGCGTCGATTACCGTAAGGCCCTGCTTCGCTGGCCGGCCTGGGCGCGCCGTATGATGCTCGCCCTGGAATGGGCCTATGTGCCGGCGGTGGAATTCCTGATGCGCGGCCTCGTGCTGGCCGACGTCTGGCGGGAAGCGCCGGGGCGTACGGCCGCCACCCTCGCGGCGCGCATCGCCGGCTTTGCCGTGCTTGGCGTGATCTCGCCGAAGGCGCTGGCGCTCTATGCCCTCGCCTACATCCTGTTCCTGCACGTTCTCCGCTTCATGGATGCGTTTCAGCATACATACGAGGTGGTCGCGGCTGAGCATGCCGACGCGCTTGTCGCGGCGCGTCAGTACGACCGGGCCTATGAGAACGAGAACACCTATTCCAATCTGGTTTCGGTGCAGCAGCCATGGCTCAACCTGCTGACGCTGAATTTTGCTTACCACAACGCGCATCACGCGAAGCCGGCTGCACCGTGGCACCAATTGCCGACGTTGCATCAGCGGCTGTACGGCCGGGATGAGCGGCAGGTGCTGCCATGTCGCACGCTGTTCGCCACCTATCATCGCAACCGGGTGAAACGGGTGCTGAGTGAGGATTACGGCTTAGTGGCGCCTGCCGGCGACCGCGCAGCGGATTTCCTCGGGGCTGTCGGCGTCTCCTTCCTTACCGCCGTCTAAGCCGCCACGGCGCGTCGCCAGTCGCGAATGGCCGCGAGTTCCCGCTCTGGCCGCTCGGTTACCACCTCCAGCGCCCCGGCGAAGATCCGCCCCTCATTGCCGTCGAGCGAGATCGTATCCCCCTCGTCCAGCACGCGCTCGCCGATCCGGCACTGCTGCCGCGCGAGGTCGATGGCAAGGGCGGTACAGCCGACCAGGCACACCTTGCCGAGTTGCCGCGCCACCACGGCGGCGTGTGAGGTGCGGCCGCCGGTCGCGGTCAGGGTGCCTTCCGCCCGGGCGAGGCCGGCGATGTCCTCGGTCGCGATTTCCCGCCGCACCAGGATCACCTTCTGGCCGGCTTCTGCCATGCGCTCGGCGGCTTCCGGACTCAGTGCGATGGCCCCGGTGGCGATGCCAGGGCACGCCACCCGCGCGGTGGCCAGCAACTGCCCGGATTCGGCGGCCAGCCGGGAGCGCGTGATGCTGTCGAGGTCGATGGCGCGCAGGCGCGCGAGTGCCTCCGCGGGCGTGATCAGCCCCTCCTCCACCAGTTCGACGGCGATGCGCAGCGCCGCCCAGGGCGTCGTCTTGGCATTGCGTGTCTGCAGCAGATAAAGCGAGCCGGATTGCAGGGTGAACTCGAAATCCTGCGCGTCGCCGAACAGCGCCTCCAGTGTGTGGCAGGTGGCTTCCAGCTCGGTCACCAGTAGTGGCAGGCGGCGGCTCAGCCGCTCATTGTCGTTCAGCACCTGTCGCCCGGCGACGACATCCTCGCCTTGGCCATTGAACTGGAAATCGACGTAGAGCGTGCGCGCGCCGGTCGCCGGATCGCGGGTGAAGCCGACCCCGGCGCCCGATGCGCCGCCGGCATTGCCGAACACCATGGTCTGCACGGTCACGGCGGTGCCCATGCTGTCGGCGATGCCGTTCAGCTTCCTGTAAGTCACCGCTTTCGGCGCTTCCCAGGAGGCGAACACCGCTGCCGAGGCACGGCCGAGCTGCACGTACACGTCCTCGGGGAAGGGTTCGCCCGCGAGGTCTTCGTACCGCTTCAGCATACCGAAGGTCATGGCGCGCAGGGTGATGTGATCGAAGCCGCCGGCTGGCTCGTCCTGGGCGTTGCCCGTGACCGAGGCGATCACGGCATCGAACGGCTCGGCCGGCAAGCCGGCGACCACGCCCGCGAATTGCCGTACCAGCCGCCGGTAGCTGTCCCAGGCGAGGCGTGGATTACCGGTCTGGCGGATCAGGCCCTCCACGGTCTCCTGGTTCAGGCCGATATCGAGGACCGTCTCCAGCATGCCCGGCATGGAAACCGGGGCGCCGGAGCGCACGGAAACCAGCAGCGGCCGGCGCGCCGAACCGAAGCCGAGACCGCTGACCTGCTCAAGACCGGCGATGCCGCGCCGGAGCGCCGCGGCCAGGGTCGCGTCCGGTTTCGGCTGGCGCCTCGCGGCGTCCGGTGACGCGCCGGCCGCGTGGAACCGCTGACACCATCCGGTCGGCAGCGCGAAGCCGGGTGGCACACGCAGGCCGGCAGCCGCCATGCGCATCAGGTTCCAGGCCTTGTTGCCGACTTCCGCCGCACCGCCGCGCGGCAGCACCACGCCCGGCCCAAAAGGGTAGAGATCCGGCGTCCGATCTTCACTCACCGAGCACACTCCCCATCACATGATCCCGGGCGCCGAGAGCGGCGCGCTTGAGGCTGTCAGCGGCTTCTTCCAGGCTGTTGCCGATGGTGGTGTAGAGGTGCAACTGCCGGAAATCCCGCGCATGGCGCAGGGCCGTGACGGTCAGGGCGCGCTGGACATCATCCGCCTGGTGCTCGAGTGCGAGGATGCGGTCAACCGCGCTCAGGAAATCCTCGGTATCCTCCCGTGCGACCTTCACGCCCTGCCCCGGGCTCGCGATGGTGGCGGCGTCGGCGAGGGTCTTGACCCATTCCTGCGTGCCTTCCGCCACCAGGTCGGCGAGTCCGGCCAGCGCCTCCAGCGCCTCGCCCCCGGCTTCGTTGCTGGCGAGCAGGCCGAGCAGGAAGGCGGCCTCCTCCATCGCGTCGGCGGCGTCGTCGGCCGTCTGGGCGAGGCGCAGCAGCGGCGCCTGCTCCGGCCGCCGCCGCGCCGCGTCCCGTATCTCGCTCACCTTCTGGTCGGCAGCGTGCTCGAAATCCCGGGCGCGGCGGGCAAGCTGCTCTGCCGTCATGGGCGAGAGGTCGCGCAGCCCCTCGCGCAGCACCGTCGCGATCTCGAACGTCAGGGCGGCGTGCTCGACAAGGACACGCAGCAGGCGGCGGCCCTCATTGCTGACATGGGCATGCAGCTCGGTGCGGATGCGGTCGTGGATCATTCCCGCCGACTGCCCGGCGCGCAATCCCTCGCTCGCGGCGCGCAGCACGAAGCAGACGTAGTCGCGTGCCGCCGCGTCGCCGAGCACGTCGCAAAGCCGGTCGCCGAAATGCAGGGCGGAGCTGGCCGCCACCTCGATCGCCTGATTGATCAGCCGCGCGCCGCCAAGGGAGAGGAAGCCACGATGGCCGACCTCCTTATCCGCCGCCCAGCGCAGCACGGCGATGCGGTCGGAGCCGCGCAGGAAGCCACGGAGTTCCTTGCGGGCGCGGTTCCAGTCGATCAGGAAGACGAGGCGGGAGCCGACGAATTCGAGGCAGTCGCGCAGCGCCGCGTCGTCCGCCGCTTCGTGGCGGCCGATCGCCATCTCGAAGCTCAGGCCGGAGGCGGCGCGTTCGACCGGCTGTTCGCCGTCGTTCCAGGAAAAGTCGCGCGCGGTCAGCATGTCCTTGAGGAAGCGCAGCCGCTCCGGGTGGATATCCGTATAGGTGATGGTGACGCAGCGGCCTTCCACGTGCACGACGATGACGTGCGCGTCCGTGGTGCCGATGTCGTTCTGGATGACCAGCCGGTTCCCGGCCCGGGTGGCTGTGGTGGCGAGGCCGGGATGGTCGAATTTCAGCGGTGCGGTGCGGTTGAGGCCGCGCATGAAGGCGGCAACCAAGGGTTTATCCGCTTCGTCGAGGCCATAGACGGCGGCGCCGTCCAGCGTTGCCTCGGCAAGCCCCGCCTGCAGCGCGTTGAGCTGGCGATGCAGGTCCATGACCAGCAGATGCAGGCTGTCTGTCCCGGCGCGGTTGGCGCTGGTCATGGCGAGGATCGCCGGACCGTCCACCAGGTCGTCCGCCGCGCCGGGGAGATCGGCGAACCTGGCCTCGAGGCGCTGTTGCAGCGCGGCGGTCGTCGCGTCCGGGCCGGCTTCCAGCACCGGCACGGCCATCACCCGCATATCCTGCGCGATGCGCGCCAGCATCCGGGCGGCGCCCGGGATGCGGATGCGATCGCCTTCCCGCCTTGCACCGGCCACAGCCGTATCGAGCCCGATATCGTCGATGCCGGCGGCGAGGCGCTCGCGTTTCAGCGATGGCGCCGGATGATCCGGGTTCTCCGCATGGGCGATCGCCATTTGCAGTAGCGAGAACAGGTATTTGACCCGGTCGTTCGCCGCGAGGGCGGCATTGACGCGCGAGGAGCGCCTGAGCGCGGTCTCGCCGATGGCATCCAGAACCGCCGCCTTCATGCTGTCCACGTCCATTGCAGGTTGTGGGCCGCCCCTTAACAGGCCGGGCGTCGAGCCTCCTCGATTTCCGTCAATGGCGCATCCCAGGCCATTCACGCCGTCCAGACAGGGGGGCGCTGGCCCCGGTTTCTTGCGCCCTTACCGGGGATCGGCTAAGGGCGCTCGCATGAGCCAAGCCACCGGTCTTCAGCCAAGCCACGAGACTCTCGAACTGTTCTCCAACGTCACGGGCGCGGCCCGCCGCCGCCTTGCGTTGCGGGATTTTCGCGAGGGGCTCGGGCTCTGGCGATTGTTCTTCACCCTCGGCTGGCTCGACATCAAGCTCAAATACCGCGGCTCGGTGATCGGCCCGTTCTGGCTCACCTTGTCCACCGCGGTGATGGTGTGCGCGCTCGGCTTTCTCTACTCGCACCTGTTCAAGATGGTGCTGCGGGATTACCTGCCCTACCTGGCGTTGTCGATTATCCTGTGGAATTTCCTGTCCGCCATTGTCGGCGAAGCCTGCACGAGCTTCCTGCAGGCGGAAAGCATGATCCGCTCGGTGCGGATGCCGTTCTCGGTCCACGCCGCCCGGGTGGTCGTGCGCAACGTGCTGACCCTGCTGCATAATTTCGTGGTCATCGTCGCGGTTTTCGCGATCTTCGCCATCGTTCCGCGAACCTCCGCCCTCCTCGCCATTCCCGCCTTCGGGCTCTGGATTCTCGACGGCTTCGCGGCTTGCCTGCTGCTCGGCGCCTTCTGCGCCCGCTTCCGGGATGTCCCGCCGGTGGTTGCCAGCGTCATGCAGATCGCCTTCTTCGTCAGCCCGATCATCTGGAAGCCGGAATTGCTGGGTGCCGGCGCCAAATGGCTGGCATTCAATCCGTTCTTCACCATGCTTGAGATCGTTCGCGGGCCGCTGCTCGGCTATGTTCCCGGGGTCAACATCTGGGCGAGCGCGTTCGGCTTCAGCCTGCTGCTCTGCGTCGGCGCGTGGATGCTGTTCGCCCGGGTGCGCGGGCGGCTCGCCTTCTGGATCTGACCGGTTGATGCAAGGGGGGCTTCCCCTTGCCTCCCGGCGTGGGCGTGAACCAGTCCCCCGCCGGCACGCCGCCTGAAGTCAGGCGGTGTGGGCCACGGCCCGCAGCTCTTCCGCCCCACCAGCGGCAACCGGCGCCGCGGTCGCCTGAGCGCCTGGCCGCGCCGTCAGCGCCTGCAGGATCTCCCGCACGCTGCAAACGCCGACAATGCGCTCGCCATCCGCCAGGATAACCGGATAGCGGCTACCCTGCTGCACTTCGATCAGGTCGCTCAGCGCCATGTCCGCCCGCGCGAGGTGGAACGCATCGAACGGCCGCGCCGGTGCGGGCGCCTCGGCTGGCGGCAGCAGCGGCCGCGTCTCGCCCCCGACACTCGCGCTCAGCGCCCGGCCGGCTTGATCCAGCACCAGACGGAACTCACCGGCCGGGCCGAAGACCAGGGCGTCCCGGTCGCGGCTCAGGGCTGAAAGCGGGGTCATCACGCTGCGGCCCTTCAGCACCGGCAGCGGGTTCATGTGGTGGACGAAGCTCGCCACGTAGTCATTGGCCGGACGCAGCGCGATGTCCTCGGGGGTGCCGTCCTGGATGATCCGGCCGCCTTCCAGGATCGCGATGCGGTTGCCGAGCTTCATCGCCTCGTTGAGGTCGTGGCTGACGAACAGGATCGTCTTGTGCACGGCGGCCTGCAGCGCGAGCAACTCGTCCTGCAGCTTGTTGCGGATCAGCGGATCGAGGGCTGAGAACGGCTCGTCCATCAGCAGGATGTCGGCGTCGGTCGCGAAGGCGCGGGCAAGGCCGACGCGCTGCTGCATGCCGCCCGAGAGTTCCTGCGCGTAGCGGTCGGCCCATTGTTCGAGCCCAACCAGATGCAGCTTCTCGTCAACGATGCGCCGACGCTCGCTCGATCGCATGCCGCGCAGTTCCAGGCCGAGCCCGACATTCTCCCGCACCGTGCGCCAGGGCAGCAGGGCGAATTGCTGGAATACCATGGCGACCGCCTCGGTGCGCACGCGGCGCAGGGTGGCGGCGTCGCAGGTGGCCAGATCGACCATGCCGTCCCGGTGGTGCACGAGGGCGTTGCCGCGCGTCACCGCATTAAGCCCATTGGCGGCGCGCAGCAGCGTCGATTTACCGGAGCCGGACAGACCCATCAGGACGCAGATCTCGCCCCGCTCCACCTGGAGGCTGGCGTTGGAGATGCCGAGGATCAGTCCGGTCTTGGAAGCCACATCGCCGCGGCTCGCGCCGGCATCCATCATCCGCAGCGCCTCGGCAACCTTCGGATCTTCGGCGCGGGCGCGCTTCTTGCCGAAAACGATATCAACATTGCGGAAGTCGATGGCGACGGTCATTGCGCGGCGTCCTCCTTGGGACGGCTGAGCCGGTCCAGCACGATGGCCAGCAGCACGATGGCGAAACCAGCCTCGAAACCCATATCGACGCGCACCGTGTTCAGGGCGCGCACGACGGGAACCCCGAGCCCGCCGGCACCGACCAGGGCCGCGATCACCACCATCGACAGGCTGAGCATGATGCACTGGGTGATGCCGGCAACGATGGTCGGGCGCGCCGCGGGCAACTCCACCTTCCACAGTAATTGCCAGGGCGTGGCGCCGAAGGCGCGGCCGGCTTCCAGCAGCGGTTGCGGCACGGAGCTGATGCCGAGCTGGGTGAGGCGTACCGGCGCCGGCAGGGCGAAGATCACGGTCGAGATCAGGCCGGGCACGGAGCCGAGGCCGAACAGGACAAGGGTCGGGATCAGATAGACGAAGGTCGGCAAGGTCTGCATCAGGTCCAGGACCGGACGCAGCAGATGGTTCAGCCAGGGCCGGTGCGCCGCGGCGATGCCGAGCGGGATGCCGATGACCGCCGAGAGCAGTGCCGAGAACAGCACGAGCGACAGCGTCTCCTGCAACTCCTCCCAGTAGCCCTGATTCATGATGAAGGCCAACGCGAGCACGGTGAACAGCGTGACGCCCCAGGATCTGCGGATCAGGTAAGCGACGACGCCGAACAGCACGATCAGCAGTGGACCGGGGATGAGTTCGAGCGCGTTGGTCACGCTATCGATGCAGAATCCGATCGCGGACGATATCGTATCGAAGAACCCGACGAAATCGGTCTTCACGAAATCCACGAGGCTGGAGACCCAGTCTCCGACAGGGATTTTATGGTCCGTGATCCAGTCTTGTACCGAGCTCATACCCGTATCCTGACAGGATGATAGGTAAACATGACGGCGGAACAGGCCGGCTATCGGCCGCCGGCCGTCTTCGTGCGGCCTGTTCCCGTGCCTGAAACGGTGCCTTGCATGAAACGTTCCAGAGACCGTGGCTCCGGAAGAGAGCCGGGGCATCGCGCCCAGGCTCATGTCCCGCCGCCAGCGCGTGGTGGCGGGATCGGGCTTTAACCGCTGACCTTACCCTTGACCGCCGGCAGGCCAGGCTGACCGTCCAGGGTAGTGACACCGTCAAGCCAAGTGCCGAGCACACCCGGATTGGCCCTCAGCCAGGCGGCGACGGCGATGTCCGGATCCTGCTTCTTGACCAGGATCGCGGTCATCATCTCGTTCTCCGCCTTGAGCGAGAATTTCAGGTTGTGCAGGAACTTGCCGACATTCGGGCACTCGGCGGCATAGCCGGCGCGGGTATTGGTGTAGATGGTGGCGCCGCCGTAATTCGGGCCAAAGGTGGAGTCACCGCCCGGCAGGTATTTGATCGAATATTGCGTGTTCATCGGGTGCGGCTCCCACCCCAGGAACACGATGGGCTTCTTGGCGCGGGTCGCGCGCTCCACTTCGGCCAGCATGCCCTGCTCGCTCGATTCCACCAGCTGGAACTTGCCGAGGCCGAACATGTTGCCATGGATCATGTCGAGCACATGGCGGTTGCCGTCATTGCCCGGCTCGATGCCATAGATCTTGCCGTGCAGCTGATGGCTGAACTTCGCGATGTCGGCGAAGGATTTCAGGCCCTGGTTGTAGAGGTAGGTCGGCACCGCCAGCGTGTATTTCGCGCCTTCAAGGTTCGCGCCCACCACCTCGATCGAGTGATCGTCGAGATACGGTTTCCGGTCCGCCTCCATCGACGGCATCCAGTTACCGAGGAACACGTCGATGTTCTTGTTCTTCAGCGACGCGTAGGTCACCGGCACGGAGAGCATGGTGGTCTTCGGCTCATAGCCGAGGTCCTTCAGCACCAGGCTGGTGAGGGCGGTCACGGCGGTGACATCGGTCCAGCCGATATCCGAGAAACGAACAGTGCCGCACGGGGCCGGATCGGCCGCGGCGGCGGCCCCTGTCTGTAGGCCGATCGCCGCCGTGAGCGTCAGGGCAGCCCAAGAACACAAGCGCATGTTGATTCTCCCCTTCGTCCAGCCGAGGTCGGCAGACCTTTCCAGCGACCATCATGACCGTCCTGAATGCACGTTTAATGCTTTTTTGCGCGCCAGTCATCGGTGATTCTGCGGCCTGTCGGAGATATACAAGCCAAAACATCCGCGCGTTGAGCATAAAATGTGCTGTATGTACGTTTGGTAGGCACACAAAGTGGTTCCTTGACAATCGGTCGGCTGGCGTGGGAGGAGCCGATTGAATGACCGTTCAACCCTTCGGGAGCTCCGCATGGGACAACACGTAGCGCCCCAGCCCCGGCGCGGCGCACCGGACGACAGCCGGCGTCTGCAACTCATCGAGACCACCCTCGACACGCTGGCGGAATGCGGTTTCGTCGGCACCACGCTCGCGCGCATCGCCGAGCGGGCGCAGATCTCGCCTGGCCTGATCGCGCATTATTTCGGGGATAAGGACGGTCTGCTGGAAGCTGCGTTCCGCTCCGTGGCGCGTCGCCTCGCCCGCAATGTGCAGGCCAGGCTCGCGCATGCGCGCACCCCGCGGGAGCGCGTGCAGGCGGTGATCGATGCCAATCTCGGCACCGAGGAATTCGATCAGCGCGTCGGCTCGGTCTGGCTCGCCTTCTGGGGGCAGGTACCGCACCAGCTGCGGCTGAACCGCGTGCAGATGGTCTATCAGCGCCGCATGCTGTCGAATCTGCGGCACGGGCTGAATGCGCTCGTGCCCCGGGAGCAGGCGGAAAAACTCGCCGCGATGACGGCGGCGATGATCGACGGCGTGTGGCTGCGCGCGGCGCTCTCCGGCTGGGCGGAAGCCGACAGCGAAAGCGCCCGGCGGCTGCTCACGAGTTTCCTGGATAGTTGCCTTGCCGGTGCGCCGCGGCCGGCGCCGATACCGGCGCCGGCCATCCTGCGGCGCGACACCCGTTACGGCCTCACCCGCGCCTATATCGGCGGCCGCTCCGTCGATGCGCATGGCGATCTGTTCGAGACGATTGACCCCGCCACCGGCGAGGTGATCGCGCAGGTGCAGGCGGCGAACGCGGCGGATGTTGATGCCGCCGTGGCGGCCGCGCGGCGCGGCCAAACCATCTGGGCCGCGATGACCGGGGCGGAGCGGGGCCGTATCCTGCGCCGCGCCGCTGACAAATTGCGCGAGCACAACGCGGAACTCGCCGAGATCGAGACACGCGACACTGGTAAGCCGATCCAGGAGACGAGCGTCGTCGATATCCTTTCCGGCGCCGACTGCCTGGAATATTTCGGCGCCCAGGCGGCGACGATGACCGGCGAGCAGGTCGATCTCGGCTCGGCAGCCTTCGGCTATACGCGGCGCGAGCCGCTGGGCGTCGTCGCCGGCATTGGCGCCTGGAACTATCCGATCCAGATTGCCTGCTGGAAGGCGGCGCCGGCGCTGGCCTGCGGCAATGCCATGCTGTTCAAGCCGGCCGAACTGACGCCGCTCACCGCTGTCCGGCTGGCGGAGATCCTGAGTGCCGCCGGGCTGCCGGATGGCGTGTTCAATGTCGTACAAGGCTTCGGCGATACCGGGCGTATGCTCACCGCGCATCCCGACATCCGCAAGGTTTCGCTGACCGGCGAGGTCGGCACCGGCAAGGCGGTGATGCGCGCTTCCGCCGACTCTCTGAAAGCGGTGACGCTCGAACTCGGCGGCAAGTCACCGCTGATCATCTGTGACGATGCCGATCTTGATGAGGCCGTCTCCGGCGCTCTGCTCGGGAATTTTTATTCGGCGGGTGAGGTTTGCTCAAATGCGACACGCGTCTTCGTGCATGCGCGCGTGCATGACGCGTTCATCGAGCGGTTGCTGCGCCGGGTCGCGCCGCTCAAGGTCGGCGACCCGATGGACCCGGCGACGCAGATCGGCGCGCTGATTTCCGAGCCGCACATGCGCAAGGTGCTTTCCTACATCGAGCGCGGCAAGGCGGAGGGTGCGAACCTGCTCACGGGTGGCTATCGCGTCACCGCGGACGCCCTGGCGCGGGGTAATTTCGTGGCGCCAACCGTGTTCGATTCCTGCACCGACAACATGACGATCGTGCGGGAGGAGATCTTCGGTCCGGTCATGTCGGTGCTGACCTATGAGGACGAGGACGAGGTCATCGCCCGCGCCAACGATACCGAGTTCGGTCTCGCCGCCGGTGTGTTCACGCGCGACCTGCAGCGCGGCCATCGCATGATCGCGCGGCTCCAGGCCGGTACCTGCTGGCTCAACACATATAACATCACGCCGATCGAACTACCCTTCGGCGGCGTCAAGCTCTCCGGGATCGGGCGGGAAAACAGTCGCGCGGCACTCGAACATTACAGCCAGATCAAGAGCGTTTACGTGGCCATGAGTCGCATCGATGCGCCTTACTGACCCCCTGACCTTCCCCTCTGATCAGTCCCGAGAGACGGAACCGTGCAGATGACTGACGAGACGTTCGACTACATCATCGTGGGCGCGGGTTCGGCCGGTTGCGTTCTCGCCAACCGGCTGACCGAGAGCGGACGCGAGACGGTTCTGGTGCTGGAATACGGCGGATCGGATAACTCGATCTTCATCCAGATGCCGAGCGCGCTCTCCATCCCGATGAACATGAAGAAGTACAACTGGTTCTACGAGACGGAGCCGGAGCCGAATCTGAACGGCCGCCGCCTGCACACGCCGCGCGGCAAGGTGCTCGGCGGTTCCTCCTCGATCAACGGCCTCGTCTATGTCCGTGGCAACCCGAACGATTTCGACCGCTGGGAGGAAGAGGGGGCGACCGGCTGGGGGTATCGCCATGTGCTGCCCTATTTCCGTCGCGCCGAGACACGGCAGGAAGGCGGAGACGCCTATCGCGGCGACAGCGGCCCGCTGCATACGTGCTACGGCACGCTGCGCAACGAGCTGAACCGTGCCTGGCTGAAGGCGGCGGAGCAGGCGGGGTACGAGCCGACCCCGGATATCAATGGCGGCCGCCAGGAAGGTTTCGGCCGTATGGATATGACGGTCCATAACGGACGTCGCTGGAGCGCCGCGAATGCCTACCTGAAACCGGCGATGCGTCGTCCGAATCTCGCGGTGCGCACGCATTGCCTCGCAACTTCGATTATGCTGGAGGGCAAGCGCGCCGTCGGCGTGCGCTATCGCCAGGGCGATAACGAGCGTGTGGTGCGGGCGCGCAAGGAGGTGATTCTCTCCGGCGGGCCGATCAACTCGCCGCAATTGCTGAAGCTCTCCGGGATCGGTCCGTCCGAGGAACTCGTCGCGCACGGCATCCAGGTTGCGCATCACCTGCCCGGCGTTGGCGAGAATCTGCAGGATCATCTGGAATTCTATTTCCAGATGGCCTGCACCAAGCCGGTGACGTTGTAGTCGGCGATGGGATTGCTGTCCCGTGCCTGGGTCGGTGCCCGCTGGTTGCTACGGCATGATGGTCTCGGGGCCACCAATCATTTCGAAAGCTGCGGTTT
>DATJWY010000069.1:0-14713 GCA_035500775.1 Acetobacteraceae bacterium
CCCCCCCCCCCTTCCTCAACGCCCGCGAGCGCCCCCGCCCTACTCCTCCGCCCTACTCCTCCGCGCTCCGCCCCGGCAGCTGCATCCACCCTTGCACGCGCGTATGCAGCACCGCATCCCCGGCCACGAGTCCCTCCGCGCCGATCGCGTCCAGCCGCAGGGTCGCGAGGCCGAGCGTGTCGTGGCTGGACCGCACGGTGCCGACCTCCCGCCCCTCCAGCAGCACGGGCGTTCCCGGCGGCGGCAGCGCTCCTTCGGCGATGACGGGCACCAGCCGGCGTTTGATCAGGCCGCGATAGCGGGTGCGGGCGGTCAGTTCCTGGCCCATGTAGCAACCCTTGGTCCAGGAGATGCCGTGCAGCTCGTCGATTCCGGCTTCCAGCAGCACGGTTTTTTCCTCCTCCAGGTCGCGTGACCCGTCCGGCAGGCCGAGTTCCAGCCGGTGCAGATCCCAGTCCATCTCGGTGGCGTTGGTGTCGAGCGGCGTCGGGCTGAGCAGCCGCCAGCCGGCTTCCTCCAGGCGCGGGTCCGGCGCGGCGATGACGACGGTTTCCGGCGGCTCGCCGCTCCAGGCGGCGTGGACGGCGAGCGGCGTCTCGGCCAGGCCCACCGCCGCGCGCAGCCGGTAGCGGCAGAGCCGGCGGATCAGGAGCGTCGCCTGCCCGGCCTCGCAATCCAGCAGCAGCCGCTCGCCATCTGAGAAGATGAAGAAATCCGCAGTCCATTTGCCCTGTGGCGTCAGCAGCGCCGCCCATACGGCGCGGCCGGGCTCGGCCTCCCGCACGTCATTGGAGACGAGGCCTTGCAGGAAGGTGACGCGGTCGGCACCGGTCACCTCCACCACGCTACGGGTGGCGAGATGCGCGATCTGGGTCATGCCCGGGAAGGTGGCAAGAAGCGTCCGCCCCCGCAAGGGCGCGTGGATTGGAAGCGGCGGCTCTGGCGCGCGCGCGGGGGCGTGCTACAGGGGGAGAAAGCCATGCGAATCCTCTTCATCACCGCGACCCGGATCGGCGACGCGGTCCTCTCCACCGGCTTGCTCGACCACCTGCTCCGCACCTACCCGGAGGCGCGATTCACCATCGCCTGCGGCCCGGTCGCGGCGGGGGTGTTCGAGCGCATGCCGCGCCGGGAGGAGACGATCCTGATCGAGAAACGCCCCCGGGACGCGCATTGGTTCGCGCTCTGGGCGCGCACCGCCGGGCGGTGGTGGGATCTGGTCGTGGATCTGCGCGGCTCGGCGATCTCCTTCCTGCTGCCGGCGCGGCGGCGGGCGGTAATGCGCGGCGGCAGGCGGCCGGGGCATCGCCTGACCCATCTCGCCGGCACGCTCGGCCTTGCCGAGCCGCCCCTGCCGGTCGCCTGGACCGGCACGGCCGACCGCGCGCGGGCCGAGGCGCTGCTGCCCCGGGGCATTCCGTTGATCGGGCTTGGCCCCACCGCGAACTGGTCCGGCAA
Source organism: Acetobacteraceae bacterium (assembly GCA_035500775.1). Lineage (GTDB taxonomy): Bacteria > Pseudomonadota > Alphaproteobacteria > Acetobacterales > Acetobacteraceae > DATJWY01. Next base: position 1,459 of record DATJWY010000069.1, read on the forward strand.
GGTGTGGCCGGCGGAGCGGTTCGTGGCACTGTTCCAGGCGCTCGCCGAACGCCTGCCCGGCGCCGTGCCGGTGGTGTTCGCCGGCCCCGGCGAGGCGGAGCGGGCAATGGCGGCGCCGGTGCTGACGGCGCTGCCCGGGGCGATCGACCTCGCCGGCCGGCTGACCCTGCCGGAAGCCGCCGCCTGCCTCGCCCGCTGCGCGCTGTTCGTCGGCAATGATTCCGGCCTGATGCACCTCGCCGCCGCCGCCGATGCGCCGACGCTCGGCCTGTTCGGCCCCACCCCGGCCGCCGAATACGCCCCCTCCGGCCGGCGCACCGCCATCGCCGTCGCGCCCGGCCCGGCGGGGCAGGCCCCGATCGCGGCGCTGAGCACGGAGGACGCCTTGCGGGCCGCGCTCGGCCTGCTCGCGCCGGATGCGGCGGGGCGCGCGGCATGAGTAAGGCATTGGGAAGGCCAGGGCTCCGCCCTGGACCCGCTGGGGCCTTGAGGCCCCAGACCCCCTGCCAAACGGACGGGGGCCTGGGGCCTCAGGGCCCCAGCGGGGTCGAGGGGCAGCGCCCCTCGCCTGACACCACCCCAAACAAAGGACCACCCCTATGATCGCCCACGTCATGGCGGGCGCGCGCGCGGGCGGGGCGGAGCTTTTCTTCGAGCGCCTCGCCATCGCCCTGCACCAGGCCGGCGACCCTGTGCTGCCGGTGATCCGCCGTGATCCGGGCCGCGCCTCCCGTCTGCGCGCGGCGGGCCTCGAACCGGCGGAACTCCGCTTCGGCGGCGCGCTCGACCTGCTGACCCGGCCGCGCCTTGCCCGCCTGCTGCGGCGCACCCGGCCACGCGTGGTCGTCGCCTGGATGAACCGCGCCGCCGGCATGACCCCGCGTGGCGACTACGTGCTCGCCGGCCGGCTCGGCGGGTTCTACGACCTCGATTATTACCGGCGCTGCGACCACCTGATCGGCAACACGCGCGGCATCGCCGAGTGGATCATCCGCCAGGGCGTCTCGGCCGCGCGGGTGCATCATCTGCCGAACTTCGCCCCGGACTTCCGCGCCGCGGCCGTCACCCCGGCCGCGCTGCCGGTGCCGACGGGCGCGAAGGTGGTGCTGGCGCTCGGGCGGCTGCACCGGAACAAGGCGTTCGACGTGCTGGTGCGCGCCCTGCCCCACCTGCCCGGCGTGCACGCCGTCATCGCCGGCGAGGGGCCGGAGCGGCCGGCGCTGGAGGAGCTTGCCCGCCGCGCCGGGGTTTCCGACCGGCTGCATTTGCTCGGCTGGCGCACGGATACCGCCGCCCTCCTCGCCGCCGCCGATCTGCTCGTCTGCCCGTCCCGGCACGAGCCGCTCGGCAATGTCATCATCGAGGCCTTCTCCGCCGCCCGCCCGGTGGTGGCGGCCACGGCGGACGGGCCGCGCGAGCTGATCACGCCCGGCGAGACCGGCATCCTGGTGCCGCTGGAGGCCCCGGCGGCGTTGGCCGGCGGCATCGGCGCGGTGCTGGAGAACGAGAGCCTCGCGGCCCGCCTCGCCGCCGGCGGCCGCGCCGCCTATGAGGCCGAGCACGCGGAAGCGCCGGTGCTCGCGCGCTGGCGGCATTTCCTCGCGACCGTGGAGCCCGTCTGATGTGCGGTATCGCTGGCCTCGCCCTGAACCCCGCCGCGCCGCCGTTCGCGCCGGACGTGCTCGCCACCCTCGCCCGCGCCCTGGCGCATCGCGGGCCGGACGGGCTTGGCAGCGCCGTGGCCGGACGCGTGGCGCTGGTACATACGCGCCTCGCCATCATCGATCTCGCGGGCGGCAACCAGCCGCTGCATCAGGGCGCGAGTTCGCTGATCGCCAATGGCGAGATCTATAACGACCAGGCGCTGCGCGCCGCCCTGCCGGCCGCGCATTTCGCCACCGGCAGCGATTGCGAGCCGCCGCTGCATCTCTGGCGGCGCGACGGGATGGGCTTCGCCGCGCATCTGCGGGGCATGTACGCCATCGCCATCCATGAGCGTGCCGATCGCGGCCTCGTGCTGGCGCGCGACCCGTTCGGCATCAAGCCGCTCTATGTCGCGCAGGTGCCGGGCGGGATCGCCTTCGCCTCCGAGCCGCGCGCGCTGCTGGAAGCAGGGCTGGCCGAGCGGGCCGAGCGGCCGGCGGCGCGAGCGGAGCTGCTGCAACTGCGCTTCACCACCGGGGCGGAGACGATCTTCCCCGGCATCTCCCGCGTGCTGCCGGGCGAGACGCTGCGCGCCGTCGATGGGCATATCGTGGAACGCCGCCGCATTCCGGCGCTGCCCGAGGGCGGGCCGGAGGAGATCGACGAGGAAACGGCACTCACCCGGCTTGACCGCGCGCTGATGGAAAGCGTCGACCTGCACCAGCGGAGCGACGTGCCCTATGGCATGTTCCTCTCCGGCGGCGTGGACAGCAGCACCATCCTGGCGCTGATGGCGCGGCTCAATGAGCGGCCGGTGCGGGCCTTCACCGCCGGCTTCGCCGTGCCGGGCGCGGCCGATGAGCGGGCGCATGCCGCCGCCGTGGCCCGCGCCGTGGGCGCCGAGCACGAGACGCTGGAGATCACCGAGGCGATGGTCTGGCGGCATCTGCCGGAGATCGTCGCCTGCATGGACGATCCCTCCGGGGACTACGCCATTATCCCGACCTGGTTCCTCGCCCGGCATGCGCGGCAATCGGTGAAGGTGATCCTGAGCGGCGAAGGCGGGGACGAAATCTTCGCCGGCTATGGCCGCTACCGCAGCGCCATGCGCCCCTGGTGGGCCGGCGGGCGCGTGATGCGCGCGCGCGGCACCTTCGACGGGCTCGACGTGTTGCGCGCGCCGCCGACCGGCTGGCGCGACGGCATCGCCGCCGCCGAGGCACAGGCCGCGACCGGGGGCCGCACCCGGCTCGCCGTGGCGCAGGCGACCGACGCCGCCGACTGGCTGCCGAACGACCTGCTGATCAAGCTCGATCGCTGCCTGATGGCGCATGGGGTGGAAGGGCGGACGCCGTTCCTCGACCCGGCCGTCGCCGCCGCCGGGTTCCGGCTGCCGGACCGGCTGAAGGTGCGGAAGGACCAGGGCAAGTGGCTGCTGCGGCGCTGGCTGGAGCAGGCCTTGCCGGTGGCGGCGCCGTTCGCGCCGAAGCAGGGGTTCACCGTGCCGGTGGGCGCCTGGATCGCGGCGCAGGGGGCGCGGCTCGGGCCGTTGGTGGCGCGGCAGCCAGGGGTGGCCGCCATCGCCGATCCGGGGCGCGTCGCGGCGCTGTTCCGCCACGCCAGCGGCAAGCGACAGGGACTCGCGGCCTGGACGCTGCTGTTCTACGCGCTCTGGCACCGGGCGCATATCGAGGGGGTTACGCCGCGGGGGAACGTGTTCGAGGTGCTGTCCGCCTGATCCATCCGGGCCTCGCCAGGAGGCTTTGCCTCCTGAACCTCCACCAAAGGCCGGGGGCCTTTGGAAACCGAAAGGGTCAGGCGTCGACGCGGTCCGGGACGGACAGGCCCACGCCTCGCAGGCGAAGCGCCAATAGGCCTTGATGCCTTCCTCGGCGATCACCTCCTCGACGAGCTTGCGGATCATTCAGTGCACCCCTTCCCTTTACGGCAAGGCGGAGTGGCCCCGGCGCGCCGCCACCGGTAAGACCAGGAGACGAGGATCAGAGAAAGAAGGAAGCCGGCATTGCCGACCAAGCTGACCACGACCCCGCCCGAGCCGGGCACGGTGCTGGAGGTCGCCCCCGGCCTGCTCTGGACGCGCCTGCCCTTGCCCTGGAGCAACATCGACCACGTCAACGCCTACCTCATCGAGGACCAGGGCGGCTGGGTGGCGGTGGATACCGGCCTCGACCATGCGATGTGCCACGAGGCCTGGGCGGCGGTCCTCGACCGCGCCCTCGGCGGCGCGCGGCTGACCCGCGTGCTGGTGACGCATTTCCATTCCGACCATGCCGACGGCGCCGCCCGGCTGGTGCAACGCGATGGCGCCGCGCTGCTGATGAACCCGGCCGAGCATGCCCACTCCATGTGGATGCACAGTGAAAGCCCGGAGCTGGCGGCGGAGATCGACGCGTTCCATCGCCGCCTCGGCCTGCCGGAGACGGCGCGGCAGGCGGCGCTCGCGGCCGGCCGGCGCATCTTCCGGCGCGAGGTGGCGGTACCGGCGGCGTTCACGCCGCTCGTGGCCGGCGACACGCTGGAGATTGGCGGCCGCGCCTTCCGCGTGCTGACCGGTGGCGGCCACAGCGTCGAGCAGGTGATGCTGCATTGCCCGGAGCAGCGCGTGCTGCTCTCCGCCGATCAGGTGCTGCCCGACATCTTCCCCATCCTCCAGGTCTATGCCCAGCGCCCGACGGCGGATTCGCTCGGCGCGTTCCTGGCCTCGCTGCGGGCGCTGTCGGCGGAGATCCCGGAGGACACGCTGACGCTGCCCGGCCATGGCATCCCCTTCCACGGCCTGCATCCCCGCCTGCGGGCGCAGCGCGAGCACCAGGCGCGGCGCTGCGAGCGCGTGGCGCGGGCCTTCGCCGCCGGCCCCGGCACCTTGCCGGAGATCATGGCCCGGGTATTCCCGCGCCACCCGGACATGATGAGCCTCGGCCTGCTTGGCTCAGACCTGCTCTCCTTGCTCAACCATCTGGTTACGGAAGGAACGATCATCCGCCGCGAGGGCGAGGATGGGGTGGATGTCTATGCCGCCGCGCCGGTCAGGTAATATCAGCGGTCTTATTGGTTGACCCACCTGGAAGGCCAGGGGCTTTGCCCCTGGACCCCACTGGGGCCATTGGCCCCAGACCCCTTTTCGTGAATGACCCCAAATTTATGCGGGGCGGAGCCCCTCGCCTTCAAGCCCCCGTTGCCTCCGGCAGATAAACTGACGCCCCGGCCTGTAGGAACTCGGCGGCCTTCTGCTCCATCCCCGCCTGCCGGTCCGCCTCCGCCCGGATATCCTGGGTGATCTGCATGGAGCAGAATTTCGGCCCGCACATCGAGCAGAAATGGGCGCGCTTATGCGCCTCCTTCGGCATCGTCTCGTCATGCAGCGTCCGCGCCGTATCCGGGTCGAGCGACAGGTTGAACTGGTCCTGCCAGCGGAAATCGAACCGCGCCGCCGAGAGCGCATCGTCGCGCAACTGCGCCGCCGGGTGCCCCTTGGCGAGATCGGCAGCGTGCGCCGCGATCTTGTAGGTGATCACCCCGGTTTTCACGTCGTCGCGGTTCGGCAGGCCGAGATGCTCCTTCGGCGTGACGTAACAAAGCATCGCCGTGCCGAACCAGCCGATCATGGCGGCACCGATCGCCGAGGTAATATGGTCGTAACCGGGCGCGATATCGGTGGTCAAAGGCCCGAGCGTATAGAACGGCGCCTCGCCGCAATGCGCGAGCTGCTTGTCCATATTGGCCTTGATCTTGTGCATCGGCACATGACCGGGCCCCTCGACCATCACCTGACACCCCTTGTCCCAGGCGACGCGCGTCAGCTCGCCCAGAGTTTCCAGTTCCGCGAATTGCGCGGCATCGTTGGCGTCGTGGATCGAGCCGGGACGCAGCCCATCACCAAGCGAGAAGGAAACGTCGTAGCGACGCATGATGTCGCAGATATCCGCGAAGTGCTCGTAGAGGAAGCTCTCGCGGTGATGCGCCAAGCACCATTTCGCCATGATCGAGCCGCCGCGCGAGACGATACCGGTCTTGCGCCTCGCGGTCAGCGGCACGTGGCGCAGCCGCACTCCGGCATGGATGGTGAAGTAATCGACGCCCTGCTCGCATTGCTCGATGAGCGTGTCTTTGTACACCGCCCAATCGAGCTTCACCGGATCGCCGCCCACTTTCTCCAGCGCCTGATAGATCGGCACCGTGCCGATGGGCACCGGACTGTTGCGGATGATCCATTCCCGCGTTGTGTGGATGTCGCGGCCGGTCGAGAGATCCATGACCGTGTCCGCGCCCCAGCGGATCGCCCAGACCATTTTCTCAACCTCCTCCTCGATCGAGGAGGCGACGGCGGAATTGCCGATATTGGCGTTGATCTTCACCAGGAAGTTGCGGCCGATGATCATCGGCTCCAGTTCCGGGTGATTGATGTTGGCGGGAATGATGGCGCGGCCGCGCGCCACTTCCTCACGCACGAATTCCGGCGTGATGAACGGCGGGATGGCGGCGCCGAAGCTCTCGCCATCCGCGATCGCCGCCTCCGCCTGGGCCAGAGCCTGCTTGCGGCCGAGATTCTCCCGCTCGGCGATATAGATCATCTCGGGCGTAATGATCCCGGCACGGGCGAATTCGAGCTGCGTGACCGGCTCTCCGGGGAACCCGCGCAGCGGCAGGTAGGCGAGCGGGAAGACGCGGGCGCGCGCCCCCGAGCCGGGGCCGTTATCCTCCGGCCGTACCGGCCGGCCCGCATAAGCCTCGATGTTCCTGTGCGCGAATCCCCATTCGCGCCGCGTGCGCGGCAGGCCGCGATCGAGGTCGACGCTGGCTTCCGGGTCGGTATAGGGGCCGGACGTGTCATAGACGCGCACCGGCGGCGCGCCCGGATCGGTCTGCGTGATCTCGCGCACCGGCACGCGCAAGGCCGGCGCGCAGGCGCTCTCGATAAGGAGCTTGCGCGAGGCCGGCAGCGGGCCGGTGGTCACGCCGGCCGATGCGGCGGCGCGATCGGTATCGGTAGGGGTGGACATGGAAGGATCTCCCTCATGGAACGGAGATCCGGCGTTGGTGCGAGCGCAAAGAAACCCGTCCCTTCGCCGGAATGACCCGGATCAGGTTCAAAGGGTCACCGCGTTGCCTGTGGGCGGGCGGTTTCTCAGCCCCCTAGCGGGGCTCCCCTCGGTTGGACTTGCATCCCGCCAGGGATGCGCCAATGAGTCTAGGCGCTTGCGCACACCCCCGCAACCCGCCCCCGGCCCGCGACGAGGCCTTGTCCCGCCCGCGCTTCTGGTGGAGATGATCCGCCGACGGGGACCGGCGTCCCCCGCTTTCCACGCCAGCCAACCGGGAGCCCCGCGATGTCCACCCCCCATTACGACCTTCTGATCCGCGGCGGCACCTGCGTCCTGCCCTGGGGCGAGATGCAGGCCGATATCGGCGTCCTCCGCGGCCGCATCCACGCCATCGGCGTCCCGGCCGGCGCCACCGCCGAGACGGTGATCGACGCCACCCACCTGCACGTCCTGCCCGGCCTGATCGACCCGCATGTCCATATGCGCGATCCCGGCGACCCCACGGTGGAATCGATCCCGACCGGCACCCGCGCCGCCGTGCTCGGCGGCATCGCCGCGGTGTTCGACATGCCGAACACCAACCCGCCGCTGGTGGATGCCAGGCTGCTCGCCTGGAAGCAGGAGTACGTGGAGCGGGAGAGCTGGTGCGATGTCGGCATCTATGTCGGCGCCACCAAGGAAAACATCGGCACCCTCGCCGCGCTGGAGCAGGCGCGCGGGGTCTGCGGCATCAAGGTGTTCGCCGGCAGTTCCACCGGCAACCTGATGGTGGAGGATGACGACAACATCCGCCGGGTGATGCAGGCCGGGCGCCGCCGCGTCGCCTTCCATAGCGAGGACGAGTTCCGCCTCCGCGCCCGCAAGCCCTTGTTCAAGCTCGGCGATCCCTGCATCTGCCACATGCGCTGGCGGGACGAGGAATGCGCCTTCCTGGGCACGAGGCGCATCCTGGCCCTGGCCCGCGAGACCGGGCGGCCGGCGCATATCCTGCACGTCTCGACCGCCGAGGAATTCGGCTACGTCAAGGATTTCCGCGACATCGCGACCACCGAGGTGCTGGTCAACCACCTGACCCAGGTGGCGCCGGAATGCTACGACACGCTCGGCCCCTACGCGGTGATGAACCCGCCGATCCGCGACCGCCGGCATCTGGAGGCGGCCTGGGCGGCGGTGCGCGACGGCACGGTCGACACCATCGCCTCCGACCACGCCCCGCATAGCCGCGCCGCCAAGGAGCGCCCCTGGCCAGATTGCGCCTCCGGCCTCACCGGCGTGCAGACCGCGGTGCCGGTGATGCTGGATCACGTGAACGCCGGCCGGCTCTCCCTCGCCCGCATGGTCGATCTGATGTGCGCCGGTCCGGCGCGGGTCTATGGCGTGCTCGGCAAGGGACGGATCGCGGCCGGGTTCGACGCCGATTTCACCCTGGTCGATCTGCGCCGGCAGCGGGTGATCGAGGAAAGCTGGATCGCGACTCCGGTGCGCTGGACGCCCTTCGCCGGCAAGCGCGTGACCGGCTGGCCGGTCGCCACTATCGTGCGCGGCACGCCGGTGATGCGGGAGGATGAGGTTCTCGGCGCGCCCACGGGCCGGCTGGTCACTTTCGCTTGAGGCCCCGCGCGGAGTCCGGCGTTACGTTGGCTGACATGTTACGCAGTCATACTGTCTATCGGCTTAACGGCGCACCGTGCGGGGGAGAAAGCGGTTTGGAGCCAACGACTTTCGTCCACGTCACCCACCCGGAAATATTCGACTCCCCGGCCGGCAGGCTGCGCATCCTGCTCACCGCGGAGCAGACGGGAGGGGCGTTCTGCCTGCTGCAATGTTTCTTGCCGATCGGCTTCGTCACGCCGAAGCATGTACACGCGCGTGAGGACGTGGCGGTGTACCTGCTCGAAGGTAAGCTCGAATGCATCGTCGGGGACGTCGTGGCATACGTGCATTCGGGGGAGACGGTGCTGTTGCCGCGGAATGTGCCGCATCAAGTGCGCAGCATCGGCGCGACGGAGGCGCGGGCGATGCTCGTCTGCGCGCCGGCCGGCTGCGAGGATTTCCTGCGTGCGATCGGCACGCCCGCACTGATGACGCCCCCCTCGGCGCCGGAAGCGGAGCACGAGAAGCGGGTCAGCATGGTGATGGAACGATTCGGCCTGCGGCTGCTCGGCTGACCGCGCGCCCACGCCGCGCGAACGCCACGCCCCCCGGCGTTCGGCGTGCGATCAGGCCGGATGCGGGGAGACGCGCGGGATCGTGAACCGAGGGTTTCCCGTTCGCCCGCGCACCGCTAATGTCCGCCGGCTTGTGGGAGGTCCGGGGGCAGAGTGGCCGATATATTCGACGAGGTGAACGAGGAGCTGCGGGCGGAGCGTGCCCGGAGACTCGCGCGTCGCTATGGCTGGCTCGGAGCCGCCGCCATCGCGGCGGGGCTCGCCGGGGTCGGCGCCTGGCAGGCCTGGGAATGGCGGCAGGATCAGGCGGCGATCGCCGCCGGCACCGATTTCATCGCCGCCATGCAGGCGGCCGACCGGGGCGGCGCCCATGACGCGGCGCTGCGGCAATTCGCCGACCTCGCGGCGAGCGCGCCGGATGGCTACCGCGTGCTCGCGGGCTTCCGCGCCGCGGCGCTGAAATTCGATGCCGGGGACCGCGCCGGCGGCCTCGCCCTGCTCGACCGCATCGCCACCGATGACAGCACCGACAAGCTGCTGCGCGACTACGCGACCCTGATCGCCGTGCAGCGGCAAGCGGATGACGGCGCCCCGGCGGCGCTGCACGCGAAGCTGCTGCCCCTGATCGCACCGGATAATCCCTGGCGACCGCTCGCCGAGGAGCTGGGCGCGCTGATCGATCTGCGCGCCGGCCAGACCGGTCGCGCCCGCGACACGCTGCGCCGCCTGGCCGGCGACGTCACCGCTCCGGACGGAGTGCGCGGCCGCGCCTCCGGCCTGCTGCAATCACTTGGGGATACCGGAGCCGGCGGATGACCGACACGCAGAAGAACCGTCCGGCGCGCGGCCTGACCCGGCGCGCGAGCCTGCTGCTGCCGCTCGCGCTCGGCGGCTGCAGCTGGATCAGCGATTTATTCGAGGAAGAGAAGACCCTGACGCCCGGCGACCGCCAGGCGGTGCTGGCGCCGGAACGCAGCCTCGCCGTCGATGAGTCGATGCGGGGCCAGATCGTCACCGTTCCCGAGGTCACCCGCAATGCGTCCTGGCCGCTGCCGGGCGGCAACCCGGCCCATGCCATGGGGCATCTCTGGGCCGGGCCGCTGAAACCGGCCTGGAGCGCCGACATCGGTGCCGGCGGCGGCTATCGCCGGCAGCTCACGGCGCAGCCGCTGGTCGCCGATGGCCGCGTGTTCACGATGGATTCGGACGCGGTGGTCAGCGCCTTCTCGGTGAAGGACGGTTCGCAGATCTGGCAGACCGAGACCAAGCAGGAAGACGTCGAGAGCAGCAATGTCGGCGGCGGCATCGCTTATGATGATGGCCGGCTCTACGCCGTCACCGGCCGCGCCGACGTGCTGGCGCTCGACCCGGCGAACGGCAAGATCCTCTGGCGCAACACGCTGGGCATGCCCGCCCGCTCCGCCCCCACCGTCGTCAGCGGCCTGCTCTTCGTCGGCACCATCGACGACCAGTTGCTCGCCATCAACCTCAAGGACGGCAGCCAGGCCTGGTCGTATCAGGCGACCAGCTCGCCGCTCGCGGTGCTCGGCCAGCCCGCCCCCGCCTATTCCGACGGCGTGCTGGTCGCCGGCTTCGGCTCCGGGGATCTGGCCGCGCTGCGCGGCGTCTCCGGCTCGCCGGTCTGGACCGACAATCTCGGCTCGGTGCGCGGCGGCAACATGCTGTCGGATTTCGCCTCGATCAGCGCCCTGCCGGTGATCGACGGCGGCACGGTCTATGCCGTCGGCCTCGGCGGCTTGCTGGTCGCGATCGACCTCCGCTCGGGCCGCCGCCTATGGGAGCGCGGGGTGTCCGGCGCGCAGGCGCCCTGGGTCGCCGGGGATTGGCTGTTCCTGGTCAGCGGCGATCAGCGCCTCGCCGCGATGACCAAGGCGGACGGGTTGGTCCGCTGGGTCACGCAATTGCCGCGCTGGCGGAACGAGGAGAAGCAGAAGGACCCGATCTTCTGGTCCGGGCCGCTGCTCGCCGGCGGCAAGCTGATCCTGACGAGCGACGCGGATTCCGGCCAGTTGCTCGCGGTGGCGCCGGAGAACGGGAAGATCCTCTCCCAGTCCGACCTCTCCGCCCCTGCCTCGCTGCCGCCGATCGCCGCCGCCGGCTTCGTGCTGGTGCTGACCAACGACGCCACGCTGACGGCGTTCCGGTAGCCTTATACCAACGGCCTTATTGATTGATCCGTTGCACGGCCAGGGGCTTTGCCCCTGGACCCCACTGGGGCCGTAGGCCCCAGACCCCATTTCATTGGGCGTTTAAAACGTGTACGGTTCTGGGGGCGCGGGGCAGAGCCCCGCTGCTTCACTGATAAGGTCAATCAATGGGGCCGTTGTATTACGCCGAAGACGAGGTCCGTCGCCCGTAGCATGTCCGGTTGCATGCCGCGTTGGCGCGTTCAGTGCTTCCCTTAGCCCCAGACGCACTCTAAGTAAGCAGTTCGCCAAGGCTTTCCGCCTATGGCGAAGCGGCGGGAGGCGCGGCCTTCCGCCCGGCTCCAGGGCATTGCCCTGGCTTTTTTCTCGTCAGGACCACCATGCTTCCCACCGTCGTCATCGCCGGCCGCCCGAATGTGGGCAAATCCACCCTGTTCAACCGCCTGGCCGGTCGCCGCTCCGCGCTGGTCGCGGACACGCCGGGCGTCACCCGCGACCGCAAGGAGGCCGAGGCCAGGCTGCGCGGCCGCACCGTGCGGCTGATCGACACCGCGGGGCTGGAGGAAGCGGCGCCGGAGACTCTGTTCGGCCGCATGCGCGCCTCCTCGGAAGCGGCGGTCGATCAGGCGGATCTCATCGTCTTCGTCGTCGATGCCCGCGCCGGCATCACCCCGGCGGACGCGCATTTCGCCGACTGGCTGCGCCGGCACAACCGGCCGGTGCTGCTGGTCGCGAACAAGGCCGAGGGGCGCGGCGGCGCGGCCTCGGCGCTGGAGGCCTACAGCCTCGGCCTCGGCGACCCGCTCGCCATCTCCGCCGAGCATAACGAGGGCATCTCCGACCTGATGGCCGAGATCGCCGACCGCCTGCCGAAACCCGCCCCCAAGGCGGAAACGGAGGAGGATGAGGCGGACGCCGAGAACCGGCCGCTCAAGCTCGCCATCGTCGGCCGCCCGAATGCCGGCAAATCCACGCTGCTCAACCGCCTGCTCGGCGAGGAGCGGATGATCACCGGCCCGGAGCCGGGCCTGACCCGCGACTCGGTGGCGGTGCAATTGCACGACGAGGTGGGGCCGATCGAGCTGGTGGATACGGCCGGGCTGCGGCGCAAGGCGCGCATCGAGGCGCCACTGGAAAAAATGTCGGTCAGCGCCAGCATCGAGGCGCTGAAAATGGCCGAGGTCGTGGTGCTGACCGTGGACGCGGCGCTCGGCCTGCACGAACAGGACCTGCAGATCGCCCGGCTGATCGAGCGCGAGGGCCGCGCCTGCGTGCTGGCGCTGAACAAATGGGACGCGGTGGAGGACCGGCAGGCGAGGCGGCAGGCCATCTCCGACCGGCTGGAAACGTCGCTCGCGCAGATGAAGGGCATCCCGGTGGTCAGCTTCTCGGCGCTGACCGGTGCCGGGATCGAAAAGCTGCTGCCCGTGGTGCGGCGGGCGCATGCGGTGTGGAACATGCGCGTGCCGACCGGGGCGCTGAATCGCTGGTTCGAGAGCGCAATCGAGCGGCACCCGCCGCCGCTGGTCGAGGGGCGGCGGCTGAAGCTGCGTTACGTCACCCAGGCGAAGGCGCGGCCGCCGACCTTCGTGGTGTTCGGGACGCGGGCGGAGAAAACGCCGGAAGAGTATCAGCGCTATCTGGTCAACAGCCTGCGCCAGACCTTCGAACTGCCCGGCACACCGATCCGGCTGCAATTGCGCGGGACGAAGAACCCCTACGCGGAGGAGTGATCAAAGGCGAGGGGCGCTCCCTCGCCTTCCTTTTCCGCGTCCCGCCCCTTGTCAATGATAGTGGTCGTGCGGCGGCTGGTACCCATGATGGTGGTGATGATGATGGTGGTGCCGGTGATGCGGCGGGTGGTAATGATGATGCGCTTCATACCCCGAAGGGGGGCGGTACCCGCCCGCCTCGGGCGGCATCTGAGCGAACGCCGCCGGAGACAGCAGCAGCAGCGCGAACGAAACCGCCAGAACCCGCATCATGCGTTTCCGGGCTCTTGCGGCCAGCGATCCAGGTCTCATGCCATGCTCCTTTATCGCCGGAACATACAATCGCCCGTGGAAATATTCTACCGCGCGTTGACCCCTGCCCGCACCAGCGCGCCATGCCGGGTCTCGGCAGGCAGGCAGAGCGCCACCAGATCCGGCGCCACATCCTCCGGGCGCGGCAGCGTGGAGGGGTCCTCCGCCGGGAAGGCCGCGGCCCGCAT
>DATJWY010000070.1:0-2085 GCA_035500775.1 Acetobacteraceae bacterium
GCGGCTCGCCGCGGGCGGCAATGCCGAGGCCCAATATCTCTACGGCGTCTTCTATCTCAACGGACTCGCCGGGCCGTCCGATCCGGCGGCGGCGCGCAGCTGGCTCGAGAAGTCGGCCGCGCAGGGCAACGCCCGCGCCGCCTTCAGCCTCGCCACGCTCTGCAGCGAGGCGGCGCCGCCCGATGCCCCATGTGCCGAGCACTGGCTGGCGCGCGCGCGCGCGCTCGGCTTCCGTGCTCCGGCCGCCGCCGATCCGGGACGCGCGGCCGTCGCCGGCACGCTGCCGGCGAGTCTTTTGCCCGCCGCGCAGCTGAAGGACCCGGCCGTGCGGCGCGAGGCGCTGTGGCTCGCCGCAGCGGACGCCGACCTGCCCGCGCTCGAGGTGCTGGCCGAGCCGGGCCTCGTCGGCGCGACCGATGAGTTCGGGCGTGGCGCGCTCGCGCGTGCGGCCGAAGCCGGCTCGGCGGAAGCGGTCGCATTGCTGGTGCGCCGCGGAGCGCCCGTCGATCAGGCCGACCAGTACGGCATGACGCCGCTCATGCTGGCGGCGCGCGCCGGCGCACCGGCGGCGGTTGCCGCACTGCTCGCGGCCCACGCCAGTGTCGCGGCCGTCGACCGGGCGGGCAACACCCCGCTCATGCACGCCGCGGCCGCCGGGCGGCTCGACGGGGTCGATTTACTGCTGGCCGCGGGTGCCAGCGCCGGCGCGCGCGACGTCGAGGACTGGTCGGCGCTCGACTTCGCCCGGCAGCGCGGCGCCGCCGACGTGGAGGCGCGGCTGCGGGAGAAGGGTGCGACGGCCCTGGCACGCCATGCCATCGAGCGCGAGAGCGCGCCGACCAGCGTGCAGCGGGCGCCGCACGACCTGTACGCCGGCTGGCCGGACCTCGCGGTCGCGGCGGCACGGCCCTCGCCGGACCTGCTGCGCGCGGTGCTCGCGCGCGGCGCCGATCCCAACGCCTCGACCCCCGAGGGACTGCCGGTGCTGAGCGCCGCGGTCGTGAGCGGTCCCGCGGAGGCGGTCGCGGCGCTGATGGCGGGCGGTGCGCAGCCGCAGCGCAGCGATGCGCGCGGGGAATCGCCGCTGCTGCTCGCGGTGCGCGAGCATCGCGCCGACGTGGTGGCGGCGCTGCTCGCCCACGGGGCCCTGGCAGACGGGCAGCCGGACGACCCGGAGCCGCCGCTGGTTGCGGCGGCCAGAACCGGCGACGGGGCGATCCTGCGCAGTCTCATCGGCGCGCACGCCCATCCCGAGGCCCGCGATTCCCACGGCACCAGTGCACTCATGCTCCTCGCACGGGCGGGGGAGCCGCAGGATCTGCAGCGCCTGCTCGCCGCCGGCGCGGCCGTCGAGGGCGTCGATCGGGCCGGCCGGACGGCGCTGTGGTTCGCCTCCCGGGCAGGCCGCGCCGAGAACGTGCGCGTGCTGCTGCAGGCCGGCGCCAGCACCGATCATGCCGATGCGGACGGCGTGACGCCGCTCGCCGCCGCCTGCCTGGCACGCGCGCTGCCGGTCGTCGAGTCATTGCTCGAGAAGAGTCCCCATCTGCAGGCACGTACGGCGCGCGGCGATACCGAGCTCATGCTCGCCACCGGCGCCGGCGACGAGGCGATCGTCGTGCGGCTGCTGGCGGCCCGGCCGGACGTCGACGCGCAGAACGAGTTCGGCGACACCGCGCTCATCATCGCCAGCCGCAACGGCGACGCCGCACTGGTGCACCGGCTGCTCGATGCCGGGGCGAGTGCCCGGCTGCGCAACAAGGACCGCAAGAGCGCCGCCGACGTGGCGGCGGCGCGCTCCTTCGCCGCGATCGCAGAACTCCTCAAAGGGGTATGACCCGACAATCGCACGCGGCGTGCCTTGACCGTCGCGTGCCCGGGGCCGGACTCGAACCGGCACGGGGTTTCCCCCAGGGGATTTTAAGTCCCCTGCGGCTACCAGTTACGCCACCCGGGCGCCGCGAACTGCCGGGATTCTACAGAAGTAGGGCGGCTTGACGGCTCGGGCAGACAATCCCGAATGTGCTGTCCACCGTGGCGCTAACCTCATGAATTTGCGAGACTCGCGCGCCGTGTGGCCGCACT
>DATJWY010000071.1:0-4143 GCA_035500775.1 Acetobacteraceae bacterium
GCTCGATCAACGCGACAGATGGTTTGTGGAAATACTTCGCCTCCGCCATCAGCCCAGACGAAAGAGAAATAACACGCTTCACATCACCCCTGCATAGAAGTGAATATGAATTTTCCACAGTGAATTTCGCGTTTGGCAGAATATCATGCAAGGCGCTGATTTGGTGCGGCGTTTCCTCATGGGGGTGACGACGAACCAGAATGGTATCGCAATCCTTGGTTATCTCTACAATTGTTTTGGCAAAGGCGGCTGGCTGAACCAGCCTACCATTCCGCACCAGGCAACGGTCCTGATTAGTCTGCCCGAAGAATACCGCAACCCGCCCTTCGCCCCCCTCTGGAGAGCGCCGGCGCGCCAGGAAAGCGCGCAGCAACCCGGCATCGGCCCATATGACGTCATCGCCCACTTCACTTTGGGCGAGACGGGACTCCAGCAATGGCGCGTTCGTGCGTGCCGCGAAGAACAGGTCGCGGGCAAAGCGCACCCGATCCATGCTAATATCCAGAAATGGAATATTTCGGCTGCACAGGAACCGGATCAAGAAGACAGGAAGTTCATAGCCGACGACAAAATCGTCTTGTATAAGATCGTCCAGCCAGGCCTGAGCTGCCGGCGGGAGCGGGTCGGTCATCGTGGAGGCCGCCCACGCCTCGACAGAGGGCTCAAGCCCCATCCGCCTGATAAAATTCGCAACTTGATCGGGATGCGCTTCCGCCCCCCAGTCGCGAGTCTTGTAGCCGGCGCTCATCAGCGCCCCTTCCAAGAGCCCCCTCAACCAGCGGCGATTAGCAACGTTATAAAATAGACCGTTTACTGGCGTTCTGGTAAAATCATCCAAGAATAATATGTTTTTATATTCATTTTTAGCACCTTCAATACGTTCATCCGCCTTGACGTGAGTGAGGTTCATGCAATTTTTTCCTTATATAGTTGAATATGCCATCATCGCAGCCAATCATATATTTACATTGGGCAATGCACGAAGGCGCGGTGGCAATTTTCATCATGCACACTAAATGCTGATCAATTTCAACGATAGCCAACCCAAAATCCATATAAATTCGGCCAATGCTCTGACGCATTCAGTCAACACGCCAGAGCGATGTCCGTCAGGCAATCGCGGCCAAACCCGGTTGCACCAACTGTTTGCGCCCGAGAACCGGCCGCTTGCCCCGAGACGGCGGCCCCAACCTGCCACAAGCCGCCGCCCTGGACGCCCCGCCCCGCGCATCCGCGAGTTGCACCTGCGCGGCCCGCCTTGCCGCCCGCCCACCTCAAGGGCTAGTGGTATCCCCCCATCGGGGGGACACAACCGCTCCGGAACTCCCGGGCCAGGATCGCAGCATGAACGACTTGTTCGCGCCCACGGACGGCGAACGGGACAGTTACTCCGCCAAGGACATCGAGGTTCTCGAAGGTCTGGAGCCCGTCCGTCGCCGGCCCGGCATGTATATCGGTGGCACGGACGACACCGCCCTGCACCATCTGGCGGCGGAAATCCTGGACAACGCCATGGACGAGGCCGTCGCCGGCCACGCCACCACGATCGACGTGACGCTTGAGCCCGGCAACTGGCTCACCGTCCGCGACAATGGCCGCGGCATCCCGGTGGATCCGCATCCCAAGTTCAAGGACCGCAGCGCGCTGGAGGTCATCCTCACCACGCTGCATTCCGGCGGCAAGTTCAGCGGCAAGGCCTACGCCACCTCCGGCGGCCTGCACGGCGTCGGCAGCTCGGTCGTCAACGCCCTCTCCGAGCGGCTGGAAGTGGAGGTAGCGCGCGACCGCACCCTCTGGCGCCAGAGCTATGCCCGCGGCAAGCCCCTGGGAAAGCTGGAGAATGTCGGCGCGGTACAAAACCGGCGCGGCACCAGCATCCGCTTCAGGCCAGACCCGGAGATCTTCGGCGCGCTGCAATTCAGCCCCGCCCGACTCTACCGGCTGTGCCGCTCCAAGGCCTATCTGTTCCGCGGCGTGAAGATCCGCTGGTCCTGCGACCCCAGCCTGCTCGGCGGGCGGGACGACACCCCCGCCGAGGCGCTGCTGCACTTCCCGGGCGGCCTGCGCGACAGCCTGGAAGCCGATATCGGCGACGCGGCCCGCGCCGTGCCCGAGATCTGGGCCGGTGAGGCCGACCTGCCCGCCGGGCCGGAGGGCACGCCGAACGGCCGGGTGGAATGGGCGATGGCCTGGCTCGATTCCGGCGAATCGAGCCTGCACTCCTACTGCAACACCGTGCCGACGCCGCAGGGCGGCACGCATGAGACCGGGCTACGCAACGCCCTGCTCAAGGGCCTGCGCGCCTGGGGCGAGCAGCGCGGCAACAAGCGCGCCACCCAGGTCACCGCCGAGGACGTGACCGGCACCATGGCCGCCAAGCTCTCGGCCTTCATCCGCGAGCCGCAATTCCAGGGCCAGACCAAGGAGAAGCTGACCAGCCCCGAGGCCACCCGCCTCGTCGAGACGGCGCTGCGCGACCGCTTCGACCACTGGCTCGCCGGCCATCCGGCGCAGGCGGACACGCTGCTCGCCTTCATCGTCGAGCGCGCCGAGGAGCGGCTCCGCCGCCGCGAACTGAAGGACACGCCGCGCAAGAGCGCCACGCGCCGCCTCCGCCTGCCCGGCAAGCTCGCCGATTGCACGCGGGAGAATGCGGCCGACACCGAAATCTTCCTGGTCGAGGGCGATTCGGCCGGCGGCTCGGCCAAGCAGGCGCGCAACCGCGAGACCCAGGCCGTGCTGCCCCTGCGCGGCAAGATCCTGAACGTCGCCAGCGCCAGCACCGAGAAGTTGCGGCAGAACCAGGAACTGCGCGACCTGATCGAGGCGCTCGGCTGCGGCGCCGGGGATCGCTGCGACCCCGCCCGCCTGCGCTACGGCCGCGTCATCATCATGACGGACGCGGACGTGGACGGCGCCCACATCGCCTCCCTGCTGATGACCTTCTTCTATCGCGAGCTGCCGCAGCTGATCACCCTCGGCCATATCTACCTGGCGCAGCCGCCGCTCTACCGCCTGACCCAGGGCGCGAAATCCATCTACGCGATGGACGACGCCGACCGTGAACGCAAGCTGAAGACCGCCTTCAAGGCGGGAGCGAAGGTGGAGATCAGCCGCTTCAAGGGCCTCGGCGAGATGCCGCCCGCGGCGCTGAAGGAAACCACCATGGACCCGAAGAAGCGCACCTTGCTCAAGGTGGTCACGCCGCCTGATGAGAAGCAGCGCACCAGCACGATGGTCGAGAGCCTGATGGGCCGTAAGCCGGAGCTGCGCTTCCAGTTCATCCAGGAGCGCGCGGGCACAATCGAGACGGCGGAACTCGATGTCTGAACCCGGCAGCGCCCCGGCGCTGCCGGCGACCGAGGGCCTTGATCCGCGCATGGAGGCGCTCGATTCCTGGCCGTCGGCGGCGATCCTGGACGCGCTCTGGGAAGGGCAGATGGCGGCGATCGCGGCCCTGCGCCCGGCCCTGCCCGCCATCGCCGCCGCCGCCGAGGCCGCCGCCGAGCGCCTTGCCGGCGGGACGGGCCGCCTCGTCTATGCCGGCGCCGGCACCTCGGGGCGGATCGGCGTGCAGGACGGTGCCGAACTCCCCCCGACCTTCGACTGGCCGGAGGACCGGCTGGTGCTGCTGATCGCCGGCGGCCCCACGGCCCTGCTGCGCGCGGTGGAGAACGCCGAGGACCGCGCCGATCTCGCCGAATCGGACCTCGCCGCGCACCAGGTCGGCGCGACGGATGTCGTCATCGGCCTCGCCGCCAGCGGCACGACCCCCTACACCCTCGCCTGCCTGCGCGCGGCGCGGGCGCGCGGGGCGCTGACCATCGCCGTCGCCAACAGCCCCGGCGCGCCGCTGCTCGCGGCGGCGGAGCACCCGATCCTGGTCGCGACCGGCCCGGAGGCCATCGCCGGCTCCACCCGCATGAAGGCCGGCACGGCGCAGAAGGCGGTGCTGAACCTGTTCTCCTCGCTGGTCATGATCCGCCTCGGCCGGGTCTGGCGCGGCCGCATGGTGGACATGGTCGCCCGCAACGAGAAGCTGCGCCGCCGCGCCGAACGCATGCTGGCGGGACTGACCGGCGCCGGGCCGGAGCCGGTGCGCGCGGCCCTCGCGAAGGCCGGCGGCAAGGTGAAGCTCGCCGT
>DATJWY010000072.1:0-6584 GCA_035500775.1 Acetobacteraceae bacterium
GGCGGCGTCGCGCTCGGCAATACCGGCCCCTGGGCCTATGCCGTTGGACAGGACTTCGTAGCCAACGGCAACGAGCTGATTACCAACTATAACGTGTATAGCCTGTGGTACAGCAGCACGATGGGCAATCTCAATCTGGTACCAGAAGTGCAATACGCTTACGCCAAGCCAAACCACCGCTATGCCAGCGATGTCCCAAACGCAGTGATCCCCAAATACACCAGCAATTTCGGCGTCGCTTTGTTCGCTGATTATGCTTTCGGCACATCGCCCTACTCGCTCGGTGCCTGGGTGGAATACGCAAACAGCCATGGAGACACGCGCCAGAACTACTGGTTCCTGGCGCCGGATGCCCGCGTCGTTGGTTTCTCTGTTGCTCCGGCCTGGCAGTACAAGAATATTTATGCCCGTGCGAACGCAGGCTATGTGCATGTGCTGAACGGCTCCTACACAGGCGACGGCACTACCGGTGCTTTCGGCAACTCCGGCCATGGGAAAGATCAGTTCGTCGGCATGTTGGAAGCCGGTCTGGTTTTCTAAATGAGCATATCTTGGAGAGGGTGCTTTTTCTCTCCAAGGCTTTACGCTTCACCGAAAGTCATATAGACATCTGGATATGATAGAGCCAATTTTCAGCCGTCCGGCCTGGCTTGGTGTTTTGGCCCGAGCCAGTGCCGCCGAAATCGAAACCCATCTCAAAGGCGCGCCGTCATTGCCCGGTTTCACCCGCCTGCGCGGGCCGGAGAGCGGCATGTCCATGGTCCGTGGCCGTGCCGGTGGCGGAGGTGCCCCTTTTAACCTCGGCGAGATGACGATCTCCCGCTGCTCCGTGCGCGACGAGGCTGGGCGAATTGGCCATGGTTACGCGGCCGGGCGCGACCATGCACAGGTGGAACTGATCGCGCGGCTGGATGCAGCTTTACAAGAGCCGGTTCTATATCCGGCCTACTGTGAGGCTGTGCTGGTGCCGTTGGCCAATGCCCAGGCCGCGCGCCGGGCGGGGGAACAGGCCCGTGCCGCCGCCACCGAGGTTAAATTCTTTACTCTTACGGCGATGCGCGGATGAACGACCTTACACCTGGCTTTACATCCCCTCTGGAAGCCCAAGCCTGTTTTCGAGCCATTCTGGGGGCATTCTCCTCGCCGGGCACGGCGGTCGAACTGCCGGTGGCACTTACCCCGCCGCTGGGGCTTTCCACCGCCGCTGCCGCCGCGCTGCTGACGCTGGCCGACGCGACAACGCCCATTGCCCAGCCCGATGCCGAGGCCGCGCGTAACTGGCTCGTTTTCCATACTGGTGCGCGGGTCGTGCCTCCGGCAGAGGCGATGTTCTGTGTCGCGCGCCAGCGCCCGGCGCTGGCCGCCCTGCCGCAAGGCACGGACGAGGCGCCCGAGGATGGCGCCACCCTGATCTTGGATTGCGACGGACTCGTGGGGGAGGCGTCCTTCCGTCTTTCCGGTCCAGGGCTGGAGCATCCCATCACCGTCCACCTGCCGCTGGACGCGGCGTTTCTGCAGGAATGGCGGGCGCAGGCGCTCGCCGCGCCGCGCGGGGTGGATGTTCTGCTCTGCGCAGGCGCATCGCTGTTGGCCTTGCCGCGCAGCCTGACGATCGAGGAGGCGTGACATGGCCTATGTAGCAGTTAAAGGCGGCGAGGCCGCGATCGAGGCGGCGCATAGCTGGGCCGCCGAGCAGCGGCGCGGCGATCCGGCGTTGCCCGCGCTCATGGTGGAGCAGATCGCCAGCCAGCTTGGCCGTGCCGTGGACCGCGTGATGGCCGAAGGCGGGCTCTATGATCCGGTGCTGGCGGCGCTCGCCATCAAACAGGCCCAGGGCGACCTCATCGAGGCGGCGTTTCTGGTGCGCGCCTACCGCGCCACCCTGCCGCGCCTGGTCGATGCCGAGCCGGTGGACACCGGGGCAATGCGGCCGATCCGGCGCATCTCCGCCGTCTTCAAGGACCTGCCCGGCGGCCAGCGTCTCGGCCCGACCGCCGACTATACCCACCGGCTGCTCGATTTTGGGCTTGACGACGCGCCGCCCTCCGCGCCCCAGGCCGAAGCTTCCGGCGCCGTGATGCCGTGCGTAACCGATTTTCTCGGCGCTGAGGCGTTGCTGGAGCCGGATGGCGGTGAAGCGACCGGCGGCGCCCCCACCGACCTCACCATGGAGCCGCTCGACTTTCCGGCCCCGCGTGATGTCCGCTTGCAGGCCCTGGCTCGCGGCGATGAGGGCTTCCTGCTCGCCCTCGGCTACTCTACCCAGCGCGGCTACGGCCATAACCATCCATTCGTCGGCGAGCTGCGCGTTGGCGAGGTGGCGGTGACCCTGGTGCCGCCCGAGCTAGGCTTTGCCATCGAGATCGGCGACATCACCCTTACCGAATGCCAGATGGTCAACCAGTTCACCGGCAGCAAAGCCGCGCCGCCGCAATTCACCCGCGGCTACGGGTTGTGCTTCGGCCATGCTGACCGCAAAGCGATCGCCATGTCGCTGGTGGACCGCGCCATGCGCGCGGTCGAATTGGGCGAGGAGGTAAAGGCCCCGGCCCAGGACGTGGAATTCGTGCTTTCCCATTGTGACAATATCGAGGCCACTGGCTTCGTCGAGCATCTCAAGCTGCCGCACCATGTCGATTTCCAGAGCGAGCTTGAGACCATACGCGCCATGCGCAAGGAGGCGGAAGATGGAAGGCTATAATTTCGCCTATCTGGATGAGCAGACCAAGCGGATGATCCGCCGCGCCATCCTCAAGGCTGTGGCGATCCCGGGGCACCAGATCCCCTTCGCCAGCCGTGAGATGCCGCTGCCCTCCGGCTGGGGCACCGGCGGCATTCAGGTTACCGCCGCCATTCTCGGCCCCGATGACGTGCTCAAGGTGATCGACCAGGGCGCCGACGACACCACCAATGCCGTCTCCATCCGCGGCTTTTTCGCCCGCACTGCGGGTGCTGCGACGACCACGCGGACGCAGGAGGCGAGCATCATCCAAACCCGCCACCGCATCCCCGAGACGAAGCTGCAGGCCGGGCAGATCATCGTCTATCAGGTGCCGATGCCGGAGCCACTCTACCGGCTGGAGCCTAGCCGTGCGACCGCTGCGCGCATGCACGCCATAGCCGATTATGGCGCCATGCATGTGAAACTGTACGAGGAGATCACCCGCTTCGGCCGCGTCGCGCTCTCCTACGATTATCCGGTAATGGCGAATGAACGCTATCTGATGTCGCCCTCGCCGATCCCCGCCTTCGATAACCCAAAGCTCGACATGTCGCCGGCCTTGCAATTGTTCGGCGCCGGACGCGAGAAGCGCATCTACGCGCTGCCCCCCTTCACCCGGGTGCGCTCGCTGGATTTTGAGGATCATCCCTTCCATCCCGGTCGCGCCAATGCCGTCTGTGCCTTGTGCGGGGCCGAGGATTCCTATCTCGACGAGATCGTCGCCGACGATCAGGGAGCAAAGATGTTCGTCTGTTCCGATACCGATTATTGCGACACCCGCAGGGGAGAAACACGATGACGCTTCTGCAAGCGCAGAATTTGCACAAGCGTTTCGGCAGCTTAGAGGCGCTGGACGGTGTCTCGCTGTCGCTGCGCCGGCACGAGATTCTTGCCATCGTCGGCGAGAGCGGCTCGGGCAAATCCACCTTGCTCAATGTCCTGGCCGGCCGCGCATCGGCGGATGAAGGCGATGTGTATTACGATCGCGGCACGGGGCTGGCGCCGCTCTCGGTGCTCGGCGAGCTGGAGCTGCGCAGGCTGCAACGAGCACGCTGGGGATTTATCCAGCAGGATCCGCGTCAGGCGCTACGTCTGTCTATCACCGCCGGCGGCAATATCGGCGAGCGGCTGATGGCCTCGGGAGCGCGCCATTACGGCGACATACGCCGCACCGCCGCGCATTGGCTGGAGGCGGTGGAGATCGACCCGGCGCGGCTTGACGATCTGCCCCGCAATTTTTCCGGCGGCATGCTGCAGCGGTTACAGATCGCCGCCACGCTCGTCACGGGGCCGGAACTTGTCTTCATGGACGAGCCCACCGGCGGGCTAGACGTGTCCGTGCAGGCGCGCATCCTCGATCTCATCCGGGGGCTGGTGCGCCGGCTTGGCCTCGCCGCCGTGCTGGTTACGCACGATATCGGCGTGGCGCGGCTGCTGGCCGACAGGCTGGTCGTCATGCGGCGCGGGCGCATCGTCGAAAGCGGCCTCACCGACCAGGTGCTGGACGATCCACACCATGAATACACCCAGTTGCTAGTTTCCTCGGTGCTGCCGACATGATCATGCTTGAAGCCTCGGGGCTTGAAAAAACTTTTGTCCTACACCTGCAAAGCGCCGCGCGGCTGAAGGTGCTGCGCGGCGCCGGGGTGAGCTTGCGGGCCGGTGAATGCATCGCCCTCATTGGCCCATCGGGTGCTGGCAAATCCACCTTGCTGCGCGCTCTGTACGGCAATTACCTGGTCGATACTGGCAAAATCCTGGTGCGCCACGAGGGGCAGATGGCGGATATCGCCACCGCCCAGCCCGCCGATGTGCTCGCCATCCGGCGCGAGACGCTGGGCTATGTCTCGCAATTCCTGCGCGCCATCCCGCGGGTATCCGCGGTCGACGTTGTCGCTGCGCCGTTGTTGGAGCGCGGCGTCGCGCCGGACGAGGCGCACGCCAAGGCGGCCGAATTACTCGGACGGCTTGGTGTCGCCCCACGCCTGCACGCGCTGCCGCCGGTCACTTTCTCGGGTGGTGAGCAGCAGCGTGTTAACCTTGCCCGCGCTTTCGTCTGCGATTGGCCGGTACTGTTGCTGGACGAGCCTACCGCCTCGCTCGACCCTGCCAACCGCGACATCGTCATCACGCTGATGAACGAGGCCAAGGCCCGCGGCGCTGCGATGATTGGCATTTTTCACGACAGTTTTGTGCGCGACGCGGTGGCCGATACGGTATTGCGGCTCGAACCTGCAAAGGAAGACATATGACGACATTCATCAATGCCCGCCTCGTGCTTCCGCATGAGGTTCGAGAGGGCGGGCTCACCATCGAGAACGGCCGCATCGCCAGTCTGGAGGCGGCGGGCGGGATCGACCTCGAAGGCGATTTTCTGATCCCCGGCATCATCGACCTGCATACCGATAATCTGGAGCGCCAGGCGCAGCCGCGCAGCAATGCCCGCTGGCCTTCGCGCTCGGCCATGCTCACCCATGACGCACAATGCGCCGCTGCCGGCATCACCACGGTGTTCGACGCGCTCTGTCTGGGCGATATCGGCTTCGAGAAGGAGCGCAACAAAACCTTTGAGGACGGCTATGCCGACCTCAAGGCGCTGAACGCGGCGGAGGCGCTGAAGGTTGAGCACTTCCTGCATCTGCGGTGCGAACTACCGGCGGCGGAAATGCCGGGGATGCTAGCGCCAGTTCTCGACGATCCGCTGGTGCGCCTGGTCTCCGTCATGGACCACAGCCCCGGCATCGGCGGTCAGTATGTCGATATCGAGCGCTATCGGAAGATGCGCGCGATGGAAGGCTTCGGGGCGGCGGAGATCGAGGACATCATCGGGCAGATGCTAGCCAGCCACCACACCAACCATAACGCCAACCGCGCCTGGACCGTGGCGGAGGTAAAGCGCCGCGGCATTCCGCTTGCCTCGCATGACGACCGCACGGAAGAGGAGGTCGCCCGCAACGCGGCGGAGGGCATCGGGATCACCGAATTCCCGGTGTCGCTGGTGGCGGCAAGGGCGGCGAAGAGGCACGGGATGCGCAGCATTGCCGGTGCGCCGAACATCGTGCGCGGGGGCTCGCATTCGGGCAATGTCGCGGTGCTGGACCTGATCCGTGAAGGGCTGCTGGACGCCCTGGCCTCGGACTACGTGCCTGCCTCGATGCTGGAAGCCGCTTTCCTCGTCGCCGCTCAGAATGTTCTGGCATTGCCGGAGGCCGTGGCGCTGGTCACCGCCGGACCCGCCGATGTCGTCGGATTGACCGATCGTGGCCGTCTCGCGCCCGGCCTCGCCGCCGACCTCGTGCAGGTCCGGCTCTATGACGGGCTGCCGGCGATTCGCGCCGTCTGGCGGGCGGGCGGGCGCATTGCCTGAGCCCTGCCGCGTAGCGCTCTATTACGCGCCGGAGGCGGATGACCCGCTCTGGTCGTTGGGCAACGCCTGGCTGGGGCGCGACCCGGAGACCGGGGCGGCCCTGACGCAGCCTTTGCCCCGGCTCGCGGCGGTGACCGCGGCGCCGCGGCGCTATGGCTTCCACGCCACGCTAAAGGCGCCGATCTCATTGCGGTATGGGTTCGAGGCATTCGCGGCGGATGCTGCATCCTTCGCGGCGCAATGCCCGGGTTTCAGTCTGCCGCCGCTCGCGGTCGCCAGCCTGTCCGGCTTCCTGGCCCTGTGCTTCAGTGCACCTTGCCAGGAC
Source organism: Acetobacteraceae bacterium (assembly GCA_035500775.1). Lineage (GTDB taxonomy): Bacteria > Pseudomonadota > Alphaproteobacteria > Acetobacterales > Acetobacteraceae > DATJWY01. The sequence goes on from DATJWY010000072.1 coordinate 6,415, forward strand.
ATGCAGAACCTGGCGGCGGGTTGCGTGAGCGAGCTCGACGCCCACCGCGTGCCCGAGGACGAAGCCATCCAGGCCAAACGCGCCGCTGGGAGAACGGAGCGGCAGCGTCAGTATATCGCTCGCTGGGGCTACCCGCTGGTGCTGGAAGAGTTCCAGTTTCACATGACGCT
>DATJWY010000073.1:0-5682 GCA_035500775.1 Acetobacteraceae bacterium
CAGCCCCCTACAAGCCCGATTTGCCACCGCGCTACAAAGATACATCATCGTGACAGGCGCGAGTTGTCGCATTTGTCGTAACCAATGGTCCTATCGATTGACCAACCTGAAAGGTCAGGGGGGCTTTGCCCTGCCCCCGTCGTGCGAAGGCACGCTGCGCGTGACGGGGTGCGGGGCAGAGCCCCGCTGCTTCGCTGAAAAGATCAATCAATTGGATCAGGGTCTGACAGACCCTGGTCAATGAGCGATAAAGTGATGCCTTAAAGCTGCCCCTGGATGGGACAGACGCGGCCGCCGCACCCCCCAGGGCATGGAGACCCGATCCCAGCATGCCAGGAGACTCCACCCTAGCCGCCCTACGCCTCGCGCCGCTGCTGCCCCCGGCGCTGCTCGCGGCCCTGGCGGTCGCCTGCGCCCTCGCCCTTGGCCTTGCTCTCTGGCGGCGCGCGCGCGGCACGGGGTGGCGGGCCCTGGCCTTCGCCCTGCTGCTGCTCTGGCTCGCCGGGCCGCGCCTCGCCGAGGAAACCCGGCAAGGCCTGCCGGATATCGGCCTGCTGGTGCTCGACCACACCGCCTCCATGGCCCTGCGCGACCGGCGGCAACTGGCGGACGCGGCGGCACGGGCGCTCGCCGGCCGTGCAGCCCACCTGCCGGACCTCACATGGCGCACCGTCACGGTGCCCGAGGGCGGGCATGACGGCACCCGCCTGTTCGCCGCCATCGACCAGGCGCTGGCCGACATCCCCCGCCAGCGCCTCGCCGGCATCGTCGCCCTCACCGACGGGCAGGTGCATGACCGCCCCACCACCCCACTCCCCGCCCCGCTGCATGTGCTGATCCCCGCCGCCGGGGAGGAAACCGACCGGCGGGTGCGGCTGGTCGAGGCCCCGTCCTACGGGATCGTCGACCATGACGTGACGCTGCGCTTCGTGGTCGAGGATCTCGGCCCCACGAACACGGACGGCGCGGCGACCGGCGGGGCGGCGCGGGTGATGCTGCGGCGGGACGGCGAGCCGGCGCAGGTGGAGAGCGTGCCGGTCGGAATCGTGCAGAGCGTGACGCTGCCGATCACCCATCCCGGCCCGAGCGTCGTCGATATCGCCGCCGACCCGCTTCCCGGCGAGGTCTCCCCCCTGAACAACCGGGTGGTCGCCCAGATCAACGGCGTGCGCGACCGGCTGCGCGTGCTGCTCGTTTCCGGCGAGCCGAACCAGGGCGAGCGCACCTGGCGCCGGCTGCTGAAATCCGACCCGGCGGTGGATCTCGTCCACTTCACCATCCTGCGCCCGCCGGAAAAGGACGACATGACGCCGCTCAACGAGCTGGCGCTGATCGCCTTTCCGGTGCGCGAGCTGTTCCAGGAGAAGATCCGGCAATTCGACCTGATCATCCTGGACCGGTTCCAGAATCGCGGCATCCTGCCCACCGCCTATCTGCGCAACATCGCCGACTACGTGCGCGGCGGCGGCGCGCTGCTGCTCAGCGTCGGGCCGGAATTCGCGGGGCCGACGAGCCTGGACGGCACGCCGCTCACCGAGGTGCTGCCCGCCCATATGCCGGCCGCCGGGGGCGAGCTGGACGAGACTTTTCGTCCGCGCGTGACCGCGCTCGGCGAGCGCCATCCGGTCACGGCCGGGCTGCCGGGCGCCAATGCCGGCGATCCCGCCTGGGGCCCGTGGTACCGCGCCCTCGCCCCCGAGCAGGTGGAGGGACAGGTGGTGATGACCGGAGCGGAGTCGCAACCGCTGCTGGTGCTGAACCATGTCGGCGAGGGGCGGGTGGCGATGCTGCTCTCCGACCAGATCTGGCTGTGGTCGCGCGGACATCTCGGCGGCGGACCGCAGGCGGAATTGCTGCGCCGCGCCGCGCATTGGCTGATGAAGGAGCCGGAACTGGACGAGGAGGCGCTGACGGCGCGGATCGAGGGCGGGCGGCTGCTCGTCGAGCGCCGGTCGCTCGCGGAGACGCCGCGCGACCGCGTGACGGTGACGGCGCCGGACGGGCACGCCACCCCGCTGGCGCTGACCCCGGCCGCGCCAGGGCGGGCGACGGGGCAGCAGGAGGCGATTCTGCCCGGCGTCTGGCAGGTCAGCGACGGCACGCGCACCGCCTTCGCCGCCGCGGAGACGGCCAATGCGGCGGAGTTCGCCGATCTGCGGGCAACGGCGAGCCGGCTGCGCGATCTCGCCACGGCCTCGGGCGGCGGCGTGCATTTTCTCGGCGCCGGTGGGGTGCCGGAGCTGCGGCGGACCGGGCCGGACGAGGCCGCGTCCGGCGCGGACTGGATCGGGCTGCGGCGGAACGGCGCGCATCTGGTGACCGGTGTCAGCGCGACGGCATTGCTGCCGCCCTGGCTGGCGCTGCCGCTGCTGCTCGGCGTGGTGCTGCTGGCCTGGCGGCGGGAATCCGCCTGAGGCGGCGGCCGGGCGGTGGGCGGACCCGCCGCCCGGCCGCCGTATGATTGCAATCCGGCGCGCGGATGTTTCCTCTGGCTTTGCCAGGATGCGCACCCACATCGTGGGTTTTGGTCACCGGGACAGGGGGAGGGTCGTGTCTTCCGCAACGTAGAACCGTCTTCTCGGCGCGTGAGTCCGGGGTCGGGCCTCGCGTTGATCGGTTTTCTGGGGCTTTGCCTGCTCGTCGGCGTGGCGGATGCCGCCATCACCGAGACAAGCGTGCATAGCTGGTACCCCGCCCTCGTCGCGCCGCCGGGCAAGCCACCGAACTGGGTGTTCCCGGTCGTCTGGACCACGCTCTACGTGATGATGGCGGTCGCGGCCTGGCTGGTCTGGCGACATGCCGGGGTGGCGCGGCGGCGGCATTATCAGGCGCTGCGGCTCTGGGGCTGGCAGCTTCTCGTCAACGCGCTCTGGACCCCGGCCTTCTTCGGCCTGCACAACCCGGGGCTGGCGCTCGGCGTCATCCTGGCGCTGCTGGTGCTGCTTGGCCTCACCATCCGGGTCTTCCTGCGGGTGGACCGGCTCGCCGCCGCGCTGCTCGCGCCGTATTTCCTCTGGGTCTGCTACGCCACCTGGCTGAACGCCGGATTCTGGTGGCTCAATAGCGGGTAGGATCACCGCCCGAGGGTGATGAGTCGCCAGGACCCCACAAATCCATTAAGGTTCTTTGAAGAAGCATAGCTGCTTTGCTACACAGGGAGGATGAAGGTGTCTCAACGCATTCTGTCCGCGGGCATCCCGAGCCTGGGCCTCCTGTCCCTGGCCGCGTCCCTCTCCCTTCCCGTCCCCGCCATGGCGCAGCAAATGCACATGGGGAAGCCGACCGGCATGGCGCCGGAACAGCATCAGGCCCCGCCGCCCGCCCTGCCCGGTGCGCAGAGCACGCCGGACATGGTGGCCCCCGCCGACAAGACGGTGGCGGACATGCTGCCCACCGACGCGCTGTTCGACTCCATCCATCGCGGTGACATCGTCGCGGCGCGTGACGCGCTGAACCGCGGCGCCGATCTCGACGGCCGGAACGTGCTCGGGCAGACGCCGCTCGATCTGGCGATCGACCTCAACCGCAACGACATCACCTTCCTGCTGCTCTCCATGCGCGCGCCGCCGGCCACTGACGGCGTGCCCACGCCGCAGGTCGCCGACGGCGGCACCGCCGCGTCGCGGGCCACGGCCGATGCCGGCCCGGCCCCCGCCACCGCGCCGGCCACGACGCACGGCACGACCAGCCGGCACAGCCGAACCGCCCGCGCGCATTCGTCGAGCGGCATCGTACCCGTCGCCGCGCATGCCCCGGCCGGCGAGGTCCGCCGTTTCGCGAGCAATGGCGGCGCGCCCAATCCGCAGGCCGGTTTCCTCGGCTTCGACACCGGCCACTGACCAGGCCCGCGACACAGTCCAAAGAGCGTGATTGCCTGAGATTGAAGCTCAGAGACCTGGGGCCTGTTTAGGCCCCAGACCCCCGATATGTTATACTAACGGCCTATTGATTGACCTTTCAGTGAAGCAGCGGGGCTCTGCCCCGCACCCCGCTGGGGGCAGCGCCCCCAGACCCGCACATATTTGAAATTCTTCATGGAATGGGGTCTGGGGCCGTACGGCCCCGGCGGGGTCCAGGGGCGGAGGCCCTGGCCTTCTTGCAGGCCAACCTAAAACTATCATGTTCTAACGCCGAACAGGCCTTGCCCGCTCAAGCTTCGCCCGGCGCCGCCCGGGCGGACAGCACCACGCCGGTGCTCGCCGCCACCACGCAGGCCATGCCGGCGAGCTGCGCCAGCCGCATGTGCTGCCCGAGCACCAGGAAGCCGATCAGCGCCGAGACCGCCGGCTCCAGACTCATCAGGATGCCGAAGCTGCGGGCCGTGGTCCGGCGCAGCGCCGCCATCTCGATCGCGTAGGAGCCGAGCGGCATCAACAGGGCGATCCCCGCGCCCTCCAGCACATTGAGAGGCCGGAACCGGTGCCAGCCGCCCGCGAGGCCGAGCGGGGCGGTGACGATCGCGGCGATGGCGAGCGACACGGCGAGTCCCTCCAGGCCGCGAAACACCGACCCGACCCGCCGCGTCAGCACGATATACCCGGCCCAGCACACGGCGGCGACCAGGGAGAAGCCAATGCCGGCGGCCGAGCGCCCCGACGCCGCCCCGGTCAGCAGCAGCACCCCGGCGGCGGCCAGCACCACCCAGGCAAGATCCAGCCGCCGCCGCGACCCGGCAAGCGCCACGCCAAGCGGGCCGAGGAACTCGATGGCATTGGCGGTGCCGAGCGGCAGGCGTGCCACCGACTCGAAATAGCACAGCCCCATCCCGCCGGAGGCGAGGCCAAGACCAAGCACCAGGCCGCGCTCCCGCCAGCTCCACGTCAGGGCGCGCGGCCGTGCGACGAGCAGCAGCACCAGGGCGGCCCAGCTCATGCGCAGCCAGGTGGCGGCGGCGGGGCCGATCTCCGCCATCAGCGGCACGGCCAGGGCGGAGCCGAGCTGCGCCAGCACCATCGCGCCGAGCAACCAAGCCGGGACCGGCACGAGATCCGCAAGGCCAGGGACGGAGGACGTCGTCGCGCGCCCGCTCACGCCAGCCGATGCGCGCACGGGCACGGGCACGGCGGCAGCCGCCCCCGCGCCAGGGTCGAGGGGGCCAAGCCCGTTCAATCCGGCATCCATCGGCGGACCATTCATCGCCCGCCGCGCGGATACAAGCCATGCGCGTGCAACCCCGGCCCGGCGACCGGCGGGACGGCCGCTTCGCAACTTCATCCGGAGAAGAACCTGATCTTTCCGCCCGGCGCCCCTACCTTGGACGCAAAGCCAAGCGATCACGGCGGCGTGAGCCGTGCGCGGTTGGGGTTCCGGGGCTGGCCCTGGTATCCGCTTCCATGTTCCATGCGCGCGCCGCCCGGCCAGCCAGCGGAGGATGGATGAAGGACAAGATGCTCGCACCGCCATTGTCGCAAACGGCGCCCACGCCCTGGGACGGTAGCCGCGACTATATCCGCGTCATGCTGCGGGACGTGCAGGCCGAGGCGCATGTCGGCCTGCATCCCTGGGAGCGGCACAAGGAGCGGCCGACGCGCCTCATCGTCAATGTCGAAATGTTCGCGCCGCTCGACGCGGCGCAAGCGGATGGCGAGGCCCCGTTCATCGACTACGACCCTGTGCGCGCGGCCCTGCTGGACTGGCCGAACCGGCCGCATACACCGCTGCTGGAGACGCTAGCCGAGGAGG
>DATJWY010000074.1:0-6836 GCA_035500775.1 Acetobacteraceae bacterium
AAATGCCAGGGCTCTGCCAAAGAAGGATGCAGTAGGAGTCTCACAGGTGGGTGACCACCGCGCAGAGGATGCCGAATCTGCGTGGCGGGCAGCCGTCCGACAGGGTACGAGGCTGTCTCCGCGCCTCAATGCCTGGGCCACATAGCGCGGACAGTCCGACCAGTTGGATCGTTCAACCCAAGGAACCTGGTTATGACCCCCACTTCGCGTCCGACAGTCCGATTCAGCGCGATCGCCCGCATAGCCATCCCATTACTGGCACTGCCGCACCTCGCATTGGCACAGGCCAATCCGACCCTTACTAATCTCGTGCCGGAATCCGAACGCGTCTCGTTGCAGGCCAAGATCACCGCGATCAATCCCGCCACCCGCGCAATCACGCTGCGAGGCCCATCCGGGGCGTCAGTGACGCTGACGGCTGGCCCGGCGGTTCGGCTGAATCTGCTGAAGCCTGGACAGACGGTCAATGCGGAGTACTACCGCTCGGTCGGCTTCGTCGTGACGCCCCCGACGGGCGGCAACGGTACTCCGACGTCCAACGACCAGATAACCACGGCGCTGGCGCGGCCGGTGCAGGCGCCCGGCGGAGTCGGCATCCGCGTCACCAAGGTAAGCGGCACGGTCGTCGGCATCGACCTGGCGGCGCACCGCATCGACGTTGTCAACCCGTCAGGTGGCGGCGTCTATACGTTGGACGTCACCGATCCGGCCCGTATCGCGAGCCTGCCGACGCTGAAGGTCGGCGATACCATTACGGCCGTGATCAGCGAGACGTTGGCCGTTTCGATCGTCCCGGTGTCCGAGAGCCGGATGTGATACCAACCGCCGCGGTGCTTGACTCGTGGGGGGATTCCCAAAGCGAGCGGACTGCGATTCTCTGAGTGCGTGCGGCCGGTTCGCCGCGAGGGAGGGTCGAATGACTGCGGCGGTGAAGATCGCCCGGATCGACTACACGGCAGTTGAATTACGTGAACTGGCGGTCAAGAGCCGGGATGCGGCGCAAAGCCGACGATTGTTGGCCATCGCCATGGTTCTGGACGGTAGTTCGCGGGTGGACGCCGCTTCAACGAAGCAGCAGGGCTCTGCCCCGCACCCCGCTGGGGGCCGCCCCTCCGCGGCCATTCCATCGGCCGTTCCGGCCGATGGAACCTTGGGCCGCTCCGCCCTCCAGACCCGCACAAATTTGGAATCATTCATGAAAAGGGGTCTGGGGCCGACGGCCCCAGTGGGGTCCAGGGGCGGAGCCCCCGGCCTTCAATCAAAGATTGGTCGCGTCGCGGAAGCGGTACCAGGTTTCGTACAGCGGCACCGCGACGGGCGCGGCGAAATGGAAGGGATGGGAGCGGAACGGAATGTCGTCGAAGGCCGTTCCGCCATCCGGGTCCCCAACCAGCCGCAGCGCGATCTTGTGGCCGAAATAGGTGGAGCGCGAGACGCCGGTGCCGCAATAGCCCATGGCGTAGTGGATGCCGTCGGCGACGCCGAGATGCGGTAGTTCGTCGTAGGTGTAGCCGATCTGGCCGGTCCAGGCGTGAGTGATGGGAATGCCGGCGAGGTCGGGGAAAGTGTGCAGCAGATCCCGGGCCAGGTGCGCGAAGGCCGCCACGCTCTCCGCCGGCGCCAGCCGCCCGACGCGGCCGCCCCACATGATGCGCGCGCTGCCCGGCACGCCCCGGAAATATGAGAAGACCCGATTCGTGTTGCCATAGACCCGGCCGCTGGGCATCAGCCGTCGCAGCAGGCCGTCCGGGAGTTCGCCGGTCACGATCTGGGCGGAACCGACCGGAACGATGCGCCGGTCGAGATACGGCACCGCGCCGCTGCGGTAGCCGTTGGTCGTGACGATCACGTGCCGCGCGCTGATCCGCCCGCGCGGGGTCACGACGACGAACCCATCCTTCTCGCGCAGGATCGCGGTGGCCCGCGCCTTCCCGGCCACCACGCCGCCGCGCGCCCGCACGCCGGCCAGCAAGCCGTCATGATACAGCCCCGGGTGCAGGCTCGCATCGTTGGGCAGCACCGAGCCGCCGTGAAAGCGGTCGCTGCCGATCTCGTTATGCTGCCCGGCGCGGGGAACCATGAAGAACGCGACGCCAATGGCCGCCTGCAGATCCTCGAGATCCCGCGCCATCGAGTCGTAATGTGCGGGGCGCACCGCGCCGCGGAAGCGCCCGCAGCGTGTGAAATGGCAGTCGATCCCGTCCTCGGCGATCAGGGCGGCGGTGTAGTCGAGCATCCGCACGCCTTCGCGCAGCAGGGCGATCGCCTTCTCGCGGCCGTGGATCTCGACCAACCGGCGCACGCGGAATTTCTGGTTGCCGCTGCCGACCTGGCCGCCATTCCGCGTGCTGGCGCCGAAGCCGGGAGTCTCCGCGTCCAGCACGACGACGCCGCTTCCATGGCGCAGCAGGGTGCGGGCGGCGGAGAGGCCGGTGAATCCGGCCCCGATCACCACCACCTCGGCGCGGGCGGGAAGGGCGTCCACGGCGGGATCGGGGGGAGCGGCTTCCCACCAATAGGGCCGGAAAGCGATCCCGCGCCGGCTTCCGGCGCCTGAAGAGAGCGCGGCGGCGGAGACCGGTTCCGCCGTTTTGTCGCTGTTGTCCGTCACGCCTGTTTCCTCCGCTCGGACGGCCGCCAGCGGAGTCCGCGATTCCGGCCGCAAGGCGACGGCGACCCTATGATCACGGAGGGGCGCTATCGCCATGGGATAGATTTTATCGCGAGAAGAAAAGAGGGGGAGGCGGAAACGCGGCGCGGGGCGTCGGGTGGGTGGAGACGATCCGCCCCGGGCGTCGCAATGGCCAGATTCATGGCGGCGACTTGGCGCCGGCCGTGAGGGTCTGGATTTGAGGAGGAGAAGGAATGGTGGGTGCGACAGGGATTGAACCTGTGACCCCCGCCGTGTGAAGGCGATGCTCTCCCGCTGAGCTACGCACCCATTCCTGAGGTGGCGGGTTCATATGACTGTCACTTCCGGCTGTCAAGCGACGCCGTTGCGTCCGCGGCGAGAATGGCCCAACGTCGTGGCTGTGATGCGTGTAAAACTGTTTCTCCGGTCGCTGGCGGTTCTGGCGGTGGCGGGTTTCGGCGCCTGCCCAGGGCTGGCGCAGCCGCAGGACGGAGTCCAGCCACAGGATGCCCCCCAGGCGCAGGGGGCAGGCCTGGGGACGGCCCAGGGGGCGGTCCCGGGTGCGGCGCAGGCGCAGGGGGCGGCGCAAGCGCCGGGGCCGCTCGAGCTGAACTACACCGGCTATGCGCATGCCATGGTGGTGCTGCGGCTGCAGGCCGAGGCGGATCTGAAGCCGCAGAGCTACCGGCTCCGGGTCAGCTACCACACGGCGGGGCTGCTCGGCTTTCTCGCCCCGAGCCGGATGGAAACCACGGTGCAGGGTCTGTTCGAGGGCATGCACGCGAATCCGTTGCGGTTCTATTCGGCCGGCAACCTGCGCGGCGCAACACGCGTCACCTGGATCGACTATCTGCGCGGCATGCCGGAAATCCGGCGTCTGCTGCCGCCCGCCGATGGCGAGCGCGATCCTGTTCCCCCCTCAGCGATGCTGCACACGCTCGATACGCTGAGCGCCATGGCGGAGCTGATGCGGCAGGTGGAGCGCACCGGCGATTGCGATGGCGAGGCCTCGACCTTCGACGGACGGCGGCTCGCCTGGCTCCATGCCCATACCAGCGGCCGGGAGGTGTTGCCCCAGACCGATCGTTCGACCTTCAGCGGCCCCGCCTTGCGGTGTGATTTCGAGGGGCGGCAGCTCGCCGGCTTCAAGCTGGACGAGGATCGGGACCGGCAGGCGCGCTTGCAGCATGGGGTCGCGTGGCTGGGGGCCGCCGGGCCCGGTGGCCGCCTGGTGCCTGTCAGGATCGATTTCGAACACAACGCCATCGGCCAGACCACCTTGTATCTGGACCAATCCGGCGATTGAGGGCGGAGGGCGGTGGCGCGCCGGGCTTCAGCTCCGGCCCAGTAACCGCGCCGCCGCCGCCGGCAGGTCCTTCGCCCGATCGATCACGGCGTCCGCCCGCTGCCCGGCTTCCGCGCTCCCGTACCCCCAGGTCACATAAATGCAGGGCAGCCCCGCCGCCCGCGCGGCGGCGATGTCATGCGGCAGGTCGCCGACCATGATCGCCCGCGCCGGATCGCCTCCGGCCGCCCGGAGAGTCCCCAGCACATGCCCCGGATGCGGCTTGCGCTCCGGGAAGGTATCGCCGCCGCCGATCGCGGCGAAATACGGCATGAGCCCGAGCGCATCGAGCAGCGCGCGTGCCGCCGCTTCCGGCTTGTTGGTGCAGACCGCGAGCCGCCAGCCTTCGGCGGCCAGGCGGGCGAGCGCGGCCTCGATGCCCGGGTAGGGGCGCGTGCGGGCGGCCACATCCGGCTCGTAGATGGCGAGAAACGCCGAGACCGCGTCCGGATCGAGCGCGGCTTCCCGCGCCGCCAGCCCGCGCTGCACCAGCGCCCGCACGCCATCGCCGATCATCGCCCGCACCTCCGGCTCGGTGAGCGGCGCGAGGCCGCGCGCGGTGAGCAGTCCGTTCAGGGCGGCGGCAAGGTCCGGCAGCGAATCGAGGAGCGTGCCGTCGAGGTCCAGGATCAACGTTGGAGTCATCGCGCAACACTCTGTCATGGTTTGTGTCTGGCTTGGGCGGCGTGGGGGTTTGACAGGTCTCGCGCCGGGCCGCTACCGGGGATGTATCATGGAAGATACCGCGGTCATTCTGGCGGCCGGTCTCGGCACGCGTATGAAATCGGCGCTGCCCAAGGCGCTGCACCGGCTTGGCGGCCGCTCGATGCTCCGCCATCTGATCAACAGCGCCGAGCAGGTGTTCGGCCGCATCGTCGTCGTGATCGGCCCCGGCATGGAGGCGGTGGCGCGCGAGGCGGCGCCGCATGCCTGCGTGGTGCAGGCGGACCGGCTCGGCACCGCGCATGCCGCGTCCCAGGCCGCCGCCTTGTTCGGCGAGGGCGAGGTGGCGGTGCTCTATGCCGACAACCCGCTGATCACCCCGGAGACGCTGCGCGCCCTCCTGGCGCGTCGCCGCGCCGGCGATGCCGGGCTCGCGCTGCTCGCCATGCGCCCGCCGGAGCCGGGCCGCTACGGGCGGGTGATCGTCGAGGACGGCGCGGTCAGCCGCATCGTGGAATGGGCGGACGCGGACGCGGCCGAGCGCCAGCTCGGTCTGTGCAATGCCGGCGTGTTCGCCGCACCCGCGGCGGATTTCGCCCGTTGGCTGAGCCAGGTCGGCAACGACAATGCCAAGTGCGAGTATTACCTCACCGACATCGTGGCCCTGGCGCGCGCGGAAGGGCGGCGCGTCGTTGCCGTCGAGGCGCCGCATACGGAGCTGCGCGGCATCAATTCCCGCGCCGAGCTGGCGGAGGCCGAGGCGGATCTCCAGGCACGGCTCCGCCTGCGCGCGATGGAAGCGGGCGTCACCCTGGTCGCGCCGGAAACGGTGTTCCTCAGCGCCGACACCCTGTTCGCGCCCGACGTGGTGGTGTTCCCGCATGTCGTCTTCGGCCCCGGCGTGACGGTGGAGAGCGGCGCCGAGATCCGCTCCTTCAGCCATCTGGAAGGCGTGCGAATCGGCGCCGACGCGATGATCGGCCCCTTCGCGCGGCTTCGTCCGGGCACGACGATCGGGCAGGGGGCGCATGTCGGCAATTTCGTCGAGCTGAAGGCCACGGCGCTCGGCGACGGCGCCAAGGCGAATCATCTGGCCTATCTCGGCGACGCCAGCATCGGCGCGCGCAGCAATATCGGCGCCGGCACCATCACCTGCAATTACGACGGTTTCGCCAAGCATCGCACCACGATCGGGGAGGGCGTGTTCGTCGGCTCCGATTCGGTGCTGGTGGCCCCGGTCACGATCGGCGATGGCGCCTTGGTCACCGCAGGCAGCGTGATCACCGAGGATGTCTCCGCCGACGCCATGGCCTTCGGCCGGGCGCGCCAGGTGGAGAAACCGGGCCGGGCGGAAGCCTTCCGCGCCGCCCGCAAGCAGGAGAAGCCCTGAGACATGTGCGGTATCGTCGGCGTTATCGGCTCCCGGCCGGCTGCCCCCGTTCTCATGGAGGCGCTGCAGCGCCTCGAATATCGCGGCTATGACAGCGCCGGCGTCGCGACGCTGGTGAACGGCCACATCGAGCGGCGGCGCGCCGAGGGCAAGCTCGCGCGGCTCGGCGCGGTGCTGGAGCGGGCGCCGCTGCCGGGTTTCACCGGTATCGGCCATACGCGCTGGGCGACGCATGGCGCCCCCACCGAGGGCAACGCCCATCCGCACGGCACCGCCCGTGTCTCGGTGGTGCATAACGGCATCATCGAGAACCATGCCGAGCTGCGCGCCGAGCTGGAGGCCGCGGGGCAGGAATTCAGCACCGAGACCGACACCGAGACGATCGTGCAGCTGATCGATCTCCATCTGCGCCAGGGCATGACCCCGGTTGACGCGGCCGGCGCCGCGTTTCGCCGGCTGGAGGGCGCCTACGCGGTCGCCATCATCTTCGCCGGCCATCCGGAGATGATCATCGGCGCCCAGCATGGTGCGCCCCTCGCCGTCGGGTTCGGCGGCGACGAGATGTTCCTGGGCTCCGACAGCCTCGCTCTGGCGCCGTTGACCCAGCGCATCGCCTATTTGCGCGACGGCGACTGGGTGGTGGTGACCCGCGATGGCGCCCGCTTCCTCGACATCGCGACCGGCGCCGAGGTGCAGCGGGAAATCCGGCTGACCGCCTATAGCGGCGCCGCGATCGGCAAGGGCGGGTTCCGCCACTACATGGAGAAGGAGCTGCACGAGCATCCCTCGGTGATCGGGGAGACGCT
>DATJWY010000075.1:0-8629 GCA_035500775.1 Acetobacteraceae bacterium
AACCTGGCCAACTCCCTGCTGATCGAGGACGCCACGCTCCGCCGGCGTCTCGCCGATCCCGCGATCCCCGACGACACACGCCGCACTCTCATCGCCGCGCTGGATGCCGCGGAAGCCGGAATCGGCGCGGGCACGGCGCTGCCGGATCTGGCGGCGGCCTATGGGCACATCCTGGAGATCGGGACCGGCTTCCTGCGGATCCAGGCGGAAATCATGGTGCGGCAGGTGCAGGAGGCGGTGGCGCGGGTCAACGCCGCGACCGACGAGGGGCCGGTGAACGAGGCGATGGACGTGGACCCTCCGGCGCCGCACGACCCGCCGGAGCGGCGCGCCGCCTGGATAGCACGCGTGCTCGCCGCCTGGCGCAAGCTGGTCGCGACCGTCCCCGACCCGGCCACGCAGCGGGACCTCGACAGCCGGCTCGACACGATCGAGGCGCTGCGGGCACAAGGGAACCTCAAGGCGACCTCCGCCCCCTATAAGGCCTTCCTGCAGGCCTGGACCGATGACGCCCTGCGCCGTGTCCAGGCCGCTTCGCGCGCGGCCGAGGGGTCGTTCTGCCGCGATTTCGGCGAGGATCTCCGCCGCACGCTCGCCGAGACGGAGGCGAACATGCGCCTGATCGCGGCGCCCCCCGGGCGGGAGGGCTGGGAGGCGTCCATCGACCGCATCCGCCTGCGCGCCGGCGCGGTGCCGGACGCCGACTGCCTCGCGGTCAAGCTGCAGCGCAAAGAGGGCAGCTTCACGGTCGAGCCGAAACCGGCCTCACCGCTGTTCGAGCTGCGCGCCGAGGCGAATGCGCTCGCCCGCGAGGTCTTCACCACGGCGCTGAACGCCACGCCGCTCCCCGCCACGGCGCGGCTCGGCGCCGCCGAGGCGTCCGGGGTGCCGGAAGCGATCGCGCTGGCGCGCCGCCTCCTCGCCGGTCCCCGCCCGCTCACGCTTGCGACCGTGCCGGGGAACGGCCTCACCGCCGGGCAGCCGATCCGCTTCGATGTCGGCAATCTCGATCCGGCCTGGGGCGCGGGCGTCCTGGTCGCCATCAATTACGGCGACCGCACCCCGCCCGAGCAACGCTCGGCCGAGGCGCTGCGCAAGGAGGCTTTCGTGCACATCTATGCGGCCCCGTTGCCGGCCACGGTGCGGGTCGCCGCCGCGACGGGGTTCCAGCCGCGCAGCCTGGAGGCGGCGGAGGAGCTGCTGGGCGCCGCGGCCTTGCCGGTCGCGGTGGCGGATTCGCCGGTGCGGCTGGCACGCGCGCTGGCCGATGCCTTTATCAACGCGCGCTTCGCGCTCGCGCTGGCGATCGCGCTGCTGGTGTATGTCTGGCAGTTCCAGGCGAAGCAGCCGGATTTCGGCCGGCATGGGTTCGACTACGTGAAAGCCTTCGCACTCGGATTCGCCGTCGAGGCGGCGGCGTCGAACCTGCCTGAGGTGCTCAATAAGATCGCGCTTGGATGAGCACGGCCAGGGGCTCCGCCCCTGGACCCCGCCAAAGGCCAAGCCTTTGGAATCCATTTGTTTTCTTGGCTGTGTCCGCGGCCCCGGGCCGGGGTCGAACGGCGGATGCGCCAGAAAAAATAATTGGTTTCCAAAGGCCTGCGGCCTTTGGCGGGTCGAGGGCAGAGCCCTCGCCTTCCCCATGGTCACTCGCTCCCGAGCGCCCGCCGAAACACCGCCGGGTCGGCGTTGCCGCCGCTGAGCACGACGCCGACGCTCAGCCCCTGCGCCGCCGCCACGCCCCCGACCAGCAGCGCCGCCAGCGCCACCGCCCCGCCCGGCTCCACCACGAGTTTCAGCGCGCGGAAGGCGAATGCCATCGCCGCCAGCACGGCCTCGTCCCCGACGGTGACAGCGCCGCTCAACCGGGCACGATTCACCGCGAAGGTCAGCGCCCCAGGCAGCGGCGTGAGCAGCGCATCGCACAGCAACGAGCCGCCGCCGCTGCCGCCCACCCGCTCCCCGGCCCGGAGCGAACGCCCGGTATCGTCCCAGCCCTCGGGCTCCACCGCGATCAGACGCGTGCCGGGAGAGACCGCCTGCATGGCGAGCGCGCAGCCGGCGATCAGCCCGCCCCCGCCCGCCGGCACCAGCAGCAGGTCGAGCCTCCGCCCACCGGCCGCCGCCTCTTCCGCAAGCTCCAGCGCCAGCGTCCCCTGCCCCGCGATCACGTCCGGATGGTCATAGGGCGGGATCAGCGCCGCGCCGGTCCGTGCCGCCTCGGCGGCGGACAGCGCCTCGCGATCCCCGGTCCGCCGGTCATAGGGAAGGATGGTGGCGCCCCAGTCCCGCGTGCTCTCCACCTTGATGCGCGGGGCATCGGCCGGCATGACGATGGTCGCCGGCACGCCGAAGGACGCGGCGGCGCAGGCGAGCGCCTGGCCGTGATTGCCGGAGGAATGGGTGACGACACCGCGCCGTCGCCCCTCTTCCCCGAGTTGCAGCACGGCATGGGTGGCGCCGCGCAGCTTGAAGCTGCCGGTGCGCTGTAACGGCTCGGCCTTGAGCAGCACATGCGCGCCGGTCAGCCGGTCGAGCGCCGCATGGTTGAGCACGGGCGTGCGCACCACCCGCCCCGCGAGTCGCCGGGCCGCCGCCAGCACATCCTCGGGCCCCGGTTGCCGCATCGCCTTCACCTCATCGGGTCGCGTGATCCAACTGCACCGCCGGCCCGGTTTCCGGGCGGGCCGTCACCAGATAGAGACGGTACTGCTCGGCGACCACCCCACCACGAGACCGATCAGCCTCGCCTACCAGCCGCGCCGTGGCCCAGAGCGCCGGGTTCGGCGGCTCGGCGCGCCGGGTGCTCCGCACCAACAGGCCGGTATGGCCCGCGAGCGCAGCCGGCGGCAGATCGAACAACGCCCAGCGGGCCTCCACGCCGGCCACCGGCAGCCGCCTGCCGTTCCAGGCGAGCACGGAAGCAAGCCCGTACTCGTCCGCGACCACGTAATCCGCGCCTTTCCAGGCGGCGACCGCTTCCACCTGCCGGGTCATCCGGTCCCAGCCGCCGAGCCGGATCAGGGTCGGATCAAGCCGGCGCGGCAGGGCGAAGGGCGCGGCCGAGGCCTGCACCCAGGCGGGGATGACCAGCACCAGCCCGAGCGCGACCGCCGGCCGCCAGCCCCGTGCGGCCAGCCCGGCGGCGGCGAGGCAGCCCGCCGGATAGAGCACGCAAGGCCAGTTGGCCTGTACCCGGTCGCCGAGCGCGTGCAGCAGGAACACCGCCGCCGGAACCAGGGTGAGGCAGGCGAGCAGCGCCGGGCCGGGCGCCCTGCCCCGCCAGCCAAGCCGCGCCGCCCGCGCCACGCCGAGGACGCAGAGCGCGAGGACCAGCGGCGTCGCGAGGCCGATCTGGCCGCCCACGAGTTCAGAGAGGAAGCGCAGCGCATCCGCCGGATGCCAGACACCGGTGCGGCCGCCCTGCTTGACGAAGCTCGCCCAGCCATGCCCGGCATTCCACAGGATCACCGGGGTGAACACCGCCGCCGCCAGCGCCCCACCGGCCCAGAGCTGCCAGGCGCGCAGCCAACGCCGGCCCTCGGGCACGGCCAAAATCCAGACGGCAAGGCCGAGGCCGAGCAGGAAGCCGGTATATTTGCTGTCCAGCGCCAGCCCGGCGGCGAGGCCGGTCGCGAGCCACCAGCGCGGATCGCCGGTACGGAGCAGACGCCCGAGGCACCATAGCGCCGCCGTCCAGAACAGGATCAGCGGCGTATCCGGCGTCATGATGACGCTGCCGACACCGAGCAGCAGCGTGGCGTTGAGCAGCGCCGCCGCCACGAAGCCGGCCCGGCGGCCGGGGAAGAAATCCTCCGCCGCCCGGGCGAGCAGCACGGAGCCGAGCGCCGCCGAGAGCGGCCCGAACAGGCGCACCCCGAGCGCCGTCTCCCCGGCGAACCAGGTGCCGGCGCGAATCCAGAGCGCGACCATCGGCGGGTGGTCGAGATACCCGGGCGCCAGGGCATGCGCCCAGATCCGGTAATAGGCTTCGTCCGGCGAGAGCGGCGCCGTCGCGGCGACCACGAGACGCGCCAGCGTCAGCACCAGCAGCGCCGCGATCGCCCGCTTCGGCCGGATCGCGGCCAGGACGCCGGCATCCGGCGTCGCGGTGGCGGGGCTCGTCACCGCCATACCAGGGTCGCGGAAACGGCGTAGTTCCAGACCACGCCAATCGCAGCGCCCGCGGCGCTCGCCGTATTCCAGCCCGAGTGCTGAGCATGGAGCGTGCGGGCAATGCCGATATTGGCCACCGCGCCGACGCCGCAGACCGCCATGAAAATAGCGAGGCCACGCCACAGGGCCGGACCGCGCAGCCGCTGGTCGCGATAGGTGATCTGATTATTGAGCTGGAAATTCGCCACCATGGCCGCCAGGGTCGCCACGGTCTGGGCGCCGCTGAAGGGGAAGCCGAGTCGCCGCGCCACCGCGAGGACGACCAGATCGACCAGCACCCCGAAGGCGCCGACCAGGGCAAAGGCGATGAAGCGCGTCGGCAACAGGCCGCGACAGGCCTTGTCCAGCAGCATCGCCGCGAATTGCGCGAGCACCAGCACGTCGAGCTTGCTTTCCCCGGCCTCGCGCCGGCGGAAGCCGATCGGCACCTCGCGCACCCGCAATGGTGCCGGCGAGGACAGGATGAGGTCGAGCAGGATCTTGAACCCCTGCCCCGAGAGGCGCGGCGCGAGTCGCTCGAACAGCGGCCGCTTCAGCATGAAGAAGCCGCTCATCGGATCGCCGAGCTTCACGGGCAGGAAGGCCTGGGCGAATCGGATGCCGGTTTCCGAAAGCCGCCGCCGCCAGGCACCGGCGAGGCCGGCGGCGCTGCCGCCCGCGACATGGCGGCTGCCGACGACGATGTCGCAGCCCTCTTCGCGCAGCGTCGCGAGCATCAGCGGCAATCGCGTCTCGTCATGCTGGCGGTCGCCGTCCATCACCGCGACATAGTCGGCGGAGGTGGACAGCGCCCCCTCGATCACCGCCGAGGAGAGGCCGCGCCGGCCGATTCGGCGCAGGCAGCGTATGCGCCGGTCGTCCTGACCGATGCGCCGGACCTCGTCCGCGGTGCCGTCCGGACTGTCGTCATCGACGAACACCGCCTCCCAGCGAAAACTGGCCAGCGCCGAGTCCAGCGCGGCCACCAGCGGGGCCACGTTGGGACGTTCATTGTAGCAGGGGATGACAACGCAAAGCGCGGGGGCGGGATCTGGCATCGCCCCGCTTCGTCGGCCGAGGACCGCGCCGCGTCAAGGCTGGGCGAATATGCCGATCACACCGGCCGCCAGCATCACTCCGTCTCAGGCACCGGGGCGCGACTCCGCCCGGCGCCGGCGCCGGCTTCAAGTGGCTGCCCCTCCAGGTCGAACAGCGGCACGCCCGCGAGGTCGCTGCTGGTGCGGATGGTCTGCAATGTCTGCACCCGGCTGACATGCGGCGCGCCGGTCAGGAGCCGCGTGAGCTGGTTCTCATGCGCGGTGTCGCGGGCGACCAGGCGCAGCAGGAAATCCCCGCCGCCGCGAATCATGTGGCATTCCCGGGTTTCCGGCC
The DNA here is from genome assembly GCA_035500775.1 of Acetobacteraceae bacterium. Lineage (GTDB taxonomy): Bacteria > Pseudomonadota > Alphaproteobacteria > Acetobacterales > Acetobacteraceae > DATJWY01. Next base: position 5,548 of record DATJWY010000075.1, read on the forward strand.
AGGAGGCGACGAGCTGCTCGAATCCGGACAGCACCGCCTCGCGCTGGCTCTCCAGCCCGACGATGGCGAAGAAGGTGATCGGCCAGCCGAGCTTCTGCGGATCGGTATCTGCATGATAGCCACGGATGATTCCGGCCCGCTCCAGACGACGCAGGCGGCGCAGGCAGGGCGGCGCGGAAATCTCCGCGCGGCGGGCCAGCTCCACATTGGTCATCCGCCCATCCACCTGCAACTCGGCTAGGATTCTGCGGTCGACCGCATCGATCTCCGGCAACTCGACCACGTCCGCGTTCATGCACTCGCCCATTGCCCGCAAGGATGGCGACATCCTATGGACTTGAGGAAATTATATTTCAATACCCGCCATACGCTTGCGGCCAACCCCAAGGCGGGTGCTTAGCTTGCCTCGGCGCGACCATAACCGATATGTTCCCAGACTGTTGAAGGCTTGATCATAAATGTCCCTGACCCACCGCACCCGCGTCCTGATCATCGGAGCGGGCCCCGCCGGGTATGCTGCCGCCATCTACACAGCGCGGGCCAATCTGCAGCCCATGCTCGTGGCGGGGCTGCAACCCGGTGGCCAGTTGATGATCACCACGGACGTTGAGAACTATCCGGGCTTTGCCGAGGTGATCCAGGGCCCGTGGCTGATGGAGCAGATGGGGCGTCAGGCCGAGCATGTCGGCACGCACATCGTGCAGGACATCATCACGGAAGTCGATTTCCGCCAGCGCCCCTTCCTCTGCGTCGGCGACTCGGGCGACATCTATCTCGCCGACAGCATCATCATCGCGACCGGCGCGCAGGCGCGCTGGCTCGGACTGCCTTCGGAGACCGCGCTGCGCGGTGCCGGCGTCTCCGCCTGCGCGACGTGCGACGGCTTCTTCTATCGCGGCAAGCGGGTCGCCGTGGTCGGCGGCGGCAATACGGCGGTGGAGGAAGCGCTCTACCTCACCCACCACGCCGATCATGTGACGCTGATCCATCGTCGCGACAGCCTGCGGGCGGAAAAAATCCTGCAGCGCCGCCTGTTGGAGCACCCGAAGGTCAGCGTGGTGTGGAACAGCGTGGTGGAGGACATCACCGGGTCCGGCACCCCGCCGACGGTGGATGGGATTGTCCTCCGCGACATCCAGAGCGGCGAAACCACGCGCCTCGCCGTGGATGGCGTCTTTGTCGCCATTGGCCACACGCCGAATACTGAGGTATTCCGGGGGCAGGTCGATCTGGACGCGGAGGGCTATGTGGTTACGGCGCCAGGCACGACCAGGACCTCGATTGCGGGCGTGTTCGCGGCCGGCGACGTGCAGGATCGGATCTATCGTCAGGCGGTAACGGCGGCCGGCACGGGCTGCATGGCGGCGCTGGACGCAGAGCGATGGCTGACAGAGCAGCCGGAAATGGCGCATCTGGCGGCAGAGTGAGCGGAGAGGCGTCTTGTCCCCGGCATGACGCCTCTCTTGATACTGGGAGCACTCGAGAACCGCGTGCATCCGCACGGGTAGGAGATTCCTGACGAATGGACTGGGATAAGCTGCGCGTCTTCCATGCCGTGGCGGAGGCGGGCAGCTTCACGCATGCCGGCGATACGCTGAACCTGAGCCAATCGGCCGTTTCCCGGCAGATCTCGGCGCTGGAGGAGGCCCTGCAGGTGCCTCTCTTCCACCGCCATGCCCGTGGCCTGATTCTCACCGAGCAGGGCGAAAGCCTGAACCGCACCGTGCGCGAGGTCTTCGCCAAGCTGGCGATGACCGAGGCGCTGCTCGCCGAAAGCAAGGAAAAGCCCGCCGGCAAGCTGAAGGTGACGACCACGGTCGGGTTCGGCGGGTCGTGGCTGGCCCCGCGGCTGCAGCCCTTCCTCGACATGTACCCGGATGTGGCGATCACCCTGATCCTCGACGACGCGGATCTCGATCTCGCCATGCGCGAGGCCGATGTCGCCATCCGGATGCACCCGCCGAAGCAGCCGGACCTGATCCAGCGCCATCTGATGGAAATCGAGTGGCACGTCTTCGCCTCGCCGCACTACATCCAGGACCATGGCGCGCCGCAGCGTGTGGAGGATCTGGACAAGCACAAGCTGATCCTGTTCGGGACGCACCATCCGCCGGTGCCCGAGGTCAACTGGCTGGCCGAGATCGGCCGCAAACCCGGCCAGCCGCGCCGGCCGCTGCTCGAGGTCAACAACCTCTCCGCCATGGCGCTCGCCATCCAGGCCGGGCTCGGCATCGGCGCGTTGCCGAGCTGGATGCTGCATGAGCTGCACGGCCTGGTCCGGCTGCTGCCGGACATCAAGGCGCCGACCATCGACGCCTACTTCGTCTATCCGGAAGAGCTGCGGAATTCGAAGCGCGTCGCCGTGTTCCGCGACTTCCTGCTCGCGCGCCTGCAGGAAATAGAGTGACACCAAAGGCCAGGGGCTCCGCCAAAGGCTTAGCCTTTGGAATCCATTACTTAAGTGATCGGGGGTCTGGGGCCTCAAGGCCCCAGCGGGTCCAGGGCAGAGCCCTGGCCTTCCCGCCGTGCCCGTACCATGGCGAGCACGCCCTCAACCAGCACATCCGCGTCCTCACGCCGCGCCCGGTGATTGACGATCGCCGCCCGGATCGCCAGCCGCCCGCCCAGCACCGTGGTTGACGGCGCGGCGATGCCCGATTCCTGCAAATCAGCGACGATCTCGCGGTTGAACCGATCCGCCTCTTCCGCGCTGGCCCGCACCCGGAAGCAGACGATGTTCAGTGTCGCCGGCGCCAGCAGTTCCAGTTCCGGCTCGGCGCGCACCCGCGCCTCCAGATGCCGGGCGACGTCGCAACACGTCTCGACCACCTCCGCGAGACCCGGCCGCCCATAGGCCTTCAGCGTCATCCACACTTTCAGCGCCCGGAACCCGCGCGAGAGATCGGGGCCGAGATCGCAGGGCCAGATGTCGCCGCCGGCGAGCCCCCGCTCCTCCCGCCGCAGATAATCCAGATTCTGCGCGAAGGTCGCGAGCTGCGCCGCCGGATCGCGCACCAGCACGCAGCCGGCGTCGTACGGCACCTGCGCCCATTTGTGGAAATCGAAGGCAAGGCTGTCGGCG
>DATJWY010000076.1:0-4377 GCA_035500775.1 Acetobacteraceae bacterium
GGGGGCAGCGCCCCCAGACCCGCACAAGTTAATGAAACGGGGTCTGGGGCCAATGGCCCCAGTGGGGTCCAGGGGCAAAGCCCCTGGCCTTCCGGGCAGGTCAATCAATAAGGCGGTTGGCATAAGTTTGGAATCACTGCCACGGGCCGTCATTTGGCCATGACCAGCTGCGCCAGCACGAAGCCGCGCAGATCCTGGATCGCCGAGCGCGCGTCGAATGCCGGGAACATGACCGCGCGCACCAGCACGCCATCGAGGAAGGTGGAGATGAAGGTGGTCATGTGGTCCACGTCCACCGGGGCGAACACGCCGCGGGCGATGCCGTCGCGCAGCGCCTCGCCGAGCACCTTGGCCTCGATGTCGTAGAATTTGCGGATGGCGAGGTCGATGCGCGCCGAGCGATCATGCGTGGTGGCGTAGTCGATGCTGATCTTGATCAGCTTCTGCATCAGCGGGAATTGCAGGATGTGGTTCTCGATCCAGAGGGATACGGTTTCCTCCGGGGAGATGCCGTCCTTGCGGATCGCGTCGAAGGACTCGAAGGCGCGCAGCGCGGTGGATTCCACCACTTCCAGGAACAACCCCTCCTTGCTGCCGAAGTAATAGTAGATCAACGAGGCGTTAACGCCCGTTGCCTGAGCGATATCCTTGATGGTGACGCTGGCATAGTTCTGCCCGGCGAAGAGATCGAGCGCCGCGCGGACCAGCAATTCGGCGGTGCCGGCGCTGTTGCGCGGCCGGCCGGGCGGCTTGCGGAGGGACGTCCTGAGTTCGTCCTGTTTCATCTCCCGCACCCGCGCCTTCCGCCGCCGCCGGACCCTGACCGGTGCGGGGGGAAACCCCGATCAGGGGCTTGGCCTGTTGTTTGCGTGAGCCCCTTGAGCGGTTCAGGGCGTTCCCTCTGAACCGATGGTGCTTCCAGGGGACGCCGGTTCGTATCGGTTCGCATGGGCTGGTTGGGGAACGCGCGAAACGAAGACTGGCTCCCTGGCGCCTGGAGCATAGGCCCGTGCGCCGGCCTTCCCAGGTCTGGCGCACGGTGCGCGGCGCGTGGTATATCTGCTGATATATTAATCATCAGCATATTTATCGGGCTGATATGGCCTGATTCGTATCGTGACCTCCCGCGTCTGCTCCAGGAAAGCATTTTTTCAATCGCTCGATCAATTAATTCCTTTTCTCGGCGCGACCAAATGGCTAAGGTTTAGGCACAGAGCGGGGCCAATCCAGCGCCCGGCTCGTTTCGCTTGCTGCCTGACGAAAGCGGAGGCGCTTCGACGATGAATGCCTCTACCTTGGCCGAGAGCCTGGCGCCCGCGGCGGATGCCGAGGCGGCTGGCCGACCTTCCATCCTGTCGGCCTGCCTCTCCCCACGCGCCGCCATTCCCCGGACGCTCGTCATCGGCATCACCGGCGCGGTATGGCTCGGCATCCTCGCCTTCTGGTCCTACGCGACCTATGGCGGGCTGATGTCGCCGCTGTTCCTGCCGACGCCGGGCGCCGTGGTGCAGCGCGCCCTGGCCCTGGCGGCGGATGGCACGCTGCTCGAAAACACCTGTGCCAGCGTCGAGGTGGTGCTGATCGGCTTCGTCATCTCCTCGGTGATCGCCGTGCCGCTCGGCCTGCTGCTCGGCACGTTCCGCGTGGTGCAGGCGGCGATCGAGCCGCTGGTGAATTTTATCCGTTATTTGCCGGTCACGTCCTTCGTGCCGCTGTTCATCCTCTGGATCGGCATCGGCCTCGACCAGCGCGTGGCGGTGATCTTCTTCGGCACCTTCTTCCAGCAATTGGTGATGATCGCCGATGTCGTCCGCAACGTTCCGGACGATCTGCTCAATGCCTCCTACACGCTCGGCGCGTCGCGGCGGGATGTGCTGCTGCATGTGCTCGCGCCGGCCGCCAAGCCGGGGATCATCGACACGCTCCGCGTCACCATGGCCTGGGCCTGGACCTATCTCGTCGTCGCCGAGATGGTCGGGGCGTCGGCCGGGCTTGGCTACATCAGCCTCAAGGCGATGCGCGGTTTCCAGGTCGATACGATCTTCCTGGCTATCGCCGTCATTGGCCTGCTCGGCCTGGTCACCGACCTGGCCTTCCGGTTCATCAGAGCGAGGTTCGTGTCATGGGCGCAATGAGTGAGGCCGTCCCGGCTTCCGTCACGGCGCAAGCCGCGCCCGGATGCGCCCCGGCGCAGGCCGTGCCGAAGCTCCGCGTGAACAACGTCACCCTGCGCTATGGCGGCGCGGGCAAGAGCGTCACCGCGCTCGACTCGGTTTCGCTGGACGTGCGCGACGGGGAGTTCGCCGTCATCGTCGGCCCGTCCGGTTGCGGCAAGTCGAGCCTGCTTTATCTGACCGCCGGGTTGCAGCATCCGTCCGGGGGGCAGATCCGGCTGAATGGCGTGCCGGTGCACGCGCCGGGCGCGGATCGCGGCATGGTGTTCCAGGCCTACACCCTGTTTCCCTGGCTCACCGTGCACGAGAACGTCGCCTTCGGCCTCAAGCGCCGCCGCGTGCCGGCGGCCGAGCAGAAGCGGATCGTCGATTATTATCTCGCCGAGGTCGGCCTCCACCAGTTCGCCGGGCATTACCCGAAGCAGCTTTCCGGCGGCATGAAGCAGCGCGTCGCCATCGCCCGGGCGATGGCCAATGATCCGCAGATCCTTCTGATGGACGAGCCGTTCGGCGCGCTCGACAGCCAGACCCGCTCCAGCATGCAGAAGCTGCTGCTCCAGGTCTGGGAGCATACGCACAAAACGATCCTGTTCGTGACGCATGATATCGACGAGGCGGTGCTGCTCGCCGACCGCGTCTTCGTCATGAGCGCGCGGCCGGGGCGGATCAAGCAGGAGATTGTGGTGCCGATCCCGCGCCCGCGCTCGCTGGACATAGTGATGGACCCGGAATTCATCGCCGTCAAACGCGAGATCCTGCGGCTGCTGCATGACGAGATGGATGACGAGCATCCGGCACCGGCGCCGGCTCCGGTGGCCGCCGCCGCCGAGGCCTTTCCGGTGGCGCAATGCGCCTTCCCGCAACCCTGAGACCGACTACGCAAGGAGCTTTTTCGCATGACGACCCTTCGCACCGGCCTGCTTTGCGGCGCGGCGCTGCTCGCTTCATGGTTCGGGATGGCGGCGCCCGCGGCGGCCGGCGAGATCTCGATCGGCCACACCACCTGGGTCGGCTACGGGCCGCTCTATCTCGCGCGCGATCTCGGCTACTTCAAGGAACTCGGCCTCACCGTCGATCTGCCGGTGAATGAGGAGCAGGGCGACAGTTTCGCCGCCCAGGCCGCGGGGCACATGGATGGCGGCGCCACCACGGTCGATGACCTGCTCGCCTACCGCAAGCCGGAATTCTGCTTCAAGGCGGTGGTCGCGCTCGATGAGAGCCATGGCGGCGACGGCATCGTCGCCAAGCCGGAGATCACCGGCATCAAGGATCTGAAGGGCAGGACCATCGCCCTGAACGAGGGCAGCACCTCGCAGTTCTTCCTCGATTACCTGCTGAAGAAGGAAGGCCTGAGCCAGGCCGACGTCACCCTCTCCAACATGACGGCGGATGACGCCTCGGCGGCCTTCATCGCCGGCCGCGTACCGGTCGCCGTCACCTGGGAGCCGAACATCACCTTCGTGCGCACCCATAATGCCGGCAAGGTGCTGGTCGACAGCTCCTCCGCGCCCGGCATCATCGTCGATATGGTGGAACTGAGCTGCAGCGTGATCGAGAAGCACCCGGAGGACGTGAAGGCGCTGGTCACCGGCTATTACAAGGCGCTCGACTACATCAAGAGCAACCGCGACAAGGCCTATGAGATCATGGCCAAGGGCGTCGGCGGCTATCTCTCCAAACCCGAGGATATCGCCCAGGCGATGAAGGGCGTGCGCTTCTACGACCGGCCGATGAACATCGCCTATTTCGGCTCGCCGCAGAAGCCGGGCCCGATCGCCGAAACCATCGGGCTCGCCAATGACATCTGGGGCAGCGTCGGCAAGATCTCGATGAAGGCGGATTACCCGACGCTGGTGGCGCCGGAATTCGTCGCGGCGGGGGCGCCGGCGACGAACTGAGGGAAGGCGAGGGGCTTTGCCCCTCGACCCCACTGGGGCCATTGGCCCCAGACCCCTTTTCGTTTCCCTACTTCGCCGATAGCAACAACAGCTTTTCAAAACGGATCGGGGTCCGGGGCCGTACGGCCCCGTCGTGCGCAGGCACGCCTTCGCGTGACGGGGTTCAGGGGCGGCGCCCCTGGCCTTACTTAATCCCAGCCCGCCAGGACAGGAACCCGGCGGCGATCCTCAGGCCTTGCCTTCCCGCAGCATCGTCTTGGTCTTCGCGTGGCGGCTGTGCCAGGAAAAGGCCTCTTCCAGCACAT
>DATJWY010000077.1:0-4513 GCA_035500775.1 Acetobacteraceae bacterium
GTGGCCCGCAAACTATTGGTGCTGGCTCACGCCGTCATCCGCACCCAAAAGCCGTTCGAAGCCGACGCCACGACATGACCATCAGTCTCATGCCTCGACGCGACCCGCACCGCTGCCGGTGGTTCAATGGCCCGCCGGAGCGACCGCCAAGAGTCCGGCGCAGGCGGGCCATTGAACCACCGGCTTGACCGGAGACACAGTATCTTTGGAATCCACTGCTTTTAAGTATTGGGGGTCTGGGGCCTCAAGGCCCCAGTGGGGTCGAGGGGCAGAGCCCCTTGCCTTGCCTTGCCTTGCCTTGCCTTGCCCCAGACGCAAAGCCGATCAGAACGCCAGTCAGGCGAACGTATAGAGCGTGTTGTTATCCGCCGCGTTGCGCCCGAAGCCGTCGTAGTTTTGGCCGCCGCCGTTGAATTTCGTATAGACGACATACTGGATTCCGAGCTTGAGGTTGGCGAACGGCGCCCCCCAGGAATCCTGTTTGCCGAACGGCACCCAGTCGGCCTCGAAGGTGAAATCATTCGTGTCCGGCTTGCCGTTGGCGCTGCCGGTGACCGGCCCCGGCATATAAAGCGCCGGCGTGCTCGTGCCCCATGTGTCCTGCCAGGCAACGGTCAGGCCGTAGGTGTTCTGATACCAGTAGGACGCCGTGAGCCGCAGCTGGTCGAGATTGGCATTGGGCCCGTATTGCGTGCCGTTCCCGAGGTTGAAGGCCGTTGTCGTGCCGTTCAGCTTGCGGTCCTCATGCACATAGATCCCGTCAAGCGAGATCGTGTGCGTGCCCTCGCCGAAGAACTGGTAGCCGCCGTCGATCGCATAGTCGGTGTAACTGTCGCTGCCGTTCGATCCGTCGGTCGTGCGTCCAGAAACCACGGGGTCCGCGCCGGCGTGCATGAACAGCGCGCCGACATGCGCCGACTGAGCGTTCCAGTTCCACTCATAGGCGCCGCGCACATACGGGGAGAGCGAGCGTGTGCTGCCCGGACCGTAGAATGTGCCGAGATGCGAGAGCGCGTCGCCATCGAGCGTGGAGTAGGCGCCGGCCTCGAAATAAAGGCTGCTGTCGTACCACGCATAGGCGGTGACGCCGACCGAGTTTCCGGAGAACCCGCCGGCGAGGACCGGTTGCGCGGCCTGCTGCGGCGCGATGCCGGAGAGGACGTAGGGGTAGCCCCAGGCGAAGGTCGTATTGAACGGGTCCTGCACGGTCGGGTTGTTATTGACCGTGATGCCGACGCGCAGATCCGCGTCCTTCATGTCGAAGGTCGTCGTGTACGGGCGCAGATCCACATTGTCGAGATAATATGCGCGGTCGATACCGGAATAGGTTCCCTGTGCGAAGCCGCCGGCCCAGTCCGTGGCGCGGCCGGCCAGGAAAACGCTGACCTGATCAAGGGCGAAATTGTTGTTCGCCTTGAAATCGCGCGGCACGGTACCGTCGGGGTAGTCGGCCTGCGTGTTATTGAACGAGCCGAGGACCATCGCCGACAGGGGGATCTTCGACGCGATGCCGTCACCGCCCTGTAACGTGTAGCCCCCGATCTTGAAGGCGCGGCCGAACGGGGTGAGTTGCGGCCCGAAGGCGCCAATATGACATGAACTGCAAGGCTGCCCGGTCCGAGCGGCGAAACTCGGCACGGCCTCGGCGGTGCGGGGTGAGGCGAGAAACGCCGCGAACAGGAAACCGGCAAGCGATAAAAGCCGCAGGTTCGTGACGCGCATGGGACGCCCCCTTGGTCGTCGGCGAGAGTGTTCCGCGGACCTTGGCCAGATGAGCGGCCTCACCAATCGACCGCGCTGAACACTGATCCGTTTTGTTACGCGGCGGCATTACATTTTCCGGCGCCCCCGCGCGGGAGGCCAAGGCACGACAAAAACAGCGTGATCCGCGCAGGGACGATCAGGACGCAGGGACGATCAGGGCGCGGTGACGATCAGGACGCGGTGACGATCAGGACGCGGCGCCGGCGAGCAGCCTTGCCGCCGCCGCGCCCGTCATTGGCCGGCCGAGCAGGAAGCCTTGCACCTTGTCGCAGTTGTAGCGGCGCAGATGCTCGCGTTGCGCCTCGGTTTCCACGCCTTCGGCCACGACCTGCCGGCGCAGCGTCTGCCCGAGGCCGATCATGGCACGGACGATCGCCGCCGCCTCCGGCCCGTCATTCACCGCCTGCACGAAGGAACGATCGATCTTCAACGTGTCGAAGGGGAAACGGCTGAGATAGCTCAGGCTGGAATAGCCGGAGCCGAAATCGTCGAGCGACAGCCGCACCCCCTGGGCGCGCATCGCTTGCAGCATGGCGAGGGCGCGGTCGGCATCCTCGATCAGCACGCCCTCCGTCACCTCCAGATCCAGACGCTCCGGGTTGAGGCCGGTTTCCTTCAGGATGGCGGCGATCAATGCCGGCAGGCACGGGTTGCGGAACTGCAACGGCGAGAGGTTGATCGCGATGTTGCAGGAGTCGGGCCAGGTGACGGCCTCGGCGCAGGCGGTGCGGAGCACCCATTCGCCGATGCCCTCGATCAGCCCGGCATGCTCGGCGGCGGGGATGAACACCGCGGGCGAGACCGGGCCGCGCTCCGGGTGCGTCCAGCGCAGCAGCGCCTCGAACCCCTCGATGGCGCCGCCCGCGCAGTCGAAGATCGGCTGGTAGGCGAGCGACAATTCGTTGCGCGCGATGGCGTGGCGGAGATCCTGCTCCAGCGCGACGAGGCTGACGCGCCCGGCTTGACGCGGCGCGTCCAGCGCGCGGTCGAAGCAGCAGACGCGGTTGCCGCCGTCCTCCGTGGCGCGGCGCAGCGCGGCGGTGGCGGCGAGCACCAATTCGTCGGCGCAGCCGGCATCGGCCGGGTAGAGGGCGAGGCCGATGCTGAGGCTCGGCTCCACCATGCGCCCCTCGACCGGCAACTTCTCGGCGAGGCGGGCGGCGAGGCGGCGGGCGATCTCGTCCGGGTGGGCGGCAGGCTCGGGCAGGTCGAGCATGACGCCGAACTCGTCGCCGCCGAGCCGGGCGACGCAATCCCGGCCGCGCACCGCGCCGCGCAGCCGCTCGCCGAGCCCGGCCAGCAAGGCGTCCGCCACGCCGGGGCCGTACAGCTCGTTGAACGCCTTGAAGCGATCGACATTGAACTGCAACAGGGCGAGGCGACCGCCCGGCGGGAGGGTGGCCAGCGCCTCGTTCAGCCGCCCGGTGAACAGGCTGCGATTCGGCAGGCCGGTGAGCGGGTCGTGCCGCGCCAGGTATTCGATGCGGGCGATGGCGGCCTTGCTCTCCGAGAGGTCGCGCAGCGTGACCAGCACGGCGGGGCGGCCGCGGAACTCGATCGGGTGGGAGACGATCTCGGCCGGGACCGTGCGGCCGCCGGCGCCGAGCAGGGTGATCTCGGCGCGATGGTCATGCGGGGCGAGCAGGCGCTCCGGCATCCGCCGGCGCTGGCAGATGAGCGGCTGGGAGCAGGGCGCGGACATGACGGAGATGTCGTGGCCGATCAGCCACCCGGCCGGGAGGCCGAGCAGGCCGGCGAGCGCCTGGTTGACGTGGAGGATGACGCCGTTGTCGTGGATCATCATGCCCTCGGCGGCGGCGTCGGCGAGGCGGTGCAGGATCTCGGCCTCGCGGCGGGCGGCGGCGTCACGGCGGCGCTCGGTCAGATGCGCGGCGAAAAGGGCGGCGGCGGCAAGGGAGGCCGCGCCGGCGAGCGGATGGGCGAGGCGGGCGGTGGCGGTGGGGCTGGCGGCGCGGCCGACGGGGCATGGCAGCGCCAGGGCGGCGACGAAAGCGAGCAGGAAGACGGCGCCATGCCACGCGCCGCCGCGGCCGGGCGTGTCCGGGGACGGGACGGCGGCGGATTCGGGGGCGGCGGACGCGGCGGCGCAGGGCGGCGGGGTGCCCGAGGCATCGGCGCCCAGCAGGGCGGGACAGGAAGCGGCATCGCAGGTGGACGGGCACGGCGGAGGGTTCGCGACGGCGGACAGGGCGTTGACGGCGCCGGGCCTGGCGAGGGCCGCCGCGAGCCAGGGTCCGATACGTCCGAGAAAGGTTGGCGTCATCCATCTGCCTCCTGCCCAGGCACGCCCCTTGGCGGGGCACATCCGGCGCGGACCGGCCCTTGCGACCGGTTCGCATTCAATCGTGTGTTTAAGACTTTGGGCGACGGGGCTTAACCAAGGGTTGCAATGCCCCGGATGTTGGGGCGGCCTTGGTGATCCCCCCTGCCCCGGTCATGGGCGCTGAAGGGGGGCATGGCCCTCTTTTTACTAACCGTCGTAAGTCTTGACCGATCGAGAAAAAGGCCAGGGCTCCGCCCTGGACCCGCTGGGGCCATTGGCCCCAGACCCCTTTTCATTAATGATTCCAAACTTGTGCGGGTCTGGAGGGCGGAGCGGCCCAAGGTTCCAGCGGCCGGAACGGCCGATGGAATGGCCGCGGAGGGGCTGCCCCCGTCGTGCGAAGGCACGCCTGCGCGTGACAGGGCGCGGGGCAGAGCCCCGCTGCTTCGCTGAAAAGGTCAATCA
>DATJWY010000078.1:0-5154 GCA_035500775.1 Acetobacteraceae bacterium
GCGCGCTACCTGGTGGCCTCCACCAGCGGCCGCGGCTTCCTCGTGCGCGGGGCCGATCTGCTGGCGGAGAAGCGCACCGGCAAGCAGGTGCTCAACCTCAAGCCGTCCGAGGAGGCGAAGCTCTGCATCCCGGCGGAGGGCGACCGCGTGGCGGTCCTCGGCGGAGCGCGCAAGCTGCTGATCTTCCCGCTGGATCAGGTGCAGGACATGGCGCGCGGCGCCGGGGTGATGCTGCAGAAATACGCCGATGGCGGGCTGATGGACGCGCGGGTGTTCACGCTCGCGGACGGGCTGGCGCTGAAGCCCGGAGAGAAGCCGCGCGGCGAAGCGGCGCTGCGCGAGTTCCTTGGGGATCGCGCGCTTGTCGGGAAGTCGCCGCCGGGGGGGGCGCTCAAGGGGGATTGGTTCCCCTAAGCGGCGAAGCCGGGAACGCCTGATAAGCGGCAGGATAAGGCATTCAAAGACAAGGCGAGGGTTCTGCCCTCGACCCGCCAAAGGCCATTGGCCTTTGGAAACCATCTGTTTTTTCTGTCGGCGTCAGCCGACAGACTCAGTCAAAAAAACAAAAGGATTCCAAAGGCTTCGCCTTTGGTGGGGTCCAGGAGCGAAGCCCCTGGCCTTCCCTGCCACGGCGCCCCCCTCAGGCCGCCGCCGCGACCGCGTGCCCCGCCGAGATGCGGTAGATCCGATCCAACCGCTCCGCCCCCGTCAGCCGGTGCGCGATCAGGATCACCGTGCGCCCTTCCGCCGCGTCGTTCATCGTGGCCAGGAAGGCGCGTTCGGTATCGGCGTCCAGCCCGGCGCAGGGCTCGTCCAGGATCAGGATCGGGGCGCGCGAGAGCAAGGCGCGGGCGAGCGCCAGCCGCCGCCCCTGCCCGCCCGAAACCCGCGCCCCGCCCTCGCCGAGCCAGGTATCCAGCCCGTCCGGCAGGCCGCGCACCATGTCGCCGATGGCGGCGTGGTCAAGCGCCTGCCAAAGCTCTTCCTCCGTCGCCTCCGGCCGGCCGAGCAGCAGGTTGGCGCGGATGGTGTCATCGAACAGATGCGTGGTCTGGCTGAGCCAAGCGAAGCGCGTCCGCACCGCATTGGTGGTCAGGGAGGCGATGTCCGTGCCGCCGAGCAGCACTCGCCCTGCCTGCGGCACCGCGACCTTCAGCGCCAGCGCCGAGAGCGTTGATTTACCCGCGCCGGACGGGCCGAGCACCGCGACCCGCGCGCCCTGCGGCACCTCCAGGGTCAGTCCGTCGAACACCGGCGGACGATCCGGCCGCCAGCGGAAATGCACGCCCTCGAAGCGCAGGGAACAATCCTTCGGCAGCGGCGCCGGCCGCGCCGGCTCGGGCAGGATGGGGTCGTCCTCCGCCGCCTGCAACACCCGCGTCGCCGCGGCGCTGGCCTGGCCGGCGAGCACGCCCGCACGGGTCAGCCCGCCCACCGCCTCGAAGGCGGCAACCACCAGGAACGCCGCCGCGACCGCCTCCGCCGGATGCGCGGGCGCCGCGATCAGCACTGCGAGCACCGCCGCCTGGGCGCACAGGAAGCTGGCGCCGCCGGCGAACGCGCCCCGCCGGGCGAGATCCCCCTGGGCCGTGAGCAAGGTCGCCTCACGCGCCTCCGCCGCGGCGAGCATCCGCCCCTCGGCGCCGAAGGCACGGACCTCGCGCAGGCCGGTCAGCGCGTCAAGCACGGTGATGCGCAGTCCGGCCGAGGCCTCCGCGAGACGATGGCCGGCGCCGGACGCCATCCGCGCCGCCAGCGCCGGCAGCACCAGCACGGCGGCGGCGAACAACACGCCGACCGCGACCGCGAGCCTCGGTTCGCGCCGGCCGATCAGCCAGGGAACCGTCGGCAGCAGCAGCAGCGCGCCGGCCAGCGGCACCAGGATGCGCAGATAGAGGCCGTCCAGCGCCTCCACATCACCGACCAGGCGCGCGAGCACGTCGCCGGCATGGCGGAAGCCGAGCCCGCCCGCCGCCCGGGCCGCGAGGCCGCGGAAGAACCAGACGCGCAGATCGGCCAGCGCCCGGAAGGTGGCGGCATGCGTCACCAGCCGCTCCAGATAGCGCAGCACCGCGCGCGCCGAGCCGAACAGCCGCAGCAGGAAGGGCGCGGCGAGGCTGCCCCCGGCCACCACGGCGGCGATCCAGGCGCCGGAGAGGGTCATCAGGCCGATGCCCGCGGCGAGCGCCGCCAGCGAGAACAGGATGCCGGAGACGAGCCAGACGGAACGCCCGCGCCAAAGGCTCAGGATGCGCAGCAATGGCCGCATGGGTTTCCCTTCTCGCTCCAGGTCTTCGGGTTCACGGGCGCCGGATGCATTGTCGTGTGACGGTCGGGCGGAGGCCGCTTAATCGCCGCTGGCCGCCTGGGCCGGGCCGCGCGCGGCGACGGCGCGGCCGGCGCGGATATCCAGCCGCCGCCCGCCAAAGGCATGCGCCGCGGCGGAGTGGCTCGCCAGGATCACCGTCCGCCCGAGCGCCAGCCGGCGCAGGCTTTCCAGCACATCCGCCTCGGTGGCCGGGTCGAGATGCGAGGTCGGCTCATCGAGCAGCAGCAGCGGCGCGTTCTTGAGGAAGGCGCGGGCGATGGCAACACGCTGCGCCTGCCCGCCGGAGAGGCCGTAGCCGCCCTCGCCGATCGGCGTATCCAGCCCCTGCGGCAGATCGCGCGCGAACTGATCGACATGCGCGAGGCGCGCCGCCTCCTCCACCTCGGCCTCGCGCGCATCCGGGCGGGCGAAGCGGATATTCTCGCGGATGGTGCCGGCGAACAGGATCGGGCGCTGGCCGATCCAGGCGGTGAGGCGGGAGAGCGCATCCGGCACGATGCTGGTGATGTCGTTGCCGTTCAGCGTCACCCGCCCGGAATCGGGGCGGGCGAAGCCGAGCAGGATCTCCATGACCGTCGATTTGCCGGCGCCGGACGGCCCCGCCAGCACCATCGTCTCGCCCGCGGGCACGAGGAAGCTCAGCCCGTCGAGCGCCGGGCCGCGCGCCTTGTCCCAGGTCAGGTTGACCCCCTCGAAGCAGACGGTGACGCCGCGCGCCTCGATGGTGCGCACCGGCGGGGCGGGTGCCTGCGGCATGGGCGGCAGATCCACCAGCGCCTCGGCGGCGGCGGCGGCGTGCATCCGGTCCTGATAGGCGAGCGCGAGGGCGCGCAGCGGCGCGAAGAACTCCGGCACCAGCAGCAGCACGAAGAGCGCGGTGGCCGGGGAGCGCAGCGAGCCGTCGAGCAAGGCGTGGCCGTAGCGCAGCGCCAGGACGACCAGGGCCAGGGCCAGGGCGGCGTCGATCACGGCGGAGGAGAGGAAGGCGACTCGCAGCACCCGCATGGTGCGGCGGCGCAACTCGTCGGCGGCGGCACCCAGCGCCCGGGCCTCGTCCTCGGTGCGGCCGGCGAGCACGATGGTGGCGATGCCGCGCACCCGATCGAGAAACCGGGCCTGCAACCGAGCCAGGGCGACGAATTGCCGGCGCGAGGCGGCGGCGGCGCCGATCCCGGCCACGGCCTGCCCAAACGGCACCAGGCAGCCGGCGCCGAACAGGATCGCCCCGGCGACCGGATCGACCGCCAGCACCGCGAGCAGGACGAGGCCGGGCGCGAGGATGGCCAGCATCGAGGTCGGCACCCAGCGGGCGAACAGCCCGTCCAGCGCCTCGATCCGGTCGATCACGATCGCGGCGAGTTCGCCCGAGGCGCGGCCGCGCAGCAGCACCGGGCCGGCATGCAGCAGGCGGGCGAGCGCGTCCGCGCGCAGGCGGCGGCGGGCCGCGGCCCCGGCGCGGAAGGAAGCCTGCTCGGAGGCGATCTGCAATCCGGCCCGCAAGAGGGCCAGCGCGGCGAAACCGGCCAGCAGCAGCGGCACCGCGCCGCCGCCGCCCGGCCGCAATCCGGCGCCCAGGCTGCCGGCGACGCACCAGGCCTGGCCGATGGCGGCGACCACGCCCGCGAGACCGAGCGCGATGATGGGCGCCCCCCCGCGCCGCGCCAGCTTTGTTTGTTGCCGCGTCCAGGCCCGCGCGGCCGTGTTCGTGCCTTCCATGGAACCAAGGATTTAACGTCAGAACACCGCGAATGACAGGGCCGATCCACGGATGCCCGGATGACCGGCCCTGAAAAAAAGCGGGAGCTGCCCGTAGGCGTAAGGCCAGGGCTCCGCCCTGGACCCGCTGGGGGCGAGCGCCCCCAGACCCGCAATATTTTAAATAATGGATTCCAAAGGCTTAGCCTTTGGCGGGGTCCAGGGACGGAGCCCCTGGCCTTTCGTCGCCGGGATGCGCCTCGCCGAGGGGATCGGACGCGTCGTGTTCGCGATGCAGCCGCAGGCGGACCACGTAGCGCGTGCCGAGTCCTTCCTCGACACGGAGCATCGCCCCGAGCTGCCGGGCGAAGCCGCGAATGAGCCGGAGGCCAAGACCGTCCCGCAACCCGGCCTCGGTCTCGACGCGGCCGGCGGGGATGCCGACGCCGTCATCCTGCACCACGAGTTCCGCCTCGTCTGGCGTCGCCGTCAGGCGCACGGCGATATGGCCGCACCGCCCATCCGGGAAGGCGTATCTGATCGCGTTGCTCACCGCCTCGGTGACGATCAGGGCCAGCGGCACCGCCTGATCGCTCGACATCTGCAACTCGGAGGCCTCGATCTCCAGCCGGATGCGCTGCCCCTCCCGCTCGCCCATCGCCTGGAACAACTGGCCGCACAGCTCGGTGAGGAAGCTGCGCATGTTGATCGTGTGCAGCGTGCCCTGCGCGTAGAGATGCCGGTGCAGCGTCGCCAGGGCGCGCACCCGGTCACGCGCCGACTGAAACTCGGCGCGCGCGGCGGGCTGGCGGATGCGGGCGGCCTGCAGGTTGAGCAGCGATGCGACGATCTGCAGGTTGTTCTTCACCCGGTGGTGGATCTCCTGCATCAGCAATTCCTGCTGCCGCAGCGCCGCACGCAGCTCCGCCTCGCGGCTGCCGAGCGTCGCCGTGGCATCAGCGAAGGAGCGGGAGAGTTCCCGCACCTCGCGCGGCACCGCCCCGAGATTGACCGGCTCGAACACGCCGATCGCGCGCCAGCGCCGCACCTGCGCGCCGAGCCGCTTCAGCGGCGCCACCAGCGCGGCATTGGCCCAGAGCGCCATCGCGAGCAGGCCAGCGAGCAGCAGC
>DATJWY010000079.1:0-25849 GCA_035500775.1 Acetobacteraceae bacterium
TACGCGCAGATGTGGCCGGATCCGCTTCTCCAGTTCCGGCGCGTAAGCCTGGATCCATCGAAAGAGGGTCGTATGATCAACCGCGACGCCGCTGTCGGCCAGCATCAATTCGAGATCGCGGTAGCTGACCGGGAACATCAGTTACCAGCGGACAGCCCGGAGGATCACCTCGCCCGTGAAATGCCGCCCCTGGAAGGTCTCCACCGCCACGATCCCCCCACTTCGCTAAAGGCGATCATACCCAGACCACAGCCAGCCTGAAATTTTGCAACAGAACCAACCGGCGAATGCCATACTTGATCTCGTCACCAAGGCCGTCCGCCCCCGTGACGGAGGCGCCGCTGAGCCAAGCTCATTTCGCCTGATATTGTCTTTTTTGTGAGACACATTCGCAGCAAATTCCATGAACCGTCAATCCGGATCGCTACAAATCATCAAAGCGTTACTGCATCGATCGGCCGTCCGGCTGGGGCGCGTCTAATATTTTCTGCATGTTCTGACACTTATGCGCCACCACCTCTGGCCTTGTCGGCCGGGTTGCGGGATAATGTCGGCGCATGCCTATCCGACCTGAACTGCGCGACCGTTACCCGACCAACTGGCCCGAGATCAGCCGGCTGGTCCGCTTCAGCCGTGCCGGCGGTGTCTGCCAGGGATGCGGGCGGCCGCATCGCGCCCTGATCCGTTGCCTGCCGGATGGCCGCTGGTTCGATCCGGTGCAGAGCACTTGGCGGGACAGGCGCGGCCGTCGCGCCCGCTGGCCGGACCTCGAGGAAGCGATCAAGATCCGTACCACCCGGGTCGTGCTTGCCGCCGCGCATCTCGACCACGATCCGGGCAACAACAAGCTGCGCAACCTGCGCAGCATGTGCCAACGCTGCCACATGCTGCATGACCGCGCCTACCATCTGATGCAGCGCCGCATCACCTACCGGCTGCGCTACGCCGTCGGCGACCTCTTCCTCGGGCCGTATCGGCCCGGCCTCCTGCCCGACCACACGGAGTCATCTAGCCCAACTGGCCGCTGATGCCGCGTGTGAGGCGCGACCCACGCACCACCGCGTGGATGAAGCCGAGCTTCCCGATGGTCGCCGGCGACAACACGAACGGATAGAGATCGGGCTGTCCCATGGAGCGGTTGATGCTGTTGACCGCGAAGCTCAGCGGCAGCCACGCCTCGACCAGCTGCTCGATCGATCCGGCCAGGTACGGATCAAAGGCAAGATCGGCGCTGAGATCGCGATTGTCGGCGATACGCGGATACACGCGCACACCGAAGGCGCTCGCCACCTCCAGCGTATCGACGATATGCAGGTAATGCGCCCAGGTTTCGGCGAAATCCTCCCAAGGATGCACGCTCGCATAAGCGCTGACGAACGAGTCCCGCCAGCCTGGTCGCGGCCCTTTCCTGTAATGGTTCTGTAACGCCCAGGCATAATCCTGCCGCTCATCGCCGAAACGCGCCCGGAACGCGTCGAGATATCCACCGTCGCGCACAAGCAGGTCCCAGAAGTGATGCCCGATCTCATGCCGGAAGTGACCGAGCAGAGTACGATACGGTTCATCCATCTCCTGCCGCATCCGCTCCCGCTCGGCATCGTCGCTTTCCTTGAGCGCGATGGTGATGACGCCGTTGCCGTAGCCGGTCATCACCTTGGGCGCGCGCACATCCGGCGGATCCGCCAGGATGTCGAAGGCGAGGCCATGTTCCGGGTCTTCCGCCAGGGTCGCAAGCGGCAGGCGCAGACGCAGCAGGCTGAAGAACAGCCGATGTTTCGCCACCTCCACCTTGCGCCACCGCGTGAGATTATCGTCCTGGGTTAGGTCGGGAATGATACGGTTGTGCCGGCAGGCGCGGCAGAATGGGGTCTCCGCCCTGTCCGCCACCAGCCAGTTGCACGCATCATGCGCGGCATTGGCACAGAAGCGGTGCAACCCACCCGGCGCAGCGAGCGCTGTCCAGGCCGTGCCTGCCGGCTCCAGCGCGGAGAGCGTGCCCATCTCCGGCAGGTAGCCGAGCATGCGGCCGCAGCGTTCGCACTGCGTGTTCTCGAAATAGAGAAGCAGCCCGCATGCCTGGCACTTGAAGAGCCGCATCTTCTCCCCTACCCCGGACAAGCCGAACAGGCACAATGCGCGCCCTCATCCCGGTTCCACCCGTCTGTGTTTCCCTCGCCACCCGGCCTCGCGCCCCATGCCGCCGACGAACAAGGGGGCTGGACTTTACCGTACGGTGGCGACAGTCAGATACGCCGACGCTGAAACGGCCTCGTTCTTGCTCGGTTCGTTTACTTTCCGGCTTTCGTCTCCCTCCAGGCTCTGAGGCTCCCATGCCGCTTCACGTTGCCCTGACGCACCGCACCTCCTACCAGTACGACCGTCCGGTGGCGCTCGGGCCGCAGACGATCCGCCTGCGGCCGACGCCCCATGCCCGCACACCGATCGTCTCCTACGCGCTCGAGATCGCGCCAAAACCGCATTTCATCAATTGGCAGCAGGACCCGCA
Organism: Acetobacteraceae bacterium; assembly: GCA_035500775.1. Taxonomy (GTDB): domain Bacteria; phylum Pseudomonadota; class Alphaproteobacteria; order Acetobacterales; family Acetobacteraceae; genus DATJWY01. The sequence goes on from DATJWY010000079.1 coordinate 2,507, forward strand.
GGGCAATTTCCTCGCCCGCGTGGTCTTCCCCGAGCGGGTGACGCATTTCGACGTCACTGTCGATCTCGTCGCCGACATGGCGACGATCAACCCGTTCGACTTCTTCCTGGAGCCGGAGGCCGAAACCTGGCCCTTCGCCTACGACCCGGTGCTGGAGCAGGAATTGGCGCCGTTCCGCCGCCTCGATGAGCCGGGCCCCCTGCTCTCCGCCCTCCTGGCCGAGATCCCGCGCGACGAGCAGCGGACCGTGCCGATGCTGGTGGATCTGAACCGCCGCGTACAGGAGCGCATCGCCTATGTCGTGCGCATGGAAGCTGGTGTCTGGACGCCGGAGGAAACGCTCGGCAATGGCCGCGGCTCCTGCCGTGACTCCGCCTGGCTGCTCGTGCAGGTGCTGCGCCAGCTCGGCTTCGCCGCCCGCTTCGTCTCCGGCTACCTGATCCAGCTGACGGCGGACGTGAAACCGCTGGACGGCCCCGCCGGACCGGAGGCGGATTTCACCGACCTGCACGCCTGGGCCGAGGTCTACCTGCCCGGCGCCGGCTGGATCGGCCTCGACCCGACCTCCGGCCTGTTCGCCGGCGAAGGCCATATCCCGCTCGCCTGCAGCCCCGATCCCGGCTCCGCCGCGCCGATCTCCGGTGCGTTGGATGAGGCCGAGACGGAATTCGATTTCACCATGGCGGTCACCCGGGTGCGGGAGACGCCGCGCGTCACCAAGCCCTACACCGAGCGGCAATGGCAGGACATCCTGGCGACTGGCGCGCGGGTGGACCGGGCGCTGGAGGCAGGCCGGGTGCGGCTGACCATGGGCGGCGAGCCGACCTTCGTCTCGGCGACCGATATGGATGGCGAGGAATGGACCACGGGCGCGCTCGGCCCGACCAAGCGGCTCTATGCCGGCCGCCTGCTGCGGCGGCTGAGCAAGCTCTGGTCGCCGGGCGCGGCGTTGCAGCATGTCGCCGGCAAGCACTATCCCGGCGAGCAATTGCCGCGCTGGGCGCTCTACAACCATTGGCGGCGGGATGGCGAGCCGATCTGGCAGGATCAGGCCCTGCTCGCCTCGGATGATGACCACGGCAATGCGACGGCGGAGGACGCGGCCCAGTTCTGCGCTGCGCTCGCCGAGCGGCTGCAAGTGTCGCCCGACCTCATCAACCCCGCCTATGAGGACATCCATTACTACCTCTGGCGGGAGAACCGGCTGCCGGCCAACGTGCTGACCGAGGACGCGAAGCTACGCGACCCGCTGGAGCGCGCCCGCCTCGCCCGCGTCTTCGGTCAGGGTCTCGCCGCCCCGGTCGGCAGCGTGCTGCCGCTGCGCCGGGTCGCGCAGGACGGCACGCGGCGCTGGCAATCCGGCAAGTGGTTCTTCCGTCCGGGCGTATTGTTCCTGATTCCCGGCGACAGCCCCATCGGCTTCCGCCTGCCGCTCGAAAGCCTGCCCTGGGCCGACCCGGATAAGATCGAGGTGGATACGGCGCTCGATCCCTTCGCCCCGCGCCTGGATCTGCCGCCACACCAGACCTTTCGTCGCGATACCACGGGGCGCGGCGCCGTCCCCTTCCCGCCCTGGCCGCAGATCGTGCCGCAGATCACCCCGGAGGTCGGCCGCGAGGAGCCGGATCTCGTGCGCACGGCGCTGACGGTGGAGTCGCGCGGCGGGATCATTCATATCTTCATCCCGCCCCTCTACGCTGCCGAGGATTGGCTGGAACTGGCCGCCGCCATCGAGGCGACCGCCACGGCGGAAGGCCGGCAGGTCGTGCTGGAAGGCTACCAGCCGCCCTCCGATCCGCGACTCACCCATTTTTCCATCACCCCGGACCCGGGCGTGATCGAGGTCAACGTGCACCCGGCGGCGAACTGGGCGGAGCAGGTGGAGCGCACCACCCAGCTCTACGAGGAAGCACGGCAGGTCGGGCTCGCCACCGAGAAATTCATGCTCGACGGCCGCCACATCGGCACCGGCGGCGGCAATCATGTGGTGATGGGCGCCGCGCATCCGGAGGATAGTCCGTTCCTGCGCCGGCCGGACCTGCTGAAGTCGATGCTCGGCTTCTGGCACAACCATCCGAGCCTTTCCTACCTGTTCAGTGGCCTGTTCATCGGCCCGATGAGCCAGCATCCGCGGGTGGACGAGGCGCGGCAGGACAGCCTTGCCGAGCTGGAGACCGCTTTCGCCCAGATCTCCCCGTTCAAGGAGACACCGCCCTGGCTCGTGGACCGGCTGTTCCGCAACATCCTCGCGGACATGACCGGCAACACGCACCGGACCGAGTTCTGCATCGACAAGCTCTACGCCCCGGAGAGCAGCTCCGGCCGGCTCGGCTTGGTCGAGTTCCGGGCCTTGGAGATGCCGCCTGACGCGCGCATGTCGCTCGCGCAAATGCTCCTGATGCGTTCGGCCATCGCCGCCTTCTGGCAATCCCCCTATGAACGGCGGCTGGTGCGCTGGAATACCCGGATTCACGACGACTTCATGTTGCCGCATTATGTTGAGCAGGATTTCAGGGATGTCCTGGACGAGCTGGCCAGCCTCGGCTTCCGGCTGGCCCCGGACTGGTTCGCGCCGCACATCGAATTCCGCTTCCCACAAATCGGCGAGATCACGGTGCGCGGGATAAATCTGGAACTGCGGCACGCCCTGGAACCCTGGCACGTTCTGGGGGAGGAGCCGGCGGCGGGAGGAACGGTGCGCTACGTGGACAGTTCGACCGAACGCCTGCAGACGCGGGTCTCCGGCTGGGTGGAGGAACGGTACGTCCTCGCCTGCAACGGCCACGCCGTGCCGCTGACCGCGACGGAGCGGACGGGCGAGTATGTCGGCGGCATCCGCTTCAAGGCCTGGAACCCGCCGAGCGCGCTGCACCCGACCATCCCGGCACAGACTCCACTGACCCTCGACGTGTACGATCGCTGGACCGGACGCAGCCTGGGCGGGCTCTCCCACCACGTCGCGCATCCGGGTGGACGCCACTACGAGCGCTTCCCGGTGAATGCGAACGAGGCGGAGGCCCGGCGGCGCGCCCGCTTCTTCCCCTTCGGCCATACGCCAGGGCCGATGCCGGAGCCCTTACCCCATCTTTCCCGCGAGCATCCACGCACGCTGGACCTGCGTCGGGTGGGCTGACGGCGCATGACCATCGAGACGCAGGCAATCGACGAAATGGTGACCGGCGCCGGCGGCCTGCGTCCGCATTGGCGCCGGCTGGTCGGCAATCTGGCCGGGCTCGGCACCAGCGGCCTCGTGGACCGCGCCGCCAGGCTGGACCGCGCCTTCGCCGATGACGGCGTCACCGGCCTGCTACCAAGCGCCGCCCACGCCGCCTGGAACTGCGACCCGATCCCACTGCTGCTCTCCGGAACCGAGTTCGCAGCGCTGGAGGCAGGGCTCGCGCAGCGGGCGCGGCTGCTCGAAGCCGTGCTCGCCGATCTCTATGGTCCGCAAACGCTGCTGGAGACCGGCGCCCTGCCACCGGCGCTGGTCTATCCGAACCCGGCCTTCCTGCGCCCATGCCGGACGAGCGAGGACGGCCGCCGGGAGCAATTGCTGCACGTCTATGCCGCCGACCTGATCCGCGCTCCGGACGGACGATGGCATGTACTGGCGGACCGCACGGCGGAAGCGAACGGCACCGCCTACGCGCTCGAGAACCGGCGGGTCATGTCGCGCGTGCTGCCGGAACTGTTCCCGCCGCTCGGCATCGCCGAACTGCGCCCCTTCTTCGATGCCTGGCAGGAGGCGCTGCAACACCTGGCTCCCCCTGGCCTACCTCCTGGGGCGTCCCCCGGCCGCAGCAACCCCGGCATCGCCCTATTGACCCCGGGCCAAGGCGACCGGCTGTGGTTCGAGCATGTGATCCTCGCTCGCGAGCTGTCCTGCGCGCTGGTGGAGAGTGGCGACCTCACAGCGCGCGGCGGCGCGCTGTTCATCAAGACGTTGCGCGGGCTGCAACCGGTCGATGTGCTGCTGCGCCGGGTGGAAGGGCGGGCGGTGGACCCGCTCGAATTGTCGTCACACAATGTCGCAGGCGTGCCGGGGCTGCTGGACGCGGCGCGGCGCGGCGCCGTGCGCATCGTCAACGATCCCGGTACCGCCCTCGCGCAGGCGCCGGGGCTCGCCGCTTTCCTGCCGGCCCTCTGCCTGCGCCTACTGGGCGAGACGCTGAAGCTGCCGAGCGTGCCGACGCTGTGGCTCGGCGACCCAGAAGCCCGGCGGATGGTAACGAGCGATCCCGATGCCTGGCTGCTGCACCGGGTGACGGATAACGGCGCCGCGGCGATACGGGTCGCCTCGCTTACCCCGGCAGCACGCACCGGGCTGCTCGCGCAACTGGCGGAGCGTTCCTGGGATTTCGCCGCTGGCCGCGCCCTGCCGCCCTCGGCCGCTCCCTGCGTCGGCCCGGCAGGGCTCCAGCCCCGGCCCGTGGTGCTCCGCATGTTCCTGGTCTTCGACGGCGCCGTCTGGCGTACCATGCCGGGCGGCCTCGCCCGGACGCTCTCGGACGAAGAGGTGCCGACCGGAAAATTGCCGCCTTATGCCTTGTCCAAGGATGTCTGGGTTATACTCGAAGAACGGTCCGAGATTGTTGGCCCCGGACCACGCCCCCTGCCGGCGGTCGCGATCCGCCGCACGCCGGGCGATCTCTCCAGCCGCGTCGCCGACAATTTCTTCTGGCTCGGCCGCTATCTGGAACGGCTCGAAGGCGCGGCCCGCCTGCAACGGGCCCTGGTTGTCCGGCTCAGCCAAGCGGCGCTGCTGCCGCGCGAGATGGCGGAACTGGACGTTCTGGTCACCTGCCTGACTCATGCCGGTGTGCTGGACAAGGAGGATGCCTGCGGCGCCGCGGGCGGGGCGCTGACCGAGGCGCTGATGCGCGCCTCACGTAATGGCGGCTGGATGGCGGCGCTGCTGGAACGGATCGCCAGCCTCACCAGCCTGCTGCGCGACCGCCTGACCGGCGACATGTACAACGCCCTGACGCACGCCCTGCGCGCGATGACCGACACGCTGCGCCGGACCCAGTTCGGCCGCGACGGCACCGGCATGGACCGATTCTCGCACGCGATGACCGGTGTGATCCAGTTCGCCGCCACCATCGCCGGCCTCGCCTCGGAGAACATGGTGCGCGGCGGTGGTCACATGTTCCTCGATCTCGGCCGCCGGATGGAACGGGCGAAGACTATCGCCGCCGCGCTCACCCATGCGCTGGAGCAGCCTGGGGCGGCGACGCATCCCGGCCGGATCGAGGCCGGCCTGCGGCTCGCGCTTGAACTCTGCGACAGCACCATCACCTACCGCGCCCGCTACCTGGCGCTGTTGCAGCCGGCGCCGGTGCTGGATCTGATCATCGCCGATCCGGGCAATCCGCGCGGCCTCGCCTTCCAGCTCACCGCCATCCGCGACCTGCTGCGCGAGGCGACCGGAGAGACGGATCTGCCCTTCGTCGCCGAGGCTGAGGCGCTGCTGCAGGAGGCGCTCGCCGCCGTGCGCACCGTGTCGGAAGCGGCGGAGCAGGCGGAAGCGGCATCCCACCTGCCGGCCCGCCTGCGCGCCATCGAGACCGGGGTCGCCGATCTCTCCGACCAGATCAGCCGGCACTTCTTCGCCGTGCTGCCAACAGCGCATACCGTCGGGATGAACGATACAAACGGGATCAAGGGGGCGGCGTGATCTTCCGCATCCGCCACACGACCCGCTACGCCTACGGCAGTGCGGTCGATCTCGCAGCGCACATGCTGCACCTGGAGCCGCGTCCCCTGCCTTTCCAGCGCGTGCTGGCGGCCGGGCTGCACTGCGATCCGGCACCGGCCGGGCAGCGCCCGGGCATCGATCATTTCGGCAACAAGGTCACTTGGCTGTTCCTCGATGTAAGGCATGAGAGCTTCGAGGTGACGGCCGAGGCCGTGGTTGATGTGTGTTTCCCTACCCCGCCGCCGGCGGACGCGACCCTCCCCTGGGAAGAGGTGGCGGCGCTGGCCCGCGCCGGGCGGGACGAAGCCTGGCGCGCGGCGGAATATGTGTTCGACAGCCCGATGCTCCCAGCCGAGCCAGCCGCCGGCATTTATGCCGCGCCATCCTTTCCGCCGGGCCGGCCGATCCTCACCGGGCTACTCGACCTGAACACCCGCATCCGTCGCGAATTCACCTTCCGCCCCGGCGTCACCACCCTCGTCACGCCAGTAAGCCGGGTGCTGAAGCAGCGAGAGGGCGTGTGCCAGGATTTCTCGCATCTGATGATCTGCGCCTTGCGCGCCCTGGGGCTGCCGGCACGCTATGTCTCCGGCTATCTGCGCACCCGTCCGCCGCCGGGAAAGAAGCGACGGCAAGGAACCGATCAATCACATGCCTGGGTCAGTTGCTGGCTCGGCCCCCAGCACGGCTGGGTGGATCTCGACCCGACCAACGACCTCGTGGTGCGGGAAGAACACGTGGTGCTCGGCTGGGGCCGGGATTACAGCGACGTGAGTCCGCTGCGCGGCATCATCCTTGGCGGCGGGACACATAGCCTCGCGGTCAGCGTGGACCTGGAGCCGGAACCGCCCCTGTAAGGTCCGGCATGCCCCTGCCCACCACCAGCGTGGTGCGGGCGAAGGCGAAAACCTGTCCGGAAAAAAAGAGGGGCCAACGGCCGGTATGACCGTTGGCCCCTGTCGGGAAAAACCGCGGCGCGGGGCCGGGGCGGTTATGCCGCCCGGCCGTAGAGCAGACGGGCGCGGATCGTCCCCTCCAGGGCACGCAGCTCATCCAGGATCGCCTGATCATCAGCCTGCGGCGTATCCGCCTCGATGACCACGTAGCCGATCTCGCCATCGGTCTGCAGGAACTGCGCGGTGATGTTCACCCCGCGGCTGGAGAACACGTTGTTGAGCCGGCCGAGAATGCCGGGAACATTGCGGTGCACGTGCATGTAGCGCGCGCCGGCAAGGCTCGGCGGCAGTTGCACTTGCGGGAAATTCACCGCCCCCATGGTGGTGCCGGCATCGCTGTAGTCGACCAGCTTACGCGCGACCTCACTGCCGATCCGCACCTGCGCCTCCTCAGTGGAGCCGCCGATATGCGGGGTGAGGATGACGTTCGGAATGCCCTGCAGCGGGGAGGTGAAGCGCTCGTTGTTCGAGCTTGGCTCGACCGGGAAGACGTCCACCGCAGCGCCGCGCAGATGGCCATCGCGGAGTGCTGCGGCCAGGGCGTCGATATCCACCACAGTGCCGCGGCTATTGTTGATGAGATAGGCGCCGAGCTTCATGGCGCGGATCTCGGCCTCCCCGATCATCCCGGCGGTGGCGGGAGTCTCGGGAACATGCAGGCTGACCACGTCGCTCTGGGCGAGCAACTCCTCAAGGCTTGCGGTCGGCTCGGTGTTGCCGTGCCGGAGCCTGTCGGCGATGTCATAGAAGATCACCCGCATGCCCATGGCCTCGGCCAGGGTGGAAAGCTGGGTGCCGATATTACCGTAGCCAACGATGCCGAGGGTCTTGCCACGGACCTCCTGGCTGTCCTGCGCCGACTTGTCCCAACCACCCTCATGCGCCGAAACCGAGCGCGGGAAGATGCGGCGGAACAGCATAACGATCTCGCCGATGACGAGTTCGGCGACGCTCCGGGTGTTGGAGAACGGCGCGTTGAACACCGGGATGCCGCGCCGCCGCGCCGCATCGAGTTCGACCTGGTTGGTGCCGACACTGAAGCAGCCAACGGCGATCAGCCGGTCAGCCGCCTCAAACACGGCCTCGGTGAGATGCGTACGGCTGCGGATGCCGACGACGTGAACGCCTTTGAGCGCCTCCGTCAATTCGTCACCGCCGAGCGCCTTGGTCAAGCGGGTGACCGAGGCGTAGCCGGCGGCACGAAACAGATCGACCGCACTGTCATTAATGCCTTCCAGGAGAAGGACATTGATCTTGTCCTTGGGCAGGGACAACCGATCGCTCATGAGAGGGCTCCTGCAAAGCTCGCGTCTGGCGCGCCCGGGCGCGAACAAAAAAAGGGGTAGCCCTATCGCACGGCGGTAGGGGCCACGTCACCGGGGGATTGAACAATTACGACCTTCTGGTTGTCTCGATGTGACCGCGTTTCCGCACGGACACGCTCAACCATAAGATGTTACGAAATTCGCTGACGCACAGGCGACGAGGCGAAAGGCGCACCGCCATTGACAGCTGTCAATGGCCCGTAAGCTCGGCCACTTCCGGGCCGCACCGGGCAGATCCGAACCGCCGCGCCCTGATCGGCAGCCTGAATACGTCCGGCGTGTTGCCGCTCCAACGCATACCCCGCCATTGACAGCTGTCAACGCAGCTTTTGCTTGACGGAGACCATCCAGCAGGCGACCGTCGCGACGGAATTTTCCCGCATTGCGGAAGGAAAGCGTCGATGCTCGAAGAGGTCGAACAAACGCGCGCCATGCCAGATGAGATGCTGGACCGCCTCATCGGAGATGACGCCCATACACTGAGCGGCCAGCTCTCCCTCCTCCGCAACCGACTCTTTCCCCCTGCTGCCAAGAAGACCTTGCGGCGCTTCAACAGCGGAGAAGCCGCCAGCCTGATCGGCATCAGCGATTCCTATCTGCGGCAGCTCTCGCTCGCCGGCGAGGGACCCGTGCCGGAAAAGACGGCAGGGGGACGCCGCTCCTACTCGCTTGACCAGATCCATGAGGTGCGCCGCTATTTGGCCGCCAAGGGTCGCCACGACCTGCCCCGGCGCCAGGCGAGCGAGCACATGCAGACCATCGCCGTCGCCAATTTCAAGGGCGGTTCCGGCAAGACGACCACGGCCGCGCATCTGGCGCAGTACATGGCCCTGCACGCCTATCGCACGCTCGTTATCGATCTCGACCCACAGGCCAGCCTCTCCGCCCTGTTCGGCTACCAGCCGGAGATCGACCTGGTCGAGAACGAGACGCTGTACGGCGCCATCCGCTACGATGACCGCCGCCGCCCGCTCGCCGAGATCATCAAGCCGACCTATTTCGCAGGCCTCGACCTGGTACCGGCCAATCTCGAACTGCACGAATTCGAGCACGACACGCCACGGCTGCTCGCCACCCGCGCCCGCGGCACCGATGCCCTGTTCTTCGCCCGCATCGCCGACGCGCTCGCCTCCGTGGCCGATTCCTACGATGTCGTCGTCATCGACTGTCCGCCGCAACTCGGCTTCCTGACCCTCGGCGCGCTCTGCGCCGCCACCGGCCTGATCATCACCGTGCATCCGCAGATGCTGGACATCGCCAGTATGTGCCAGTTCCTGCTGATGACCTCCGACCTGCTCTCCGTCGTCCGCGAGGCCGGCGGTACGTTGCGCTACGATTTCCTGCGCTATCTGGTCACCCGCTATGAGCCGCAGGACGGTCCGCAAACCCAGGTGGTCGGTTTCCTGCGCAGCCTGTTCGGCGAACGGGTGCTGACCAACACGATGGTGAAATCGACCGCGATCTCGGATGCGGGCCTGACCAAGCAGACCCTGTATGAGGTCGGCCCACAGAACTTCACCCGCGAAACCTATAACCGCGCGAGCGAGGCACTGGACGCGGTCAATGGCGAGATCGAGCGCCTGATCCTGAACGCCTGGGGGAGGACCGTGGCATGAAACGCAAGGATACGCTCCGCGCCCTGCTCACACCCGAGCCGCAAGCGGCGGAAACGACGGCATCGGCGCCGCAACGCGTGCCGGCCGGCGCTGTGCGCGCCATGGGGCTCGCCCTCGGCCGGTTGCGCGACGAGGCCGCCGAGGCAATGGAGATGAAAGCCCGCATGGAAGCCGGCGGCACCATCGCTGAGCTTGATCCGGAGTTGGTCGATCCGTCCTTCCTGCCTGACCGTCTCTCGCCCGAGGACGATACTGAGTTCCGCCTGCTGATGCAGAGCATCGCCGGGTCCGGGCAACAGGTGCCCGTTCTGGTCCGACCGCATCCGAACGCGCCGGAACGGTACCAGCTCGCCTACGGCCACCGGCGACTGCGCGCCGTGCGCGAACTCGGGCTGAAGCTCAAGGCCATCATCAAGACGCTGACCGATGCCGAGCTTGCGATCGCGCAGGGCAAGGAAAACCTGGAGCGGCGCGACCTCACCTTCATCGAGCGAGCGATGTTCGCGCTGCAACTGGAAGCGGCGGGCTTTGACCGGCCGACACTGCACGCCGCCCTCACCGTGCAATCGGCGGAGATGACCCGCTATCTGGCTGTGGCCCGAGCGGTGCCTTCCGCCATCGTGCACGCGATCGGCCCCGCGCCGCGCACCGGGCGGCCGCGCTGGATGGAGCTTGCCCGGCTGCTCGCCACCCCCAATGCCCGGGAAAAGGCCGCGGAACTGATCGCCGCTCCCGATTTTCGGACGCTGAACAGCGATGCCCGCTTTGCCCGGGTACTCAACGCCCTGCAGGACACCACCACTATAGTCCAGGGTCAGGCCGAATGGTGGCACGGGCCCGGGCAGATCCCAACCGTGCGGATCGAACGCAACGGCACTGGCACACGCCTGACGGTGAACGAGGCTGCGGCGCCCGGCTTCGGCGCATTCCTGATCGCCCGGCTGGCGGAACTCCACGCCGCATATCAGGCCGGACAGGCGGAGGAGGGATGAACACGCCCTACGCTGAAGGACACTGGACTCTGGTGGTGGAACAGAGGGCTCCGAAGTTGGGGCGGACGCCGGCGGCGTCGAGGGAACCGATGCCTCCACAGGCATGGCCTGGACTTTGGCGTGCGATCCATGGACTTTGGTGGGAGCGCCAGCACGGAAAACCAACGATTCGCGCGATTCATCCCCAGGACTTTAGCGGGACAAACTAATATTAGATTACAAATAGCTTCAAATAGTCTCGCCCACTAAAGTCCAAGTGGACGATCGCTACCGGCGGACACGACATTCCACCTGCAGGGCAGAGGTGGCGCTGATGGGACGAGTGCACGAACTCATCGAGCTAAAGGGACGAGCTGGGGCGATCCTTGCCCTCCAGGACGATTGCGACCGGCGTATCGTCGATACGGCGGCCTCCTACATGGCTGATGAGGAAAACGGGGTCGGGTTCATCTTCTCCGGCTGGGCGCAGGCAGCGCTGCCGCATCGGCGACTGAAATCCGACGACTCCGTCTGGCAGTTGGAAACCGAGCGAGTCCGGCTGATGGTGGAACCCGGCCGACGTCCTATCCCCGGTGGGGATCCGGTCTGGGTCGGTGTCCCCTACGGCTCCCGCGCGCGGCTGATCATGCTCTACCTCCAGACGGAAGCGCTACGCACCGGGCGGCGAGAGATCGAGCTAGGGCGCTCGTTGCATGCCTGGCTTGGGCGCCTCAGCATCCCGATCGGCGGCAAGAGCTTCCGCGATGTCCGCGAGCAAGCGGAACGCATTTCCCGCTGCCGCATGACCTTCCAGATCTCACAAGGAGGACGCACCGGGCTCGTGAACCAGCATATCCTCGACACGGCGATGTTCGTCGAGGATGGGCAGGACGGGCAGGGCAGCCTGTTCATTGAAACCGCGCGCCTGAGCGAAATGTTCTTTGAGCAGTTGCAGAAGCATCCGGTGCCGCTGGAGGAGGCAGCAATCCGCGCCATCAACAACAACAGCCAGGCACTCGATATCTATTGCTGGCTTGCCTACCGGCTACATGTGCTACCAGGGCCGCGGGAAATCAGCTGGAAGGCGCTACATGCTCAGTTCGGAGCGGGATTTGCCAGGCTGGATCATTTCCGTACCAAGTTCATCGAAAATCTGAAACTCGCGACTGCGGTCTATCGGGATGCCGCGATCGAGATCAGCAAATCCGGCCTGATCCTTAAGCCGTCCCGCTCACCGATCGCCCCCCGGCAGGTGGCGATTTCCCGCTAAAGTCCAGACAGGCGGACACGGGCCTTCCCACCAAAGTCCAGACGGACTCTTCGCGCGACGAAACGACTACGTCTGGGCAACGGAAAGGTTTCCGGGAGGCTGCGTTTTTTTACCGTGGTGGACCGTTTCTGACGTGAGCCCGACGATCCTGATGCGCTGACAGCGCGTGGAGTCATGGGACAAGGAAGTCCGACGGATGACTTCCTTGCCTTGTGATACGATCAGGCGGCGGCAATCGCCTGCCGGAGGACGGAACGAGCAAGCATGGCGCCGACGTCATTTTGCCAGAGCCACAGGCCATTGGCCTGACCGACGAAGCTCGGTTCGCCACCCAGGCTGCCACGTGGCACGAAGCCCGCGGCGAGACCGATGCCGAACAGTCCTGGCAGTGGCTTGGCATTCGCATCCAGGATGCGGCACTCCCCATCGACCAGCGGGGGCAGGCCTGGACCGTCCGCTAGCAGAGGCATCTCGTTTGATTGCGCATCGAGGATCGGCAGGGCCCTTGGGCGATATCCGAGGGCGGCAACGATCAGATCCGCCGTGTCGAGAATACGACGTGCCTCCTGATCGTCCGGGCTCGACAATCTGTGCAGCCGCAGCCGTTCCTCCGGCGGGCGACCGCCAATACCACGTACGCGCATGATGAGTTCGCGAGAATCAAGCCGGAAGCCTGCCAGACGGAACACGCGTCCGGTCACGGGGCAGATGTCATCCGGGCCGAATTCCAGGTAGCCATCGGCTTGGGCGGCGGCGGCGGACTCATACGTGACCCGCAGCTCGCGCCGGTGCAGCACGGTGATGCCCCCTGGCTGGAAGGTCACGCTCGGCAGTCGATAGAGCAGTGCATGCGCCGCGGAAATCGCGCTCTGTGACCCGCCGACAACCGCCACTTTTGGGTTCGGCAGATCTTGCAACCGCAGCGCAACCTCGTCGAGGCCACGCTGGGTCAACACTGTTCCGGATTGGATCAGTTTGTTTTCGTAGCGGGGCAGCAGCGGAGCGCCGGCAACAATCTCCGACTCCAGCCTTTCAACCGGCTGTGAGCCGCCCGTCGCCAGCACCACGGAGCGAGAAAGCAGTTTCTTCTCGTTATTATCGCGCAGGTTGCGCACCCGGGTGAGCCACAAGCCGTCAGCGAGCATCTGGGTGCTGATTGCCTCGTGCTCGGCGAGAACGGTGCCGCCCTCGGTGGTCTTGACGATCTCCTGGAGGGTTTGGCCAACGACGAACAGGAATTCGCCGGCGAGAGCTAGGGGAACCGGACCACCCCGATAGGCGATGATCGCCTGTGTCGCCGGATGATCAAGCAGGGCATGCAGCCGAGGATCGGTATCGCCTTCGATGCAACTTACGAATGTATCGGCCAGACTGTCAGAGTTAATAACGTAATTACCGAGATCGCCTGCTCCGAGCGCGGGCGATCTCTCGATCAGCGTGAAGCCGGGGGCAAGCAATTCAGGGAGCAGATGATGACGGCAGGCGGCGAGCAGGGGAGCGAGGCCGCCGGGGCCACCGCCCACCATGACGGCATTATTCACAATAATTTCGTTCATGTGAATCAAACGCCTCACTTTTTACTCATTGTCCCATCTTACGGGACACGCTAATGGATCAGGCTTGGCACCTAAAGGACAAAAGCGGGGTGGACAGTCAGGTAAACGAACTGTTAAGTAAGCCAATGCCAAAATGGCTACGATCAGAACACATATAGGGTGATGATTCGCCACAAGGCATGGCATGTGGTTGGATATTGTCGCTTACGCTTCTACTGCAGCGTACCTATTTTGCCTTGCGTAGTCAGGGCCGAACATGAACCATAGTTATGCTGTTCTGTGTAAAACGTTCTTTCAGAACCGCTTCGTGGCACGACGTCTCCGTGATCTCTCCGCGCGGGCCACGGGAGGCGATTTCTACGTAATCCACGACAGCACACGACAATGCGCGCAGTTTGGTCCCGATACCCGGGTGGTTCACGCGCGCGAAACCGATCTGATCGAAGCGGGATTCGCCAATTATCCGGCAGGCAACCTTTTCTGGTACAACGCCGATTATCCACTCTATCGATTTTTCGATCGATATCCGGACTACGATTATTACGTTATGGTTGAATTCGATGCTGTGGCGACACGCGGATTGGATACGCTCGTGCGTCAGGCTGCCGCGGAAGGGACCGATTTCATCGGCCAACCGATCGACACCCCCGTGGGGGAATGGAAATGGCTCGAATCCTGCGACGGCCTTTATGCCCGGCATGAGGTCAAGCCGTATCTCCTTTGTGTATCCTTGTTCTCACATCGCGCTGTTCGCTTATTGCGGGACCGTCGGCTTGAACTTTCACGCGCATATCGCGCGCGGCAAACCACCTCTTGGCCGATTGCAGAGGCTTTCGTCGGTACGGAACTGCATCGCGATGGCATGGCGGTCCGGCATCTGGATGCTTATGGCCGGCTTGGCCGCTATGATGTCTGGCCGCCCTATCATGAGTTGCAGTTGAGCGGGTTATCCGGCCAGCTTTTCATCCATCCCGTGCTGAACGGAAAACGCTACTGGAGGGGATTGCTGCGCAACGGGCTGTTCCCCGCCTTGCGGGCCTGGGGCGATATGGCACTCGGCCGCGAGCGATCCTATGAGCCGTGGACGGCTCGCAGACTGTCTCCGGCGCGGTCCGCCTCCATGGCGACACGCATTCCTTTCCGGTCCGGTGCCAACCAAGCGTGAAAGCGGATAGCTAGGTCTTTTTCAAAGGCGGCCATGGCAGGCCGGAAAACCAGGCCACAAACAGGTATTTTCAGGATGTATTCAAGACTTCGTTTGTTGTCTGCGTACGTCATGAAACCCAAGATCGTATGCGCAATGAACCCGGCCAGGTGACACTCATTCCGCCATTTGCGGATTGGGGTGGCGGACCAGATCCGGTGTCGTCAGGCCGGGAAGAAGGAAGCCAGAACTTGGCGAGCAGATTGATCGGCCCTTACGCCAGCGGACTCGTTCCCTCCGATCACCGCCACATGGAGGCCGGTTTGACGACGCCCGGCCCGATCCGAGTGCCGCACGCACAGGCGCGGAAGGGCGGGGCGAGCCGGCAACAGGCCCGTGCCTTGTTCGCCGAGGTTCTGTTCGTTTGCCTCGGCCTCGCGCTGGCCTTTCCGTTCATGCTGGTCGCCGCGGGCGGAGCGAGCGCGGTGCGGTTGATCTTCCCGGCCTATGCGCTGGGAATCACCCTTTGGCTGATGAGCAGCAAGCGGTATCTCATGCCGGTCTTCATCGTTGCCGTCTTCGCGTTCGTGTCGTTTCTCCGGCGCGTCGCCGATTACCACGCGGGATTTGTCGCTTTCAATCCGATCCTGCTCTCTCCTTACATCGCATTATTGCCGACGCTCGGTGCCCTCGGCCGGCGGGTGCTGGGACAGAAACCCGGCCTGATCTGGCCGTTCACGGCGATCTGCATCTGCGTCGCCTACGGGATCTATGCCGCCCTGCTGTCGGGGATCATCACCGAGGCTCTGTTTGAGCCGTTGCGTTGGATTCTGCCCATCGCGCTCTGCGTCTTCATCATGGAGAAGCCGGATGAGGTGGAGCAGATCCGGCGGGCACTCAACATGGCATTGATGGTCATCATTCCGGTTCTCGCGATCTATGGTGTCGAGCAATATCTGAACCCGCCGCTCTGGGACGTGCTCTGGATGCAGAACGTGGACCTCCCGATGTTCGGGATGCCTGTGGCCTATCAGGTCCGCGTCTTCAGCATGATGAATTCGCCGATGTCGAATGGCGTGTTCGTCGTCTCCGGCATGATCCTGCTGGCGGGGGAGGGGCTCCTCAGCCTGTTGATCGCGGCGGCCGGATTGCCGATGCTGGCGCTGACGCTTGACCGCGAGGCCTGGGTGCAATGCGCGATCGGCTTGGTGAGCTTGTTTCTGCAGGCGCCGGCCTCTCGTAAGATGACCCTGCTCTTCGGCATTGTCATGATCGGCATCGGGGCGGCGTCGTTCGCCAGCAGCACATTGTTTACCCCTGAGATCCGCAACCAACTGGAACAGCGTTTCTCGACCTTCTCATCGCTTGGCACGGATACGAGCGCGGATGACCGGTTGAATACCTATGGCTCATTCTTCAGGCGGCTGGCGGAGAGTCCGCTCGGCGAGGGCTTCGGCGCCAATGGCTCGATGGCCGCCACGGCCAATAAGCGTGAGTCGATTCCGCTCGATAGCGCCATCCTGGAGAGCGGGATCACCTTCGGGGTGCCGATGGGAACGGTCTATTTTCTCGCCATGGGAACGTTGGTGCTCAACGGCTTCAAGGCATGGCGCGCCACGGCCGGGCGCTTGTCGGCCTGCATCGCGCTCGTGGTCAGTATCGTCTGTACCTCGCCGCTCGGCATCAACCAGATCGGCGAGGCCAGTATCCTGACATGGGCGTCGCTCGGAATCCTGTTTGGCAGTGCCATGGGCCGCGCTCCGTCGCGCATGGTTGCTCTGGCGAGGAAACGTTGAACGGTTGCCTCCAGCATATCAGAACGCCGGACAGGGGGAAGGATGGGGATGGTTCGCCCGCCCGATGCCGGCGCACTCCAGGTAGGCGCGCAGGGTCGGGGTAAGGTGTGCCATGGCGAGCATTTCAATGGGCACGAAGCACGCGTCGGCGATCTCGCGCCGGTCCGGGCGCAACACTGGTTCCTCGGCCAGATGCAGCGTGAAGACATGCACCTGGTCGCGGCGGTAATCCCAGTCACCGCGCAACACGCAGGCCGGAACGAGGTGCGTGGCATCCATCACGAGGCCGAGTTCCTCCCGTAACTCCCTTTGTGCAGCGACTTCCGGCGGTTCACCTGAACGCACACCGCCGCCGGGCAAGGTCAGGCCGGCGCGGTAGGATTGCTGTACCACCAGGATGCGGTCGCCGACCCAGAGGGCGACGAGGGCGCCACGATGGTGTGGCTTGCGCAGGCGCCACCAGAGGCGGGCCATGCAGAAACCAACGCGATAGATGCGCTGGAAGGCGCGATCGATCGGAGAGGTCATCGCAGTATCTTTCGGCATCGTTCGTCCCATTCAATCCGCGCAGTCAGAACATTTCTTGCTCAGGTAGAATTGCCGGAACGAAAAATGCCCTGGGCGTGAAGGCCGGCCCCGCATTGTACGGCCGCATGATCGTCGCGTGCTCTCGCATGCGCGAGGATTGTCAATAAAATGAGAACAAGCCAGCTTTCGCAGGCTTTATGTAAAAAATATCGTAAATTGATGTTGTGCTGATGCGAAATGAACCATTATCGGCGCTATCTGTTGCTCTTCCGTGGATCCCGACGAGACGTGGGCATCAGTCGGGCCGTTCTCTTCGCGTAGCAGTGGAAACGGCGAGGCACGTTCTGGAATGGCGGTGGCTCGAATGGACGCAACGGAAACAGACCGGCTTTCCCTGGGCTATGCGTTGCCGGGCCGGGTCGCCCAGGCATCCGGAAGATCCTGGTTCACCCGGCTGCCAGAGCCGGTTGTGGTGGACCTGACCCGCTGGCTGGACGGATTTCTGATCGGGTCCGCAACCTTGTTGGAATGGTCGGCCGCTGAAGAGAACACGCGGGCATTGCTCTATGGCCATCTCCTCGCCCTCCTGTGCGGTGTTGGCGTAACGGTGCTGAGCCTGCGCCGGTTCGGCTTCTACGATCTGCGCTGCCTCAGATCCTTCCCGAGGCAGGCGCGGATGCTGCTGCCCGCCCTGCTGATCGGCACGAGCGTGCTGTTCTTCGGCCTCGCGCTGCTCGGGCAGGAAACCCAGCCGATGCATGCCTCCCTGTATTGGTTCGGGGTTGCCTCGGCGCTGCTGCTCGGCGCCCATCTCGGGCTGTCGTTGCTCGTCCGGCGCTGGTCGCAAGCCGGCGTGTTCGCGCGCAGGGTCGCGATCCTTGGCTCGCCGGGGCCAAGCGCGGCGATGATCGAGCGCCTGGCCCACGATCCCGAGGCATACCAGATCACCGGCCTTTACAACGAGACTGACGATCAACCCATGCTTGCCACGGCGGTCACGCCGTTGCGCGGCGGTGCTGAGGCCCTGGTCGCTGATGCGCAACTCACTCCGGTGGATGACGTCGTCATTGCCCTCGCGCCGGATGAGGTCGGGCGTGCGGCCACGGCACGGGCACGGCTTGCGAGCGTGATCGCGAACATTCACCTCACGGTCGATCTGCCCAGGCAGCCGATCGCCACCTGCACCGCATTCGCCGGGATGCCGCTCGTTACCCTGGACCGCGCGCCGCTGACGGCCTGTCAGTCAATCCGCAAATCGGTTTTCGACCGGATCACGGCGTCGATCCTGCTCGTGGTGCTGGCGCCGTTGCTGCTGGCGGTCGCCCTGGCGATCAGGCTCGATAGTCCGGGACCGATACTGTTCCTGCAGCCGCGCATCGGCTTCAACAATCGTCCGTTCCGCATCTACAAGTTCCGCACGATGTACCACGAGATGACGGATCTGCTGGCGGACCGGCAGACGGTGCGCGGGGATCCGCGGATCACGCGCGTGGGCAAATGGCTGCGCAAGCTTAGCCTGGACGAGTTGCCGCAACTCCTGAACGTGCTGGATGGCAGCATGTCGCTGGTGGGGCCACGGCCGCACGCGCCGAACACCAAGGCGGCTGGACAATTGTTCCAGGATGTCGTGCCGGATTATCCGGTGCGCCACAGGGTCAAGCCCGGCATTACCGGTTGGGCGCAGGTGAATGGTTGGCGCGGCGAGACGCGGACGGTGGAGCAGGTGCGGAAGCGGGTGGAGTTCGACCTCTACTACGCCCGCAACTGGTCGCTGCTTTTCGATCTCAGGATATTGGTTCTGACCTTACTGCGCGAGGTGTTTAGCGCGAAGGCGTTCTGAAAATTCCTGACCGACGGGATCGTTAAACGAAATGGCGTCTGAGAGCCCGTTTGAAAACTCGCTAGAGCCACAACCTGTAGCGTCGACCACAGATACTCGCCTACCGCCTGATGTAGCTTGACGCTGTTTTCAAATGGGCTCTGGGGCCTTTCGGCCCCCTCATGCGCAGGCACGCTTTCGCGTGACAGGCTCAGGCTGAGGGCGGGACGCTTCGACATTAGAGCAAGATGGGTTTAGGTGGAACCACCTGAACCCATTAACTTGCTCGCCAAAACAAAGACCTAGAGCGGGATGAGCGCGTCCTTCAGCGATCGTCCCGCTCTAAAATGCCTGTATGGCACGGCCCGGGGCGTGTCCGGTTTATCCGCGGTACGCTCCAGGCCGCCGGTCGCGGCGGGCGCCGCTTACATCCAGTGGCCCGGCACCCAGACCGCCGTGGCACCGCTCCCCTGCCAGTAGCCATCTTGCCACATTGCGCCATGGCCGGCACGTTCCACCCAACGGCCCTGGTCCCAGGCATAGCCGGTGCCCGTCCAATCCCAGTGACCCGGCTGCCAGATCAGCGGCGTCGCGGTGACGGGCGGCTTGGGGATGGATTCGGCGCGGGGGGGCGGCGGTGGCGGCGGGCCAGGCGACGGAGCCGGCTGCTGGGCGCATCCCGACAAAGCGAGGGCCATCAGCCCGGTCAGCGCCGCGGCGAGGACCTGTTTCATGTTTGCCGTCTCCTTATGTCGCATTACGGTCGGGAACTGAAGCGCGCCCGGCGCGGCGAACCCGTCGAACGCACGACAAGCCTTTGCTTTGCATGGGACTTTGTTGATCCCGATGAATTTATCCGAACCATTCGTCCCTGAGTGGCAACACTAGACCCGGTTCGGTTCGCTCGTGCAATCTCACAGCCGCGCGGAGCTTCGTTGCGCTGGCAAACCTGGCCGGCGCTCATGGACCTGGGGCTTTCCCTTCGTGGCCACTCCACCGCTCCTGCGGAGCGGCGGAACCTTGGGCCACTCCGCCCCAAACCCCGTCACGCGAAGGCGTGCATTCGCACGACGGGGCCTTGAGGCCTCAGACCCCAATACCTGGAGCAATATCCGGTCAGATGGCCCCATCTAATCGGATTATCTTTCCCGTAAAATGAAAATGTTATAGCGTTTTTTTGTGAGCCACGGAGACCGGAAAACGCTCTAAGTGGCGGATTCCAAAGGCTTGGCCTTTGGCGGGGTCCAGGGGCGGAGCCCCTGGCCTTCCTACGGGTCAGCCTAAAGCTATCGCGCTCCAAGCACCTTCGCGACGCTCCGTGTCAGGTGCGCAAGCTCGTCCTCGGTGATGGTGAAGGCCGGGGTGAGATAGACGATCGTCCGGAACGGCCGGACCCACACGCCCTCGGCGACGAAGCGGCGCTTAAGATCGTTCATGTCGTCGATCCGGTCGAGTTCCACGACGCCGATCGCGCCGAGTACCCGTACATCCCGCACGCCGGGCAGGTCCCGGCACGGCTCCAACCCGGCGCGCAGCGCGGCCTCGATGGCGACGACCTGGCCGAGCCGGTTCTCCTGCTCGAACAGGTCGAGCGAGGCATTGGCGGCGGCGCAGGCGAGCGGGTTGGCCATGTAGGTTGGCCCATGCATCAGCGCACGCATCGGGTCGTCCGACCAGAACGTGTCGAAGATCGCATCCGTGGCGATGGCGGCGGAGAGCGCCATGGTGCCGCCGGTCAGCGCCTTGGAGAGGGTGACGATGTCCGGCACGATGCCCGCCTGCTCGTAGGCGAACAGGGTGCCTGTGCGGCCGAAGCCGGTGAAGATCTCGTCCAGGATCAGCGGCAGGCCATGGCGGTCTGCGGCCGCGCGCAGATGGCGCAGCACGGCGGGGTCATGGAACACCATGCCGCCGGCGCCTTGCACCAGCGGCTCGACCAGGATGCCGGCGAGACCGCCGGCATGGCGCTCCAGATGCCGGTCGAAGGCGGCGGCGCTCTCCGGGTCGCGCGGCAGCGGCACCACGTCATGCGGCGGCAGCAGGCCGCGGAACAAGGCGTGCATGCCTTCCTCGGGGTCGCACACGCCCATGGTGGCGAAGGTGTCGCCATGGTAGCCGCCCGTGAAGGCGAGGAAACGGGTGCGGCCGCGCTCGCCCCGGTTGAGCCAGGACTGCGCCGCCATCTTCATCGCCACCTCGACCGCGACCGAGCCGGAATCGGCGAAGAACACGCGGTTCAGCCCGCCCGGCAGCTTCTCCGCGAGGCGGCGCGCGAGGGTCAGCGCCGGTTCATGCGCGAGGCCGCCGAACATCACATGCGGCATCGCGTCGAGCTGGCGGCGCACGGCGTCGCGGATGACCGGGTGGTTGTAGCCGTGGCAGGCGGTCCACCACGAGGCGATGCCGTCGATCAGTTCCGTGCCGTCGGCGAGCACGATCCGGCTGCCCTCGGTGCGGATCGCGGGCAGCGGGGGCAGGGCGGTCTTCATCTGGGTATAGGGCAGCCAGATGTGATCGGTGCGGAGCCAGTCGGGCGGGGCAGGGTTGGACATCGCCGGGTCGGGCCTTTTTCTGGGTGGCGGCCGGCTGCTTGTGCCACGTCCGTCTCCGGGCCTACATCCCCCGCATGTCCCGCTTCGACGCGCTCTTTGCCGCCCGCCTGGAGGCACTGGCCACCCGTTCGCTGCGCCGGAGCCTGACGCCGGTGCTGCCGGACGCGCCCGGTTCCGTGCGCCGGGGCGGGCGGTTGCTGCTCAATGTCTCGGCCAAT
The DNA here is from genome assembly GCA_035500775.1 of Acetobacteraceae bacterium. Classification (GTDB taxonomy): domain Bacteria; phylum Pseudomonadota; class Alphaproteobacteria; order Acetobacterales; family Acetobacteraceae; genus DATJWY01. The sequence continues at coordinate 23,956 of DATJWY010000079.1, forward strand.
GACTATCTCGGCCTCGCACGGCATCCGGCGCTGGCGGAGCGGGCGGCGGCCTGGGCGCAGACCTACGGCACCGGCGCCGGGGCGTCCCGCCTGGTCTGCGGCACGCTCGCGCTGCATGAGCAGGTCGAGGCCAAGCTCGCCAGGCTCAAGGGCACGGAAGCGGCGCTGATCTTCGCCTCCGGCTGGCAGGCCAATGCCACGATCCTGCCGGCGCTGTTCCAGGACGAGGCCGGCGAGGGCGAGGCGCTCGTGTTCACCGACCGGCTGAACCATGCCAGCCTGCATCATGGCTGCCGGGCGGCCGGGGTACGCCAGCACCGCTACCGCCATAACGATCTCAACCACTTGGAAGACCTGCTCGCCGCCAGCGCCGGGAAGCATGGGCGGCGTTTCATCGTCACCGAGAGCGTATTCAGCATGGATGGCGACCGCGCCGACATCGCCGGGCTGAAGGCGCTGGCGGATCGCCACGGCGCGTTCCTCTATCTGGACGAGGCGCATGCGACCGGCGTGCTCGGCCCCGGCGGCGCCGGGCTCGCGGGCGCGGCGGGCGGCGGGGTCGATCTGGTCATGGGCACGTTCAGCAAGGCGCTGGGCGGCTTCGGCGCCTATGTCGCCGGCTCGCGCGTGCTCTGCGACTACCTGCTGAACGCCTGCTCCGGCTTCATCCACACCACGGCGCCGCCGCCGCCGGTGCTCGGCGCCATCGACGCGGCGCTCGATCTGCTGCCGGGGATGGACCGGGAGCGCGCCTGGCTCGCCGAGGCGGGTGAACGCGTGCGCGGCGCCTTCCGCGCCGCCGGCATCGAGACCGGCGCCTCCAGCACGCAGATCATCCCGGCGATCCTGGGCGACGAGGCGGCGACGCTCGGCTTCGCACGGGCGCTGGAGGAGGCCGGGCTGCTGGCCATCGCCATCCGGCCGCCCACCGTGCCGGCCGGCACCAGCCGCATCCGCTTCGCCCTCAGCGCGGCGCATGACGCCGAGGCGGTGGCGCGGGTATGCGACATCGTCACCAGGTTGTGGGCGGAACGCGGGGGACGGGTATGAACCTCGCCACGGACGGAAGCCTCGGGGCTCCGCCCCGAACCCCGCCGGGGGGCGCGCCGCCCCCCGGACCCCGGCACAACTTCCTGTTTCTGCATGGCTGGGGGTTCGATGCCTCGGTATGGGACGGCGTGCGCGCCCGGCTCGGCGGGGTGGCGCCGGATCTGGGGTATCTTGGTGCGCCCGTGCCGGCACCCGCTGAACCCGACGCGCGGGTGATCGCGGTCGGGCACTCGCTCGGCGGCCTGTTGCTGCTCGGCGCCTTGCCGCCGGGTTGCGCCGGGTTCGTCGCCGTCAATGGGTTCAGCCGGTTTTGCGCGGCGCCGGATTTTCCAAACGGCGTTCCCGCGCGGCTGCTTGAGCGCATGCTGAGCCGGTTGGAGACGGAAACCGATGCGGTGCTGACCGAGTTCCGGCGCCGTTGCGGCGCGCCGCCTCTGCCCGCAGGGCATGTGCTCGATGCCGGTTGCCGCGAACGCTTGCGCGCCGGACTGTTCGCCTTGCGCGACCGGGATGAGCGGGCCTCGGTGCGCGCGCTCGCCGTGCCGATGCTGGTGCTGGCGAGCGAGGCGGACCCGATCGCGCCGCCGGCGCTGACACAGGCGAGCTTTCCCGGCCGGGCGATCGTCTGGCGGGCGGGCGGCGGGCACTTGCTGCCGCTGACCGATCCCGATTGGTGCGCTGAGCGGATCGCCACCTTCGCCGCCCAGGTCCCGGCGATGGAGTCGGCCATATGACAGCAGTGATTGCATGTCTTAACGGCCAGGGGCTTCGCCCCTGGACCCCGTCACGCGCAGGCGTGCTGCGCACGCCGGCCCCCGACCCCTTAAACTTGAACTTGTGCGGG
>DATJWY010000080.1:0-4267 GCA_035500775.1 Acetobacteraceae bacterium
GCCGCCGGCGCCGCCTCGGGCGCGGAAGAAGCCGCCGAGGATGTCGCCGAGATCGTCATCGCTGAATCCGCCCTCACCGCCGCCGAAGCCATGCCCGGACTGGCGGGCGCCCTGATCGGCGTCGGCATAGCCGCGATAGAAATGCCGATCCGGCCGTTCCTGGCCGGCGGCGTCGATCTCGCCGCGGTCGAAGCGGGCGCGTTTCTCGGGATCGGACAGCAGGTCGTAGGCGGTGCCGATCGCCTTGAAGCGATCCTCCGCTTCCTTGTTACCCGGATTGAGGTCCGGGTGATGCTTCTTGGCCAGCGCCCGGTAGGCGCGTCGGATTTCGTCGGCGCTGGCCGTCCGGCTGACACCGAGGAGTTCGTAAGGGTCGCTCTCCGCCATGGGGGTGAGTTTCGCACGGGCGGGCGGGGGCTTCCAGAGGGGGGCGCCTGGGGGCGGTCGTGGCTTGAGCGGTATCGCGATCTGGGGTGTCGTCCGGAGAAGGGCATTATCGCGTCATTATCGTGTTTGACATTTTTCAGGATGCGCGGGCGCCGACACCGGCGGCATCGCGCAGGCGGCGGTGCATGCGCGGTCGGGCCCGGCCAGGCCATTCGGCGGCGAGGGTCTCGGTGCCGGGATGGGAGAATGGAGGGGATTTCCGGAGGCTGTGGGTGCGGGCTGGTGCCGGCGGTGGATCAGGCGAAGGTCAAGGGCGCTCCCGCCCGGGCTATTCCAGCGACCGTTCCGGCCGCTGGAACCTTGGCCGCTCCGCCCGTGGATCCCGCCGGGGCCGTAAGGCCACGGCCCCGATCCGTGATGGTGTTGAGAGGTGAAACGCGGTCTGGGGCTTGGCCCAGTGGGGGCAGCGGCGCGAGGACCGCGCCGCCGGATCAGGCTCAGCCGTAATAGGGCGAGTTCATGCCCCGGTTGGCGTCGGCCGTGACGTCACCATCGAAGAGCCGGACCGACAGGCTACCGCCGAGTTGTTTCGCGGCCTCCGCGAGATAGCCTTCGGCATAAGAACGGGCATTTTCCAGCGAGTCGAATTCATAGAATCCGCCAACCGTATGGGTATTGATGCCGCTGAGCCACGTTTTGCTCTTGAGGCCAGACTCTCTCTTCATGGCGACATTGATCGCTTGCCAATCCACATCCTGGAACGGCACCGCGACCTGGATCTCTGCGTAAAGGAAAACCTTGCTGATATTCATGACGCACTTATTCCTTCTGATGCGCGGATTGTTCCGCCCGGCCGTCTGAGCCGGATGCTCGGGTGTCACGGACACCGTGCCGACCGGCGCTCCCGCGTTTATAGCGATACATACAAGTGCATTATTATTAATCGCATAGGAAAATGCAATTTTCCTCATTGCCAAACGGCGCACGCGTGTGCATTACTTATAACAACTATATGCAATGCGTATATCGACGATCCCTAAGAGCGCCGAGCAAGAGAGAGTTCCGTGACGAACGCCTATTACACGCAGGATCTGCATGGACCTTACCGCCTCCACGACCTCGGCGATTTCGCGCTGGAGGCGGGGGGTACAATCCACGGTCTCGAACTCGCCTATGCGACCTTCGGCACGTTGTCTCCTCGCAAGGACAACGCCATCCTGATTCCGAGCTGGTACTCAGGCACCAGCAAGATCCTTGAGCAGGTCTATGTCGGGCCAGGCCGTGCCATCGATCCCGAGCGCTATTTCATCATCCTCGTCAACCAGATCGGCAACGGCCTTTCCAGCGCGCCGCACAACACGCAGACGCCGTTCAACCTGGCGCGCTTCCCCCGTGTGCGCATCGGCGACGATGTGCGCGCGCAGTACCGTTTGGTGACGGAGGTCTTCGGTATCGAGCGGCTGGCGCTGGTGCTCGGCGGCTCCATGGGGGCGCAGCAAACCTATGAATGGGCCGTCCGCTTTCCGGATGCGGTGGCGCGCGCCGCCCCCATCGCCGGCACGGCGCGCGCGACTCCGCACAATGCGCTGTTCGTCGAGACGCTGATCGAGGCGGTGACGAGCGATCCCGCCTGGAATGACGGGTGGTACGCGGATGGCGCCGTGCATCGCGGCCTCCGGCGGCTCGCCCGGCTCTTCGCCGTCTCCGGCTTCACGCCCGCGCTCTACAATGCCGCCTTGTGGCGCGATCTCGGTTTCTCCTCGGCGGACGATTTTGTCACCGGCTTCGTCGAGGCGCATTTCCTGCCGCAAGACCCGAATAATCTGCTGACTCAGTTGCGGAAATGGCGGGATGGTGATGCCGGGCGCATCGCCGGTGGCGATCTGCGCGCCGCGCTCGCGCGGATCAAGGCGCGGCTCTTCGTCATCGCCATCGAGGAAGACGCATTCTTCCCGCTCCAGGACATCGCGGCGGAGCAGGCGCTGGCGCCGGGGAGCGCTCTGAAGCGGCTCTCCTCGTCCTGGGGGCATCTCGCCCTGTTCGGCGCCGATCCGGCCTTCAATGCCGCGCTCGATACGCATCTGCGGGACTTGCTGGCCACGCCCTGAGCATGGCGCCTCCGTTCACGCTCTCCCCTTATCCACCGACGCCCAAGGAGACAGTCATGTCCGAAGAGAGACCCGCCATCGATCCGTATCCGCTCAGCCCCTACGTGGCCTGGGCCGGGCGGCGCAACCGTGATCCGATCCTCGCCGAGTTCAGGACGCTCTTTCCGAAAAGCGGCGCCGTGCTGGAACTGGCGAGCGGCAGTGGCATGCACATCAATTATTTCGCCAGGGAATTTCCCGATCTCCGCTTCCAGCCCTCGGATTATGACGAGGCGGTATTCGAGACGATCCGGCAGACGCGTGATGCGCAAGGCAATGCCAATATCGCTGATCCGCTCAGGATCGATCTGACCGATGCGGCGACCTGGCCCGCGGTTGAGATGGGGCGCTTCGACGCCATCTTCGTCATCAACATCTTCCAGGTGGCGCCCGTCTCGATCGCCGACGGTATTGCCGCGCTGTCGGCAAAGCTGCTGACGGAGGACGGTTTCCTCGCCATTTACGGGCCGTTCAAGGTCGGCGGCGAATATACGACCGCGTCCAACAAGGCGTTCGACAGCGAGATCCTCGCGGCCAAGGTTCCCGAATGGGGGCTTAAGGATGTGCGCGATCTCGATGCGGCGGCCCGCAAGCACGGGCTCGCCCTGACCCGCCAGATCGACATGCCGGCGAATAATTTTATCCTGGTGTTCTCGCGCGGGTGAAGAAGGCGAGGGGCTCTGTCCCTCGCCCCTGCTCCCCGCCGATGGTGCCCTGGAGCGGGATCAGCCGGACCGGGATCGGCCCGGCTGATCAAACCCTCTGAACGGATCGGCGGCCGGGGCGTGCAGCCCCCGGCACGGGAGGTATTCTTGAGCCAGCGAGTCGCAATCGTTTTCGGAGTTGGGGCGGCGAACGGCCTTGGTGCCGGCCTCGCGCGGCGTTTCGCCGCCGAGGGGCTACATGTGGTGGTCGCCGGCCGGACCGAGGCCCGGCTGCGTGCGACGGCGGCCGCGCTCCGGGAGGAGGGGGGAAGCGTCGAGGCCGTGGTCGCGGATGTCACCCGCGAGGCGGATGTCATCGCCGCGCTGGACGCGGCGGGCCGGAGCGGCGTCCCGGAGCTTGTCGTCTACAATGTCGGCAACAACGCCATGATCCCGCTGCTCGACGTGTCGGCGGAGGTTTTCGAGGATCTGTGGCGACAGAACGCGCTTGGCGGATTTCTCGTCGGGCGGGAGGCGGTGCGGCGCATGCTGTCCTCGGGGGCGGGCACGCTCATCTATACCGGCGCCACCGCTTCCTTGCGCGCGCGTCCGCCCTTCACCGCCTTCGCCGCCGCCAAGGCGGCGCTGCGTGCCGTGGCGCAGGGTATCGCGCGGGAATTCGGGCCGCGGGGCATCCATGTCGCCCATGTGGTGATCGACGGTGTAATCCGGGGTGAGTACGCGGCGACCCGGTTCCCGGATTTTGTCCGCGCCAAGGGGGAGGACGGGTTGCTGGAAGTGCATGCGATCGCGGATGCCTATTGGGCACTGCATCGGCAATCGCGCAGCGCGTGGACGCATGAACTCGATCTGCGGCCGTTTCGGGAGGTGTTTTAGAGCGTGATAGTTTTAGGTTGATCTATAGGAAGGCCAGGGGCGCTGCCTCTGGACCCCGCCGGGGCCGTACGGCCCCGGACCCCATTACTGGCGTTGGTTGCCGATACAGCCGAGAAAAGTAATGGATTGCAAAGGCTTCGCCTTTGCTGGGGTCCAGGGGCAACGCCTCTGGCCTTTCAGGTGGGTCAATCA
>DATJWY010000081.1:0-13633 GCA_035500775.1 Acetobacteraceae bacterium
CTCCTGGTGGGGTGCAGGGGCAACGCCTCTGGCCTTTCTTCTCCAGGCAAGCAACCCGCACCCCGCCAGACCGTACTTGCCCAGGCAGGCAGGCTTCGCTACCTGCAAACCATCCGCTGACCCGCCAGCCCTTTTGCCCAGGAGGCCTTCCCCCCGATGCCGCAGCAGCCCCGCCCCGTGATGCTGGTGATTCTGGACGGCTTCGGCTGGCGCGAGGAAGAGGCGGACAACGCCGTGCGCCAGGCGCACAAACCGAATTTCGACCGTCTCTGGGCGGCCGGCCCGCGCGCTTTCCTGCACACCAGCGGCGACGATGTGGGCCTGCCGGACGGGCAGATGGGCAATTCCGAGGTCGGCCATCTCAATATCGGCGCCGGGCGCGTGGTGCGGCAGGAGCTGCCGCGCATCGGCCACGCGATCAAGGACGGCAGCCTGGCCGCCGCGCCGGCGCTGCGCGCGCTGATCGAGGCGCTGCGCCAGTCGGGCGGCACCTGCCACCTGCTCGGCCTGATCTCGGATGGCGGCGTGCACTCGCATCAGGACCACGCGGTGGCGCTGGCGAAAATCCTGAGCGAGGCGGGCGTGCCCACCGTGCTGCACGCCTTCACCGACGGGCGGGACACGGCGCCGCGCTCCGGCCTCGGCTATCTGCGGCAGGTGCGGGCGGCGCTGCCCGCCGGCGTGCCGGTGGCCACGGTCGGCGGCCGCTACTTCGCCATGGACCGCGACAAGCGCTGGGAGCGCGTGGGCAAGGCCTATAACGCGCTGGCCGAGGCCGAGGGGCCGCGCTTCGCCAGCGCCGAGGCGGTGGTGGAGGCTGCCTACACGCAGGACGTCACCGACGAGTTCATCATCCCCGCCGTGGTCGGCGACTACCAGGGCATGCGGGATGGCGACGCCATTCTCTGCTTCAACTTCCGCGCCGACCGGGTGCGGGAGATCCTGGCCGCGCTGGTGGAGCCGGAATTCGACGGCTTTCCCCGCAAGCGGGTGATCCGCTTTGCCGCCGCGGTCGGCATGACGCATTACAGCGACGAGCTTTCCACCCGGCTCGGCACCCTGTTCCCGCCGCAGACCCTGCCGAACATCCTCGGCGAGGTCGTCTCCAAGGCCGGCCGGACGCAGCTGCGCATGGCGGAGACGGAGAAATATCCGCACGTCACCTACTTCCTCAACGGCGGCGAGGAGACGCCCTTCCCGGGCGAGGACCGCATCCTGGTGCCGTCGCCGAAGGTCGCGACCTATGATCTGCAGCCCGAGATGTCGGCGCCGGAACTGACCGACAAGGCGGTGGCGGCGATCGACAGCGGCAAATACGACCTGATCGTGCTGAACTTCGCCAACCCGGACATGGTCGGGCATACCGGCAGCCTGCCGGCCGCGATCCGCGCCGTGGAGGCGGTGGATCAGGGTCTCGGCCGCATCACCGACGCGGTGGCGCGGCAGGGCGGCGCGCTGCTCGTCACCGCCGATCACGGCAATTGCGAGATGATGCGCGACCCGGTGACCGGCGGGCCGCACACCGCGCACACCACGAACCCGGTGCCGCTGTTCCTGGCCGGGCGGCCGGGCGTGGGGCTCGCCGAGGGCCGGCTCGCGGATCTGGCGCCGACCCTGCTCGATTTGATGGGGCTGCCACGTCCGGCGGAGATGACGGGGCACTCGCTGTTGCGGCAAGATGCCGCGCGCGCGGCGGAATAGGACCATCCCGGCGCAGACGGACTCGCGCCGCGAGTCCAGGCCGATGACGGAGGGCGCGGCATATGGGCGGTAGCATGGTCGCCCGGAGGCATGACGGGACAAGGCCCGCCCGCCTGTTGGTGCTCGGGCTCGGCCTGCTCTGCGCCCTTCCCGCCGCCTTCCCCGCTTCGGCGCAGGAACTCCCCCCGAGCAGCGATGCCGCCCGCCGCCAGTTGCAGCGCGCGGAGCAGAACCGCGCCGCCCAGCTCGCGCAGCAGCGCGCGGCGGCGATGCGGGCGCAGCAGGCGGCGGCGGAGAGCGACCGTCTCGCCGCCTCCCGCGCCGAGGCGGCGGCGAAGCTCCGCACCACCGAGGAGGCGATCGCCGATCTCGCCAGCCGCATGGACGGGCTGGCGCGGGCGCGCGCGGCGGTGGCGGCGCGGCTCCGGGCGCGGCAGGCGGATCTGCAGCCGATGCTGCCGCTGATCGAGCGCCTCTCGCTCTACCCGGCCGAGACCCTGCTCGCCGCCCCGGCCCCGCCGCAACAGGCGGTGACCGGCCTGCTCGTCATCAAGGGTCTGACCGAGCGGCTGCGGCAGGAGATGCTGGCGCTGCGGCAGGACGCGGCGGAACAGGCGCGGCTGGACGCCGAATTGCGGGATGAGACCGCGCGCCTCGCCGCGGCACGGGCCGCGCAGGCGGCGGCGGGCGCGGCGCTCGATCAGCAGATCGCGACGGCGGAACAGAGCCGGCAGGCGGCGGAAGCAGCGGCCAGCACCGCGGCGCGGCGCGCGCAGGCGGAAGCGGCGCGGGCGGCGACGCTGCGCGGCCTGATCGCAAATCTGGACGCCGCGCGGCAAGCGGCCGAGGAACAGGCGCGCGAGGAAGCGGCGCAGGCCGAGCAGCGCCGGCGGGAGGCAGAGGCGGAGGCGGCGAATGCGCGCGCCGAGCAGCTCGCCCCACCGCCCGGCCCGGGGCCGTCGGCGACCGGCACCCTGGTTTCTCCGGTCGCGGGCGGCGTGGTGCGGGAATGGGGCGCGGCCACCGAGGCGGGGCCGGCCAACGGCGTCACCTATGGCCCGCCGCCCGCCGCCCGCGTGGTTTCACCCTGCGGCGGCCGGGTGGTGTTCGCCGCGCCGTTCCGCAGCTTCGGGCGGCTGGTGATCGTCGATTGCGGCGGCGGCTACCATTTCGTGCTGGCCGGGCTCGAGCGGCTGGACGTGGATGTCGGCCAGGCCGTGCATGCCGGGGAGCCCGTGGGGGCGATGCCGGACTGGGATCCCGGCCGGGCGGGCGACCGTCCGGCGCTGTATGTCGAGCTGCGGCGCGGCGGCCAGCCGGTGAACCCGGAGCCGTTCCTGCGCGCGAAGGGCGGGGCTGGCTAAAATCAAGGGTTTTGCTGTCTGAGTCCTGCCAGGAGGCTCTGCCTCCTGGACCTCCGCCAAAGGGCGTAGCCCTTTGGAAACCCTGACCTTATGCGGGGCCGGAAGAGCACAGCACAGTGCAGGCGTTGTTCCAGAGCCGGATGAATGAAAAGGGGTCTGGGGCCGTCGGCCCCAGCGGGGTCGAGGGGCGGAGCCCCACGCCTTAAGCCGGTTGTGAGCCGCACGACCCCATGCGAGTTTCCGCGCCATGCGACTGATCCATCCCACCGCGCCCAACGCCTACACGACGAGTCCGCTCGACCGCGCTGGGCTCCGGCGCGAGGACGAAGCATGGGTGCAGGCCCGCTATGACGATCCGGCCAGCCTGTTCGTGCCCGTCTGGCGCGGCAAGACGCTCGCCCGCCGCGGCGAGACGGAGGCGGAAGCGAGCTTCCTCTCCGGCGAGTCGGCCGTGCGGCTGCGCGCGCATGCCCGGGTGTGGGCGCTGCTCGGCCTGCTCGGGGACCGCGCTTTGTTCGCGCTCGACATCAGCGGCATCGACGATCCGCGCCCCCTGGTGCCGGAGGCGGACGCATTCGAGGATCTGCGCGCCCTCACCGGCGTGCTGCCGGACCGCGACGCCTCGATCCTCGCGCATGCGCGCGGCCTGATCCATTGGCGGCTGCGGCATGGGTTCTGCGGCGTCTGCGGCGCGCGCTGCCAGCCGCGCAGCGCCGGGCATATGCTTGCCTGCACCGGCTGCGGCGCCAATCATTTCCCGCGCACCGACCCCGCCGTGATCATGCTGGTGACGCGGGAGGATCAGGTGCTGCTGGGCCATTCGCAGCGTTTCCCGAGCCGCGTGATGTATTCCACCCTGGCCGGGTTCGTGGAGCCGGGCGAGAGCCTGGAGGAAGCGGTGGCGCGGGAAGTGCTGGAGGAGGCCGGGGTGCGGGTCGGCCGGGTATATTTCCATTCCAGCCAGCCCTGGCCCTACCCCGCCTCGATCATGCTCGGCTTCTATGCCGAGGCGCTGAGCGACGTGATCACCATCGACCCCGAGGAACTGCGCGACGCGCGCTGGTTTACCCGCGCCGAGCTGCGCGACCCGGCCGGGCACGGGTTCGAGTTGCCGTCGCGCCACAGCATCGCCCGCCGGCTGATCGATGACTGGCTGGGGGCGGATGAGGCGTCCATGGTGGGGGTGTAGAGCAGCGAGGGGCTCTGCCCCTCGACCCCACTGGGGCCGTCGGCCCCAGACCCCTTTTTATAAATGATTCCAAAGTCGTGCGGGTCTGGGGGCGCTGCCCCCAGCGGGGTGCGGGGCAGCGCCCCGCGGCTTGCCCGCATAGGTCAATCATTATGCTCGCTGGTATTACAGACTCGCCTCACCCTACCTGCGCCTCCAGCAATGCCCGCAAGCCGGTCAGCACCGAATCCGGCGTCGGGGGGCAGCCGCGGATGCTCAGGTCCACCGGCAGCACCTGGTCCACGCCGCCATGCACGGCGTAGCTGCCCTTGAAGACCCCGCCATCCACCGCGCAATCCCCGATCGCCACGATCCATTTCGGCGCCGGCATCGCCTGCCAGCTGCGTTCCAGCGCCTCGCGCATATTCCGGGTCACGGGGCCGGTCACCAGCAGCACATCCGCGTGGCGGGGGCTGGCGACGAAGCGCAGGCCGAACCGCTCCAGGTCATAGATCAGGCCGGTCAGCGCGGTCAGTTCCAGCTCGCAGCCATTGCAGCTTCCGGCATCGACATGCCGCAGCGCGAGGCTGCGCCCGAGGCGGGTCTGCGCCGCCACGTCCAGCCGATCCATCAACGCCTGAACGTGCTCGCCCGACGGTTCGGAAGCGGGCAGCGTGTCCGGCCCGTGCCGCAGCGAGCGCAGAACCTGTCGCCAGACCATCTCAGAGATCCACCCCGGAATAAGAGCCGTTGAAGGATTTATTGATCAGCGGGAAGTCGGCGACGATGTTGCCCTCGATGGCGCTCTCCAGCAGCGGCCAGTGCAGCCAGCTCGGATCGCGGGCGAAGGCGGCGGCGATCATGCCGCCATCCAGCCGCAGCCAGTGCCAGACATCGCCGCGGAACCCCTCGGCGACGCCCACCCCCTCGCCGCTCACCTGCGGCAGGGCGACGGAGAGCAGCCCGTCCGGCAGGGATGGCAGCATCGCCCGCAGCACGCGGAGACTCTCGACGATCTCGGCGAAGCGCACCCGGATCCGCGCATCCACATCGCCCGCCCGCAGCACCGGCACGGTGAGGCCGAACTCGGCATAGTCCGGCAGCAGGCGGCGCGCGTCGAAATCCCGCCCGGAGGCACGGCCGACCACCCCGCCGGCCGCCAGCCGCCCGGCGAGCGCCGGCGGGACGATGCCGGTGCCCATCATCCGGTCGGCGAGGGTGGGGCTGTCCTCATAGATGCGGATCAGCTCGGGCAGCTCCGCCTCCGCCGCGTCCAGGACGGCGAACAGCGTCTCGGCGCCGCCAGGGGCGAGGTCGGCGACGACGCCGCCCGGCACCACCGCATCCATCATCAGCCGGTGGCCGAACGCGACATGGGTGGCGCGCAACAGGCACTCGCGATGCAGGCCGAAACGGCCCTGCAGCATGGCGAAGGCGGCGTCGCCGCAAATGGCGCCGATATCGCCGAAATGGTTGGCGAGGCGCTCGATCTCGCCCATCACCACCCGCAGGGCGGCGGCGCGCGGCGGCGCATCCTTCCCGAGCGCCGCCTCGGCGGCCCGGGCGAAGGCGATGGCGTGCGCGACCGTGCTGTCGCCGGAAAGGCGGGCGACGAAGCGGGCGGCGGCGCGCGGGCTCTTGCCGCGCACCAGCAATTGCGTGCCCTTGTGGGCGTAGCCGAGCCGCGTCTCCAGCCGCACCACGGTTTCGCCGCTGGCGGTAAAGCGGAAATGGCCGGGCTCGATGATGCCGGCATGGACCGGGCCGACGCCGATCTGATGCAGGTCGTCGCCGGTCACGGGGAGGAATTCGGGCGGCTCCGGCGTCGCCGGGCCCGGCACCGGCCGCGGCGACATGGGCCGCTCCTGCGGCCAGCGCCCGTGATCGAGCCAGGGGCGGAGATCGGTGCCGCCCTCCGGCGCATGGCCGAACAGGTCGTGGATCGCCCGCTCGAACCAGGCGGCGGCCGGACGCACCGGGGAGAGCGCCGGATAGACCCCGGCATCGACATCCACCGAGGCGAGCAGCGGCTCCTTGCCGTCGAGGAACAGCGCGTGCACCTGGACCGTGTCGGCCCAGAGGCCGAGCAGCGGCAGCTTATCGGCGGCGAGCGCGTCGGCGAGCTGGCGCCAGGCGGCCTGCGTCAGGGTGCGGCGAAACCAGGGATGGCAGGTCTCGGCCCGCCCGGCGCGGATCAGCGCGGCGGCGTTCATCGGGTGATCGCTCATGGCCTAACCGCCGCCGGGCCAGAAGCCGCAGGATTAACTGTCCCTGGGGTGATCGCCCCGGCGATGTCGGCGAACCAGTTGGCGACGCCCTGCGGCATGGCGAGGCCGAGCACCAGCACCACGACGAGATGCAGGAAGGCCGGCACCAGCGCCGCCGGATGCGGGCGCGGGAAGCGGTCCGGCGTCGGCCGGCCGAGGCAGAGCGTCTGCAACCGGGCGATCAGCGCCCAGGCGCCGGTGAGCAGGCCGATGCCGAGCGGCAAAGCGAGCAGAGGCTGGCGCAGCAGCGTCTCGGTCAGCACCAGGAATTCGCTGGAGAACAGGCCGAAGGGCGGCAGCCCGGCGACCGCGAGGATGGCGCAGGCCAGGGCGAGGCCGAGGCCGCGATGGCTGCCGAGCAGGCCGCTGATGCGGTCGAAGCTCTGCCCGCCCTTCATCTGCGCCGCCTGCCCGACCGGGAAATAGACCGCCGCCTTGGCGATGGTGTGCAGCGTCAGGTGCAGCAGCCCGGCATAGGTGGCGCCGGCGCCGCCGAGGCCGAACGCATAGGCGGCGACGCCGCTCTGCTCGATGGTGGAGAAGGCGAAGAAGCGCTTCACGTCCCGCCGCCGCCACAGGCTGAAGGCGGCGAGCAGCAGGGAAAGCAGCCCGAGCGCCATCAGCGGCGGCCCGGGCGGCAGCGCGCCGCCATGAGCGAGGTTGTTCGCCTCCATGATGCCGCGCAGCCGCAGGATCGCGACCAGCGCCACGTTCATGATCGAGGCGGCGAGGATGGCGGAAACCGGGGTCGGCCCCTCGGCATGCGCGTCCGGCATCCAGGCATGCAGCGGGGCGAGCGCCGCCTTGGTGCCGTAGCCGATCAGCAGGAAGACGAAGGCGAGGTTCAGCACCGCGGCGCTGCAGCGCGGGGCGGCGGCGGTGAGCGCCGTCCAGCTCAGCCCGGCCGGGCCCGGCCCGAGGGCTCCCTGTCCGGCCAGATACAGCACGACGGTGCCGAACAGGGCGAGCGCCACGCCGACGCCGCAGAGGATGAAATACTTCCAGGCGGCCTCGATCGCGGCCGCCGTCGCCGGCAGGGCGACGACGATGGCGGCCGCGATCGTTGCGGCCTCCATCGCCACCCAGGTGATCGCCGGGTTGTCGGCGAGCAGGGCGAGCAGCATGAAGCCGAGCAGCGCCTGGAACATCACATGGTAGGTGCGCGCCCCCGACCGCTCCATGCGCCCGGCGGCAAGCTCGGCGCCAATATAGGCGACGCTGTAGCCGGCGCTGGTCATGCCGATGAAGGCGGTCAGCACCGCCATGTGCAGGGCAAGCCCGTCGGTGAGCCAGGCGCCGGACGGCGCGGGCGCGATCCAGGCGAGGGCCAGGGCGGCGGCGAAGGTCAGAGCGGCCATGGCGAAATTCGCCCAGGCGGCGAGGCGCATGGAGGGGATCAGGCCGAGCAGCGCCGCGGCGGCGAGCGGCAGCAGGACGACCAGGGCGGCGAGGCTCATCGCTGCGCCCCGCCCACGCGGTCGAGATGGTGCAGCTCCAGGCTCGCGAAGCGCTCACGCATGCGGCGGACCAGGAGGCCGAACACCGCGGTCGCGACCAGCACCAGCACGGCGATCGACAGCTCCACCAGCAGCGGCATGCCGACCACGCCGATCGCGGCCAGGATCAGCCCGTTCTCCAGCGACAGGAAGCCGACGACCTGGGGCAGCACCGTGCGCCGCGTGATCATGGCGAGCAGGCCGAGCAGCACGACGGAGAGGGCGAGGGCGAGATCCTCGCGCGCCAGCGCCGCCGCCGAGATCGTCATCGGCAGGATCACCAGGATGGCGAGCGTGACCATGGCGACGCCGATCGCCATGGTCGGGAACACGCCGAGCACCGGGTCGATCGAACGCTGCGCGTCGAGGCGGCGCACGATCCAGTGCAGGGCGAGGGGAATGAGGAGGCCCTTGGCGATCAGGGTCAGGGCGCCGGTGACGTAAAGCTCCGTCGCCCCCTGCACCCAGCCCTGCCAGAACGCGGCGGCGGCCAGCAGCACCGATTGCGCGGCGTAGGCGTTCGCCATGGCGATCACCCGGCGCTGATAGAGCTGGGCGAAGGAGAACAGCAGCACCCCGGCGCCGAGGACATGGGCGAGGTCATAATCCAGCATATGCGGCCCGGCATGCGGCATCAGGCGAAACCCTGGCCAAGGAACAGGAACACCGAGGCAAGCAGGCCGAGCAGCACGGCGAGGCCGAGCAGCTCCGGCACACGGAACACCCGCATCTTGGCCACGCACACCTCCAGCACGGCCAGCGCCAGGGACAGCACCAGCAGCTTGCCGCCCCAGGCGAGCAGGCCAAACCCCCAGGCGAGCGGCCCTGCCCCCTCCGGCGCCATGCCGAAAGGCAGGTAGATCGCGGCGATGAGCGAGAGCCAGATGAGCTGGCGCAGGCTCGCCGCGTACTCGATCAGCGCCAGATGCCGGCCGGAATATTCCAGCGCCATCGCCTCGTGCACCATCGTCAGTTCGAGATGCGTCGCCGGATTATCCACCGGCAGCCGCCCCATCTCGGCGAGCGCGGTGAGCAGGGTCGCGGGCAAGGCGAGGCCGAGCGCGACGCTGAGCCCCGGCGCGAACTGGCGCAGCGTGTCGGCGATGACGTTGAGGTTGGTGGTGCCGCAGAGCAGGCCGAGCACCAGCACGACAAGCATCAGGGCGGGCTCGGCGAAGGCGGCGAAGAAGCTCTCCCGGCTCGCGCCGATGCCGCCGAAGGCGGTGCCGACATCGAGCGCGGCCAAGGTGAGGACGACGCGGCCGAGGGCGAGCAGCCCGGCCAGCACGATCAGGTCGGCGAGCGGCGCCGTGCTCATGCCGAGGGCGAAGGAGGGCACGAGCAGGGCGGCGACGATGGTCGCGGCGCAGATGATCGCGGGGGCGAGGATAAAGAGCGGCGAGGCGTTCTCGGCCAGCACCGGCTCCTTGCGCATCAGGCGGGCGAGATCCCGCCAGGGCTGCGTGACCGGCGCGCCGAGGCGTCCGAGCAGCCGGGCCTTGATCCGGCGGATCAGGCCGACCAGCACCGGAGCGGCGGCCAGCATCAGCGCCGCATGCAGCAGCAGGGCGGCGAGGCCGAGCAACGCCGTCACGCCAGCCCCCAGGCCGCGAGCACGATCAGCAGCGCCAGCAGCGCCGAAACCACCACCACGAGGGTGCGGCGGATGGTCAGGAACTGCATGCGGTTGGCCCGCAGGGTCAGCCAATGGCGCAGACGCAGCACCGGATGATGCAGCCAGGTTTCGGCCGGATCGCGCCAGCGCAGCGTGTAGCGCGCCGGACGGGTCTGGCCGGGGCCGGGCATGTCCACGCTCTCGCGCGCGCCGAGCAGGCCGCGGCCGAGCAGATGGATGAAGGGCTGGGCGAGCGAGAGGCCGCCATACTGGGTCGCCGGGTCGCCGAAGGGGAGCCAGGGCGGCGGGGCGGCGAAACCGCAATCCCAGGCCGGGCCGCGCGGGATCTCGGCAAGACCGCCGATGCGCCCCTCCACGACGCCGCCGTTGCGTCTGCGCAGCAGCAGGACGGCGGCGGCGAGGCCGGCGAGCGCCAGCAGCGCGGCGATGGCCGGGGCGGCATAGGCCGGGGCATCGCGCGCCGGAGCAATGGCCCAGATCCCCGTCCGCCCCTCCAGGGCCACGCCGGTCAGCCCTTCCAGCGCCGGTCCGGCCAGGATCAGCCCAAGCCCCGGGAACAGGCCGAGCAGCACCGAGAGGCCGGCGAGAACGCGCAGCACGGCGAGGCGGCGCGGCGCTTCCTCATCCGCCGCGGCGACGCGCGGGCTGCGCGGCCGGCCGAGGAACACGATACCGATCAGCCGCACCGCGGCCGCCGCGGCGAGCCCGCCCGACAGCGCGACCAGGGCGGCGATGACGGCGATCAGCGCCGGCAAGGCGAGGCCGCCGATGCGCGGGGCGGCGAACAGGGATTGCAGGATCATCCACACGCTGGCGAAGCCGGAGAAGGGCGGCAGGGCGGCGAGCGCGCCCGCGCCGGCCAGGGCGCAGAGCGTCGTTCCCGGCATGCGATGGATCAGGCCGCCAAGCAAGGCGAGGCGGCGCGTCCCGGCCCCGTGCTGCACCGCCCCGGCGCAGAGGAAGAGCAGCGTCTTGAACACGGCATGGTTCAGGACATGCAGCAGCGCGCCGCCCAGGGCGAAGGCGGCGAGCACCGGCAGGTCCGAGCCGCGCGCGAGCAGGCCGACGCCGAGCCCGACCGCGATCAGGCCGAGATTCTCCACCGTGCTCGCCGCCAGCGCCGCCTTCATGTCGCCCTCGACATTGGCGCGCAGCGCGCCGAGCACGGCGGAGGCGGCGCCCATGACGAGCAGCGGCACGCCCCACCAGGCGGGGGTCGCGGGGCCGGCGAGATCGAACAGCACGCGGACCAGCACATAGGCGGCGACCTTGGTCATGCCGCCCGACATCAGCGCCGAGACATGCGACGGCGCCGCCGGATGCGCGACCGGCAGCCAGGCATGCAGCGGAACCAACCCCGCCTTGGACCCCGCCCCGATCAGGATCAGCCCCAGCACCGCCGCGCCCCGCCAGGAGGGGGCCGGCAGGCTGGCGGCGTCACGGATCGCGCCGAAGCCGAATCCCGGCAGCAGCCCGTCGGTCGGCAGCAGCAGCGCCAGGGCGGAGACGAGGGCGACTCCGCTCATGATCGCCATGCCAAGATAGAGTCGCCCTGCACGCCGGCCGCGCGCCGCCTCGCCGCCCGCGAGCACGAGGCCCCAGGAGGCGACCGACATCGCCTCGAAGCCGAGGGCGAGGCCGAAGGCATCGCCGGCGAGGAGCGCGAGCAGCATCCCCGCCAGGAAGGCGGGCAGGAGCGGCGCGGAGCGTTCCGGCCGGTCCGGCGCCGAGGCGGCCGCGCAGGCCCCGGCCAGCAGCACCGGGACCAGGAAGAAGCCGGAGAGCGCGTCGAGCGCCAGCGACATGCCGAAACCCGGCAGACCGAACGGCAGCGGCAGCGCCGTCGGCACCGCCCCTGTCGCCAGATAGATGAAATCGAGGAGCAGGCCGCCGCCGCACAGCATCGTCGTCACCGCCGGCACGGCGCGCGCGGCGCCCGGCGCCAGGGCGGCGGCGCAGGCGGTCGCGAGCAATCCGGCGAGCAGCAACGCCAGGGCGAGGAGGATGAGGATGCTCAGAACCGGGCGCTCGCACGATGAAACGATATTGGTCGCGGAACTCTATAGCCGCGCCGGTGCCGGAGAAAGGCGGCAAGACCGCTCGTCACCGCAAACCCTCGCCAGCACACCGCGCGCCCCAGGGATTGACGTGAACGTGACCGGGGGTCCGGGGCCTCAAGGCCCCGGCGGGGTCCAGAGGCAGCGCCCCTGGCCTTATCCTGCGTGCCCATGCGCTCCTTCCTCCAGAACCCTCCTCGGCCGAACAACCGCTTCCGCACCGACCGCACCCTGCGCCTGACGCTGGAGCGCCTGCTGCCGCCCGAGGTGTTCGCGGCCACCGCCCCCGCCTTCGACCGCATGGGCGAGCGCGCCGTCGCCGAATTGCCGCCGCTCGCCTGGGCCGCCGAGCGCAACCCGCCGCGCCACGTCCCCTACGACGCCTGGGGCAAACGGGTGGACCGGATCGAGACTGACCCCGCCTGGACGCGGCTCATCGCCATCGGTCAGGAGGAGGGCCTGGTCGCCCTGCCCTACGAGGCACCGTATGGCATGCATTCCCGCGTGGTGCAGGCCGGGCTCATGCAGCTCTACGATCCGGTGAGCGCCATGGCGAGCTGCCCGCTGACGATGACCGACGGCGCCGCCCATGTGCTCGGCCGGCACGATCCGGCGCTGGCGGCGCGCTACCTGCCCCGCCTGCTCGCGCGGGCGGATGGCTGGACCTCCGGCCAGTGGATGACGGAGACGGCGGGCGGCTCCGATGTCGGCCGCACCGCGACGGTGGCGCGCCCGGCGGCGGATGGCGCCTGGACCCTGCACGGCACCAAATGGTTCACCTCGGCGACTTCCGGCGAAATAGCGCTGGCGCTCGCCCGGCCGGAGGGGGCGGAGGCGGGCAGCCGCGGCCTGTCGCTGTTCCTGCTGGAGCTGCGCCGGCCGGACGGGAGCTGGAACGGCATCACCGTGCGCCGGCTGAAGGACAAGCTCGGCACGCGCGCCCTGCCCACGGCGGAGCTGGATCTCGACGGCACGGTCGCGGTGCCGGTGGGCGGGATCGGCCGGGGCGTGGGCAAGATCGCGAGCCTGCTCAACGTGGCGCGGCTCTGGGCTTCCTGGAGCGGGCCGGCCGGGGTCGGGCATCTGCTCGCCCTGGCGCGGGACTATGCGACGCGGCGGGACGTGTTCGGCGACCGGCTGGCGGCGCGGCCGATCCATCGCGCCTGGCTCGCCCGCATCGCCGCCGAATACGAGGCGATGCTGGCCCTGGTGTTCGAGGCCGCGGCGGCGCTCGGGCGGGCGGAGCAGGGCGGCGATGGCGGGCTCGCCCGGCTGCTCGCGCCGCTGGCCAAGATCGCCGGGGCGCGGCAAGGGGTGTGGGCGGCGAGCGAGCTGGTCGAGAGCTTCGGCGGCGCCGGCTATATCGAGGATACCGGCATTCCCCGCGTGCTGCGCGACGTGCATGTGCATTGCATCTGGGAGGGCACGACCTCGGTGCTCGCCGCCGATGTGCTGCGCGCCCTCGCCGACCGCGCCCTCGTGGAGGGGTACCGGGAGGCGGTGACGCGGCGGCTGGCCGGGCTTCGTCTCGCCGAAACCCAGGCGCTCGCGGCCCCGATCGAGGCGGCGATGACGACGCTCGCGCCGCTGCTCGCCGAGCCCTCGGAGGCGGAGGCGCGGCGCATCGCGATCGGCATGGCGCGCACCCTCCAGGCGGCGCTGCTCGCCGAGGCGGCGGAATGGCGGCTGCGCGAGCGGGAGGACGCGACGTGTCTCGCCGCCGCCCTCCTGTTCACGCGCGAGTCGCTGGTTCCGGCCGCGGCGCCGGAGGTGTCGCTGGACGCGCTGGCGCTGGGTACGCTGCCTGATGCCAGCGGCGGTAAGTCTTAGCCGGTCAAGAAAGGCCAGGGCTCTGCCCTGGACCCGCTGGGGCCTGGAGGCCCCAGACCCCCGATCACTTTAAGTAATGGATTCCAAAGGCTACGCCTTTGGCGGGGGCCAGGG
>DATJWY010000082.1:0-2328 GCA_035500775.1 Acetobacteraceae bacterium
AACATGACGCGCACGCATGGGCGTTGCCCGCGCGGTCAGCGGCTGCACGCCAAGGTGCCGCACGGGCATTGGAAGACTTTGACCTTCCTGGCCGCCCTGCGGGCCGACAAAATCGCCGCCCCCTGCGTCATGGATGGCCCCATCAATGGCCGCTGCTTCCGTCGCCTGACTGGGCGATGCAGCCATCGTCGCGGCGGTCAATCCGCCGACTATCGCCACAATAAATCTTCGAAAAGCGATCGTGGCCTGGGCTCTATTCGCGTGGTTCGCCTGGTCTGCCCATAAGTCCTCTTCCCTCGCCGTCCCTACAAGACGAGCGAGGGAATTTCTGGAAAAATTACTGAGCCGTATAACCGCCGTCGATCACGAGCTCCGAACCGGTGACGAATTTGGATTCGTCCGAGGCCAGATAAACGATGCCCCAGGCGATATCGTCGGGTTCGCCCAAATGGCCGACCGGATGCAGGGCAACCAGCGCCTTATGCCGCGCCTCGGCATCCGGCCCGGCATTCTCAACCATCGGCGTCCAGATAAAGCCGGGATGGACCGAGTTCACCCGGATGCCGGTTCCCGTTTTCGCGCAATGCAGCGCCGCAGATTTGGTGAGCAGGCGCACACCGCCCTTGCTGGCATTATAGGCGGCGAGATCGGGGTCTCCCACTAGCCCCTCAATCGACGACAGGTTGATGATCGAGCCGCCCCGGTTGCCTTGCTTGATCCCGCGAATGCCATGCTTCACGCCCAGGAATACACCGTCGAGGTTGACGCTCATGAGCTTGCGCCAATCCGCGAAGGATAGCGCCTCGGCATTGCCGGGGATGGCGATGCCGGCATTGTTAACGACAATATCGAGCCGGCCAAACGCCGCGATCACGCCGTCGATCACCGTGACCCACTGTTCTTCCAGGCAGACGTTATGATTAAAGAATTTGGCGGTGCCGCCGGCCTTCTCGATTTCCGACACCGTCTCCGCGCCATTGGCGTCGCTCATGTCGGTCACGGCCACGATGGCGCCCTCGCCCGCCAGCCGCAGCGCGGTCGCACGGCCGAGACCAGAACCGCCGCCGGTAACCAGAGCAACTTTGTCCTGCAAACGATTCATGTAGCTATCTCCTAGAGAAATGTCGTGGAAAAATGCAGTCGCGCGCCGTTCGTCTTGATCAGGCGCTTAGCCTCAAGCTTAAACTAAACCGTAACTTTTCGCCGGTCCATGACGCACCTCCGGTGGAATAAAAAACACTTATTTCAGTATCTTTAACACTGGCAGCAGGCCAGACGTACAGCTTCAAAAGGTCCGCCGGAGAATAACCGGGGCGGCCGTTCGCGTTCGCCGTCACCCGGGCAAAGCCCGCGGCGGCGAGATCCAGTTCCTCCACAAAAGCATCGATGAAGCGAACGGGGTTATCTGGACCGATGTATTCATCCAGAGAGTCTGGCAGAAGCAGCCTCTGCGCTCGGTCGCGACCTGAGATGTGCGTCATGATGCCAGATTCTACCGCGCCGGAATCCGTTTCTGTAGCGTTTTCACGCGGTCTGCTTGATTCATGCAACGGCTGGTTCTGGTGTTAGCCGACGTTCGGCGGGGGCGTTATGGTGAGCCACCCGAGCAGGTCGTCAGACTGTGGGCCTGTCAGTAGGCCGTGGGTGATCGAGGAAGAAGCGCAGCATCTCTTTGGTGGCATCAGGGCCGCGTGGATCGGTGTAGGACCCGGCCGGGCTGCCGCCGGACCAGGCATGGCCGGCGCCATGGATGCGCCACTGCTCAACCAGCGTTTCCCCGCTCGTGCCGATGTGCAGAGAGCGGATGTAGCTATGGCCGCCGATCACGCGCCCTTCTTCTACCCTTGTCTCGAGTGGCGTTGCCAGCGTCGATTGTGCGACGACGTCATCACCGTTGCATGGGTGCACAGTGGTGTCGCGGTCGCCATGGAACACAATCGCGGGGACAACGCGCCGCCCTTTGTCCGCAGCCGGCCGGACAGGCGTTCGTTGAACGGACCCGTTCTTGCCCTTCCGCATCGCCGTGAAAGCCGATGGCAGATCGCCAGCCACTCCGCAGGCTAGCCCCGAGTGCACGCCAATCGCAGCAAACAAGTCAGGGTAGGCAGCACCCATGATCGCCGCGGCCGCGCCCCCGGCAGAGAGGCCGGCAACATAGACGCGCCGCGGGTCGACCTCATATTGGCACATGACCTCGCGGGTGATGCCCGCGATCAGCGACGGCTCGCCTTGGTCACGCCGCTGGTCGCCCGCGCTGAACCAATTCCAGCATTTCGAGATGTTGGCGGCACTGGTCTGCGCTGGATAGACGACGAGGCAGCCATGCTC
>DATJWY010000083.1:0-12804 GCA_035500775.1 Acetobacteraceae bacterium
CGTCCAGGATCAACCGGCCGGTCGCATCCTGGAAAGCGACGGTCTCGGCAGTCGGGCCTTGCAGCTCCAGGCTCGAGGTCCAGATCGGAAAATTCGTATAGTAATCGAGGCTCGACGAGCCGCTTCCCACCGCCAGCGTGCCGCTGCCGGTGACGGCGCCGGTGAGCGTCAGCGTCACGCTCCCTTCGACCACGCCCCCATACGGGGCGTTGAAAAACCGGTCGGGGAGGCCCGCGACGATGGTGCCGTCATTAACGATGTCGCCCTGGACCAGCCCGTCGCCGGACAGAAGCCCACCGCCGGCGATGGTGAGTCCGCCACCAGCCGAGAGCGTGGCGGCATGGCTCTCCAACGCCCCCTGAACAAGCAACGCGCCCTGTGTGCTAAATGCTGTCGACCCGGACGGGACCCACGGGCCGCCCCCGCTACCGCTCACGAACAGCGTGCCGCCGGCGGCGATGGTGCCGAGCGTGTCCTGCAAATTCACATACTGCCCGGTCGCAGCGTCCCACCCGGCCAGCAAAGGCTGCGCGCCATTATTGGAGTTGGCGATGAGGTCGATGGTCGCGGCGTCGACGCGCACCGGGCCGTCGCCCAGCAGCAGCGTGCCGCCGACGGTGCTGTACGTGCCGCCGCTCAGTGTGCCGCCTGCCAGGTTGTCGAGGCCGGCCGAAACCACCATCTGCCCGCCATTGCTGACGAACGCCCCGTCATTCCGGAAGTCCTGAATATCGAGGGTGAGGGTGCTGCCGGGAACGCCGCCGGTCAGGGCGGTGGTGATGGTGCCGGTATTGTCGAAACCCGGCCCCGGCTCGATCGTGCCGGTGCCGCCGATCACGCTCCCGGAGGCCAGCGCGTCCTCCAGGACCAGGGTTCCGGTTCCACCCAGCAGGGTCAGCGGCACCGCGGCACCCCCCGACGCGGCCGAGAGCAGGCCGGAAACGGTCAGGGTGCCAGTGACGTTGAGCACGGCATCGGGGCCGATCGTCAGCGCCCCGACCGCTACCTGCTCGCCCGCTTTGATCGTGACGGGGGCGAAGCTGGGGCCCAGCCGCGACGCGACGCCGATGCTGATATCGGCCCCGGCCTTCGGAACGGTGCCGCCGTACCAATCCCCGGCCTCGCTCCAGTCGCCGCTTACGCCGTCGAGCCAGGTCCAGCTTGCCACGCTCTGTCTCCCTCAGGCCGCGTGTCCGTCATTTCCTGTACGGCATGATATCGCAGGCATAAAGCATGCGTCACAGCATGGGTTAATGATTCGTGGAAATTCGGGGGCACGAAATTACGGTGCCTGGATTAGCGGGGTTGCGCCCGTCCCGCGCGTGTTCCACGGTCCCGCCTCTCGGATTCCCACCGGCACGGACGGCCAGCTCACGCCCTATGCTGCAACAGCAGACACATCCAGACGCGGCCACGCCGGACTCGCCTCTCGCAATCCTGTCCCGCGTCTTCGGATACGCCTCGTTCCGCGGCCTGCAGGAAGCGGCGATCAGCCATGTCATGGCGGGCGGGGACGCGCTGGTGCTGATGCCGACGGGCGGCGGCAAGAGCATCTGCTACCAGGTGCCGGCGCTCTGCCGCCCCGGCACGGCGATCGTCGTCTCGCCGCTGATCGCGCTGATGGACGACCAGGTCGCGGCGCTGCGCCAGCTCGGCGTCGCCGCCGGGGCGCTGCATTCGGACCTGGAGGCGGACGAGGCGCAGCGCATCGGGCGCGAGCTGGCCGCCGGCAGGCTGGACCTGCTCTACGTCTCGCCGGAGCGCCTGCTCTCCCCCGGCACGCTGGACCGCCTGTCCCGCCTGCCGCTCTCCCTCATCGCCATCGACGAGGCGCATTGCGTCTCCGCCTGGGGGCACGAGTTCCGGCCGGAATATCGCGATCTCGCCCGGCTGCGGCAGCGTTTTCCCGGCGTGCCGCGCATCGCCCTCACCGCGACGGCCGACCCGCGCACCCGCGCCGACATCCTGCAGGTGCTGGACATGGAGGAGGCGGCGGTCTTCACCGCGAGCTTCCATCGCCCGAACCTCTATACCGCGATCCGCCCGAAAGTCTCGGAAACCAAGCAATTGCTGGATTTCCTGCGGCGGCATCCGAACCAGGCCGGCATCGTCTATTGCGGCAGCCGCGCCAAGGCCGAGCGCACCGCCGCCCGGCTGCGCGAGCGCGACCTGCCCGCCCTGCCCTTCCATGCCGGGCTCTCGGCGCTGGAGAAGCGCGCCGCCCTCACCCGCTTCCGCTCCGGCGAGCCGGTGATCGTCTGCGCCACCATCGCCTTCGGCATGGGGATCGACCGGCCGGATGTGCGCTTCGTCGTGCATCTCGACATGCCGGACAGCCCCGAGGGCTATTACCAGCAGGTCGGCCGCGCCGGCCGCGACGGGGAACCGGCGGATACGCTGCTGCTCTATGGCGGCGAGGACGTCGCCCGGGCGCGTTATTTCCTCGCGCAATCCGCCGCCCCGGAGGCGGAGAAGCGGGTGCGGCGCGAACGCCTGGAAGCGATGATCGCGCTGACCGAGACCACCGCCTGCCGCACCGCGACGCTGCTCGCCTGCTTCGGCGAGACCCTGCCCGCGCCCTGCGGCCATTGCGACACCTGCCGCAGCCCGGTCCCGACCTTCGACGGCACCGAGGCGGCGCAGAAAGTGCTCTCCGCCATCTATCGCACCGGCCAGATGTTCGGGGCGCTGCACGTCATCGCGGTGCTGCGCGGCGAGCGCACCGAGGCGGTGAGCCGCCACCGGCACGATGCGCTCTCGGTGTTCGGGGTGGGCGCCAAGGGGTCGCCCGGCTTCTGGCGCGGGGTGATCCGCCAGTTGATCGGCCGCGGCGCGCTGCGCACGAGCAGTGGCGACTATGCCAGCCTGGAACTCGTGCCCGAGGTGGCGCGGCCGATCCTGCGCGGCGAGAACAAGCTGCTGCTGCGCGAGGATGCGCCGGAAGCGCCGGCGGAACGCGCCGCCGCGCCCGCCGCCCCGCCTGTCACGCTGGAAGGGCCGGCTTCCGGCCTGTTCGAGTCCCTGCGGAACTGGCGGGCCCAGGAGGCGCGGGAGCAGAAGGTGCCGGCCTACGTCATCTTCCACGACAGCGCGCTGCGGGACATCGCGGCGGCCCACCCGCGGACGCTCGCGGAACTCGGGCAGATCAAGGGCGTGGGCGCCTCCAAGCTGGATCGCTACGGAGCGAGCGTGCTCGCGGTGTTGGAGAAGGGGTGATGCGGGCACAAGAAAGGCCAGGGCGCTGCCCCTGGACCCCGCTGGGGCCTTGAGGCCCCAGACCCCCGATCACTCGGGGCGCCTCACAAACCGGAGGCAGAATGATATATTTAGGCCGCATTGCGCTGAGCTTCCTGGCTGTGGGACTCGCGGCTTCAACAGCCCAAGCCAGGACAGTTTGCACGGCTATTGCCGATGCCGGGACCGGGAAAATTTTAGTGCAACACGGCGATTGCAGCCGGCGCGTGACTGCTGCGTCTACGTTTAAGATCGCCATCAGTCTGATGGGCTATGATTCTGGCTTCCTGAAAGACGCGCACGCTCCGGCCTTACCGTTCCGCGAGAGCTCTCCCGATTGGGGTGGCCCTCACTGGCGTCAGACGACAGACCCGACGAGGTGGATCAAATATTCTGTGGTCTGGTTTTCACAGCAAGTGACGCAATCCCTCGGAGAGGCACGCTTCCAGAAGTACGTAGACGAGTTCCAATATGGGAACAAAGACATATCGGGAGACCCCGGAAAGCATAATGGTCTGACCCGCGCCTGGCTTATACCAACCGCCGTAAGTCTTGACCGGCCAAGAAAGGCCAGGGCCCTGCGCTGGGGCCGTACGGCCCCAGACCCCATGAACTTAAAGGAATCAAGTGGTTAGGGGCTGGGGCCAATGGCCCCAGTGGGGTCCAGGGGCAAAGCCCTTGGCCTTTCAGGCGGGTCAATCAATAAGGCCGTTGGTATTAGTTCGTCATTGAAGATTTCTCCTTTGGAGGAGGTGTCTTTTCTAGAGAAGGTGGTTAATCGACGACTGCCTGTTACCCCTCATGCCTTCGACATGACGAGCCGGATCACGCAAATGACCCAGTTCCCCGATGGCTGGGATATTCACGGCAAGACAGGTACGGGGTCTCCTCCGACGCCAGATGGCACGTACGATCAGGCCCATACCTATGGCTGGTTCGTCGGGTGGGCGACAAAGGGGCCTCGGACTCTTGTGTTCGCGCGCCTCATTCAGGACGAGAAGAAAGAGCCGGGCGCAGCCGGATTACGAGCCCGCGCCGCATTTTTGAATGAACTCCCTTCTCTCCTAGGTTCACGAGAAAACAGATTTAAGTGAAGGATTCCAAAGGCTCAGCCTTTGGCGGGGTCCAGGGGCGGAGCCCCTGGCCTTAAGGTTCGAGCCACCGCCGCCGGCTGCGCTCCAGGCGCTACCCGGACGGCCAACAGCGCCGCACCCGCCAGCAGCAAGGCGGCGACCAGGAACGGTGCCCCCGGCATGCGCCACGACGCGGCCGCGATGCCATGCGCGAACAGCGCGGTGAACAGCGAGGGCGCGAACAGCCCGGCCAGCCCCATCAGGCTGCTGCTGGCGCCCTGCAACCGCCCCTGCTCCGTTCCCGGAACCTGGCGCGACATCAGCGCCTGCGCCGCCGGCGAGGCGAGCCCCCAGACGCCGAGCAGCGGCACCCCGGCCCAGAACCCCCATTGCGTCCGCGCGAGGCCGAAGAACAGGAACCCCGCGCTGCCGGCGGCAAGCCCGAGCAGCAGCGCCAGCCGCTCGCCCAGGCTGTGCACCACGCGCTGCACCAGCAATCCTCCCACCGCCGCCGAGCACACGCCGATGGCGGCGAGCGTCAGCCCGACCGTCCGCTGGTCCCAGCCATAGCGATACGTGCCATAGAGGACGAACACGGCGGTGAGCGATCCTTGCGCGAGCAAGGCAAGGAAGTTCACTGCCGACAGGCCGAGCAAGGCCGGGCGCGAGCGCAGCAGCCCGAGCGCCCCGACCGGATTGGCGCGGCGCCAGGAAAACGGGGCGCGGCGGGAGAGCGGCAACGACTCGGGCAGCACGAGGAACCCGTAACCCGCGTTCAGCAGGCTGAGCCCGCTCGCCACCCAGAACGGCAGGCGCGGGTCGAGCGCGCCGAGCACCCCGCCGAGCGCCGGCCCGGCGACGAACCCCACCCCGATCGCGACACTGATCAGGCCGAACCCGGCGGCGCGGCGCTCCGGCGGCGAGATGTCCGCGACATAGGCGCCGGCGGTCGAGATGCTCGCGGCGGTGATGCCGGAGATGACGCGGCCGAGCAGCAACAGGCCGATGCCCGGCGCCAGCGCCATCAGCAGATAGTCGAGGCCAAGCCCGAGATTGGAGAGCAGGATGACCGGCCGGCGCCCGAACCGGTCGGAGAGCGCGCCCTGGACCGGCGAGAACACGAACTGCATCAGCGCCCAGGCGGTGCCGAACACGCCGATCACGCCGGCGGCGCGCACGGTGTCGCCATGCAGCAGGTCCAGCACCAGCCGGGGCAGCACGGGAATGACGATCGCCACCGCGAGCATGTCCAGCAACACGGTCGCGAGCACGAATAGCGTCGCGGCCGGCCGGTGTGCCGCCCGTCCCCCTGCCTCCAACACCGATTCGTGTATCCTTGCCCTGACCGGCGTGCTTGTAGCACCCGCGTACCGGCGCGACATCCCCGGGTTTGCTTGACATGCACCACCGGCATCGGCTTGATCCGGCCGAATTTCTGTGAACCGGATCGGCAATGCCCCCGAGCAAAAACCTGGCGAAGCACGAATCGGGCTGGCTGCTCGAAACCGTGAAGACGATCGTCTACGCTGTCCTGATCGCCCTCGGCATCCGCGCCGTCGCCTTCCAGCCCTTCAGCATTCCCTCCGGCTCGATGATCCCGACGCTGCTCGTCGGCGACTACCTGTTCGTCTCGAAATACAGCTACGGCTATTCCCACTTCTCGCTGCCGTTCTCGCCGGATCTCTTCTCCGGCCGCATTTTCGGGCGGACGCCGCAGCGGGGCGACGTCGTCGTGTTCCGCTACACGCGCGATACCTCGGTCGATTACGTGAAGCGGGTGATCGGCCTGCCGGGCGACCATGTGCAGGTGCGGGACGGCCAGCTCTACATCAACAACCAGCTGGTGCCGCGCCAGTCCGCCGGCGATTACACGGCGCAGGATGAGAACGGCGGCGAGATGCTCGGCCGCGAATTCACCGAGGATCTGCCGGACGGACCGCACCACCTCATCCTGAAGCTCACGGAAGAGCAGACCCGGGCCAATGACACGCCCGATTTCGAGGTGCCGGCCGGCTACCTCTTCATGATGGGCGACAACCGCGACAATTCCGCCGATAGCCGCTTCATGGACGATCTCGGCTTCGTGCCGATGGAAAATCTGATCGGCAAGGCCCAGTTCATCTTCTTCTCGGTCGATGCCAAGGCGCCGCTGTGGGAAGTATGGGAATGGCCGTTCGAGATCCGCTGGAGCCGGCTGCTCAAGGCGGTGACTTGACCTCGGCTTCCATGACCGGCGGCTTACCGGCCGCCGGACTCGCGTCCGGTGCGGCGGGTGGCACGGACCCGGTCGCGGCGCTCGAGCGGCTGATCGGCCACAGCTTTTCCCGGGCCGGCCTGTTGAGCGAGGCCCTGACCCACCGCTCCGCCGCGCATGGCAAGCGCCTCGGCGGCCGGCGCGGCGCTGGCTCCAATGAGCGGCTGGAATTCGTCGGCGACCGCGTGCTCGGCCTCATCATCGCCGAGTGGCTGGCCGAACGTTTCCCGGACGAGCAGGAGGGCGAGCTTGGCCCGCGCCTCGCGCATCTTGTCTCGCGCCCGGTGCTCGCCAGCCTTGCCGAAACCATCGGCCTGCCGCGCGCGCTCTCCGTCGCGCCGAACGAGGCGCGCGCCGGCGTCAAGGCGCTGGCGACGGTGCTGGCGGATGCCATGGAGGCCGTGATCGGCGCGATCTACCTCGATGCCGGGCTGGACGTGGCCCGGCACTTCGTCCGGACCGTCTGGGAGCCGGAGATGCGCGAGCAAGTGCTGCCGCCGAAGGACCCGAAGACGGCGCTGCAGGAATGGCTGCTCGCGCGCGGCCTGCCGCTGCCCAATTATGAGGTGACGTCCCGCGAGGGGCCGTCCCACGCGCCGAATTTCGTCATCAGCGTTCGCGCCGCCGGCCAGACCGGCACCGGCGCCGCCGGCAGCAAGCGGGTGGCGGAGCGGGAAGCGGCGGCGGATCTGCTGCGGCGTTTGACATGACCCAGGAAACAGAAGCGGCCCCCGGGGCCGCCATTCCCGAACCGTCGCGCTGCGGCTTCGTCGCCATTGTCGGCGCGCCGAACGCGGGCAAATCCACCCTGCTGAACCGGCTGACCGGCGCCAAGCTCTCCATCGTCAGCCCGAAGGCGCAGACCACCCGGTTCCGGGTGCTCGGCATCCTGCTGCGCGGCGCGGCGCAGATCCTGCTCGTCGATACGCCGGGCATCTTCCGCCCGCGCCGGAAGCTGGACCGCGCGATGGTCGCCGCCGCCTGGACCGGCGCGGAGGATGCCGACCTCGCTCTGATGCTGGTGGATGCCCGCGCCGGCGTCACCGACGAGGTGCGCGGCATCATCGCCCGCCTCGCCGAGACCAAGCGGCGCGCCTGGCTGGTGCTGAACAAGGTCGATATCGTCCCGCCCGAGAAGCTGCTGCCGCTGACCGCCACCCTCAATGCGCTCGCGCCGTTCGAGGAGACGTTCATGGTCAGCGCCGCCAACGGCGATGGGCTGGACCGGCTGCTCGACCGGCTCGCCACGGCGCTGCCGGAAGGGCCGCATCTCTACCCGGATGACGACCTCACCGACCTCCCCGACCGGCTGCTCGCCGCCGAGATCGTGCGCGAGCAGATCTTCATGCAGACGCATGAGGAAGTGCCTTACGGCACCACGGTCGAGACCGAATCCTGGCAGGAGAAGCCGGACGGATCGGTGCGGGTGGAGGCGACCATCTATGTCGCGCGCGCCGGGCAGAAGGCGATCCTGATCGGCCAGGGCGGCTCGCGGGTGCGCGAGATCGGGGCGAAGGCGCGGCAGCAGCTCACCACGCTGCTGGAACGGCCGGTGCATTTGTTCCTCAACGTCAAGGAACGGCCGGGCTGGGACGAGGAACGCGCCCGGCTGCGCGCCATCGGCCTGGATGATCCGGGCGCCTGATACAAATCGGCGTCGCAGAAAGAAAGCGCTTCTTTTTGAAAAAAGAAGCAAAAACTTTTATCCGTTTTAAGGCGTGCCTGCTGATCCAACCGACAGTCTTAAACAGACAAAAGTTTTTTGGTTCTTTTTTTCAAAAAAGAACGCCTTGCCTTCCTTACACTCGAGCCGGTTTGGTCTGAGCGCATGGAGTGGACAGCACCGGCCATTGTCCTCGGCGTCGCCCCGCATGGCGAGGGCGATGCCGTGGCGGCGGTGCTCACCGAGGCGCATGGGCTGCATCGGGGCCTCGCGCGGGGCGGCGCCTCGCGCGGCAAGGCCGGGCTCTGGCAGCCGGGGAATATCGTCGAGGCCCGCTGGGTGGCGCGGCTGTCCGAGCAGCTTGGCAGCTTCACCGCCGAGCCGGTGCTGGCCGCCGCCGCCCTCGCCATGGACGATCCGTTGGCGCTGGCCATCCTGACCTCGGCCTGTGCCGTCGCCGAGGGGGCGCTGCCGGAACGGGAGGCGCAGCCGCGTGTCTTCCCCAGCCTCCTGCACCTGGTCGCGCATCTGTCGCGCGGGGCCGAGAGCCTCACCGATCTCGTGCGCTGGGAGGCGGAATTGCTCGCCGCGCTGGGCTACGGGCTCGATCTTGGGCGATGCGCGGCGACGGGAAGCATGGAGCACCTGGCCTGGGTCTCGCCCCGCACCGGCCGGGCGGTCTCGGACGAAGCGGCGGGGGAATGGCGGTCGCGCCTGCTGCCCCTGCCGGCCTTCCTGCTGGACCAGGCGCCGGCCGGGCCGGTGGCGTGGCGGGACGGGCTGCGGCTGACCGGGCATTTCCTGGCCCGCGACGTGTTCGGCCTGCGGCACCGCCCCTTGCCGGAGGCGCGGCTGCGGTTGCTGGACCGGGTGGCGGCGATGGCGGAGGAGGCCGCGCCGGAAAGCGAAGGGATCAGCCCCGCGCCGCCCGAACCATAAGCGGCCCCTCGGCTCTTACTACCGGCGGCTTTATGTTTTGACCGCTCCAAGACCAGGGGGCTTTGCCCCCTGAACCCCCACTGGGGCCTTGAGGCCCCAGACCCCCAATTGTTTGATTCTCTTAAATTAATTGGTTTTACTCTTTCAGCCCGGCATCCTCCGCCGCCTGACGGGCGATGACGGTGAAGTCGAGATCCCCCTCCCCGCGCGCCACGGCGGCGAGGAAACGATCCCGCACCAGGGACGCGATCGGCAACGGCACTGAAAGCGCCTCCCCGGCCTGGAGCAGCAGCTTGGTATCCTTGGCTGCCAAACCCACCTTGGCGCCGGGTGGATCGTAGGCGCGATCCAGGATCAGCTTGCCGTAATTCCGGTGCACCGGAGCGCCGAAGAAGCTCTCGGTCAGCACCTCGAACACTTTCGCGCGATCCAGCCCGCCCTTTTCGTTCAGCGCGAACACCTCAGCGAGCTGCTCGATGGTGGAAAAGATCAGGAAATTGCAGCTCAGCTTGAGCAGATTGGCCTGGCTCGGCCGCACCCCGACTACGAACAAGCGCTGCCCGATCACCTCCAGCACCGGGCGGACGCGCGCGATCGCCTCCGCCGCGCCCGCCGCCATGACGAACAGCTTGCCCTCGGCGGCAGCCGGCGGGCGGCCGAGCACCGGGGCGGCCACATAGACCTGCCCGGCCCGCGCATGCGCCTCCGCCAGCCGGTCCGACAGCCCGATGGAGATGGTGCTGGCCGAGAGATGCACCGCACCCGGCGCGAGGCCGGCAACGACGCCGTGCGGTCCGAGCACCACCGAGTCCACGGCCGCATCGTCGGCCAGCGAGGAGAGGACGATCTCCGCCCCCTGCGCCGCCGCCTCGGCGCTCTCCGCCCGAGTCGCGCCATCGCGCACCAGAGGCTCCATCCGTGCCGGCGAGCGGTTCCAGACCTGCACGCTGTGCCCCGCTTGCAGCAGCCGCAGCGCCATGGCGCTGCCCATGGGCCCCAGCCCCACGCAACCGATCCTCATCACCTTCCCCTCCGTGCCTCATCCGCGCGTCCCGCATGCCGCGCCCATCCCCGAGATTTAAGTAACGGATTCCAAAGGCTAAGCCTTTGGCGGGGTCCAGGGGCGGAGCCCCTGGCCTTCCTCACTTCCGCGCCGCGTCATCCCCGGCTATTCCATCTCCCATGCCCGACGACCTGACCGGTTCGATCCAGGATACGCCGCTCGCTGACGCGCTCAGCGAACGCTATCTGGCCTACGCCCTCTCCACCATCATGTCCCGCAGCCTGCCCGATGTCCGGGACGGGCTGAAGCCGGTGCATCGCCGGCTGATCTACGCCATGCAGCAATTGCGTCTGGACCCGACATCCGGGTTCAAGAAATGCGCGCGCGTGGTCGGCGACGTGATCGGTAAGTACCACCCGCATGGCGACGCCGCCGTCTATGAGGCGCTGGTCCGCCTCGCGCAGGATTTCGCCGTCCGTTACCCGCTGGTCGAGGGCCAGGGGAATTTCGGCAATATCGACGGCGATAACGCCGCCGCGATGCGTTACACGGAAGCCCGCCTCACCGAGGTGGCGCAGACGCTGCTCGCCGGCATCGCCGATGACGCGGTCGATTTCCGTCCGACCTATGACGGCGAGGAGCATGAGCCGGTCGTGCTGCCGGCCGGCTTCCCGAACCTGCTCGCCAATGGCGCGGCCGGCATCGCCGTCGGCATGGCGACCAGCATTCCGCCGCATAACGCGGGCGAGGTCTGCGCCGCCGCCATCCACCTGATCGAGAACCCGGACGCCGACACCGAATCCCTGCTCGCCCACATGCCGGGGCCGGATTTCCCCACCGGCGGCATCATGGTCGAGGACAAGGCGTCGCTGCTCGCCGCTTACGAAACCGGCCGCGGCGGCTTCCGCGTCCGCGCTCGCTGGCACAAGGAGGATGGGCGCTTCGGCACCTGGCAGATCGTCGTCACCGAGATCCCCTATCAGGTGCAAAAGGCGCGGCTGATCGAACAGATCGCGCAACTGCTCGAAGAGAAGAAGCTGCCGCTGCTCGGCGACATCCGCGACGAGAGCACCGAGCAGGTGCGTCTGGTGCTGGAGCCGAAGAGTCGCGGCATCGAGCCCGAAGTGCTGATGGAGACGCTGTTCCGCGTCACCCCGCTGGAAAGCCGCTTCCCGCTCAACATGAACGTGCTGGACGCCACCCGCACGCCCCGGGTGATGAGCCTGCGCGAGGTGCTGCGCGCCTGGCTCGACCACCGGCACGAGGTGCTGATCCGCCGCTCCAACCACCGCCTCGCCGCCATCGAGCGCCGGCTGGAGATCCTCGACGGCTTCATCAAGGTCTTCCTCAATCTCGACGAGGTGATCCGCATCATCCGCGAGGAGGACGATGCCCGCGCCGGGCTGATGCGGACCTTCGAG
The DNA here is from genome assembly GCA_035500775.1 of Acetobacteraceae bacterium. Taxonomy (GTDB): domain Bacteria; phylum Pseudomonadota; class Alphaproteobacteria; order Acetobacterales; family Acetobacteraceae; genus DATJWY01. The sequence goes on from DATJWY010000083.1 coordinate 11,588, forward strand.
CTGACCGAGACCCAGGCCGAGGCCATCCTCAACATGCGGCTGCGCTCGCTGCGCCGGCTGGAGGAGATGGAGATAAGGCGCGAGCACAAGGGGCTCACCAAGGAGCTGCGCGACCTGCAGGCGCTGCTCAAGGGCGAGAAGCTGCGCTGGAAGCGGATCGCCGAGGAGATCGGCGAGATCCGGACGAAATTCGGCAGCGGCCCGCTCGGCGACCGCCGCACCACCATCGGCGCGCCGCCCGCGCCGGTGGTGATCACCGACTTCGTCACCGCCGAGCGCGAGCCGATCACCGTCATCCTCTCCGAAAAAGGCTGGGTGCGGGCGGTGCGCGGCCATCTCGCCGACGAGTCCGGGCAGAAATTCAAGGAAGGCGACCGGCTGCGGACCTTGCTGCCGTGCCAGACCACCGACCGACTCTGCCTCTTCGCCACCAATGGCCGCGCCTACACGCTGAAGGCCGGCGATCTGCCGCGCGGCCGTGGCGACGGGCAGGCGATCCGGCTGACGGTGGATCTCAGCAACCAGGACGAGGTCGTCGCCCTGTTCGTGCTGCGCGAGGGGGCGCGCTACCTGGTGGCCTCCACCAGCGGCCGCGGCTTCCTCGTGCGCGGGGCCGATCTGCTGGCGGAGAAGCGCACCGGCAAGCAGGTGCTCAACCTCAAGCCGTCCGAGGAGGCGAAGCTCTGCATCCCGGCCGAGGGCGACCGCGTGGCGGTGCTCGGCGGGGCGCGCAAGCTGCTGATCTTTCCGCTGGATCAGGTGCAGGAACTGACGCGCGGCGCCGGGGTGATGCTGCAGAAATACGCGGATGGCGGGCTGATGGACGCGCGAATCTTCACGCTCGCGGACGGGCTGGCGCTGAAGCCGGGGGAGAAGCCGCGCGGCGAGGCGGCTTTGCGCGAGTTCCTGGGGGATCGCGCGCTTGTCGGGAAGTCGCCGCCGGGGGGGGCGCTCAAGGGGGATCGGTTCCCCTAAGCGGCGAAGCCGGGAACGCCTGATAAGCGGCAGGATAATACCAACCCGCGGAAAGGCTGACCCTCTCCAGTCGGGCCAAGCCTTGCGGGCTGGGAGCCAGCACGGTCGGGATGGGTCAATGTCTTCGCGGGTTGGTATAATACCAGCCCGCCTAAAGAGTGACACATAGACGGCCAGGGGCCCCGCCCCTGGATCCCGCTGGGGCCTTGAGGCCACAGACCACCATCCGTTTGATTTCTCAA
>DATJWY010000084.1:0-9143 GCA_035500775.1 Acetobacteraceae bacterium
AGGGCGGAGCGGCCCAAGGTTCCAGCGGCCGGAACGGCCGATGGAATGGCCGCGGAGGGGCTGCCCCCGTCGTGCGAAGGCACGCCTGCGCGTGACAGGGCGCGGGGCAGAGCCCCGCTGCTTCGCTGAAAAGGTCAATCAATAGGGCCGCTGGTATAAGGCAGCTGGCATTACGCCCCTGGAGCGAGGAGCGATCAGATCCGTGGCTGGCTGACCTTGCCGAGGCGGGCGCCGAGGGCGATCGGCTCGCGCGGCCGCGGCGTCAGGCTGTCCGCCACATTCGCGCCGATCGCCGGCCGCCGCGCGCCGGGCTGCGGTGCCGGGGCGCTCGCCCGGAGCAGGGCGGCGAGGAAGGCGCGCCCCCAGCCGAAGGGCGTCGCGCCCTCGATCGCCTGCCAGAGCGCCTGCCAGCGTTCCTGCCGCTCGGCGAGGGGCATGGTCAGCGCGCGGTCCAGGGCCTCGGCGATCTCGTCCGGGTCGCGCGGATTGACCAGCAGCGCGGCGGTCAATTGCCGCGCCGCGCCGGCGAATTTCGACAGCACCAGCACGCCGGGATTCTGCGGGTCCTGCGCCGCGACGAATTCCTTGGCGACGAGATTCATGCCGTCCCGCAGCGGCGTGACCAGCCCGACCCGGGCTTCCCGCATGTAACCGGCGACGGTGTCGCGCGTGCCGCCGCGGGCGATCACGCGGAGCGGCGTCCAGTCCGGCTCGCCCCACTGGCTGTTGATGGCCCCGGCCTCGCGGTCCAGCGCCGTGCGCAGATCGCGATAGGCATCGACCTCCTTGCGCGATTCGGCGGCGATTTGCAGCAAGGTGACGCGGTTCCGCCAATCCGGGCGGGTCTCCAGCAGACGGCGGAAGCCGCCGAGGCGCTGCATCAGCCCCTTGGTCGGGTCCAGCCGATCGACGCCGAGGATGAGTTTCTGCCCCTGCAGGCTGCGGCGCAGCCGCTCGGTGGTGGGGGAGTGCCAGGCTTCCTCGGCGGAGGCGGCGAATTCGTGCGCCTCGATTTCCACCGGGAAGGCGCCGAGCAGCACCCGCCGTCCGCCCACTTGCAGCCCGTTGCCGGAAGCGAGCCGGGTGGCGCCGGCCAGGTGCTGCGCGGCGGCGGCGAAGTTTTCCACGTCATTCGCGGTCTGGAAGCCGATCAGGTCGGTGGCGAGCAGATCGCGGATCAGGGCGCCGGCTTCCGGCACGCTCGCCAGCATGTCGGCGGGCGGGAAGGGGATGTGGAGGAAGAAGCCGATCGGCGCGGTGACGCCGCGGGCCCGCAGCATCGCCGGCATCGCCATCAGGTGGTAGTCGTGCACCCAGATCATGTCGGTGGAGCGGAGCAAGGGCAGCAGCGCCTCGGTCATCCGCTCGTTGACGTGGCGATAGACCTGGGCGCTCCGCCGGTCGAACGTCATCTGCTCCGGCATGGAATGCAGCAACGGCCAGAGCGTGCTGTTGGAGAAATCGTTGTAGTAGCGCTCGTGCTCATCGCGGGTGAGGTCGATGGTCGCGTATTGCACGGCGCCGTGAGTCACCATGCTGACGGCGCGCGTGCCCTCGTCGGAAATCTTGCCGCTCCAGCCGAACCACAGCCCCCCGCGCCGCTGCATCAATCCCTCCAGCGCCACGGCCAGGCCGCCGGCCTGGGCGCCGTTGCTTGGGGTCTGCACCCGATTAGAGACCACTACGATTCGGTTCATCGAGCCTCCAGCAACGCCACCGGCAACTCCGCCCGCACCCATGCAAGCGAAACCCGGCCAGAGGCCGCCGTGCCCACTTCATCGTCGAGGACGGTGGCAAAATTAAGTCTCACCGTACTACGCATGAATACGATTGTAGTTTCTTTTTGGGTATTTTATAAGATCAAGGGATTTTATTGAGTAATTAGTCCAATTTGAGAGACTGGACGCCGGGGTGATGGCGGCTTTCCATCCGCTATCCGGGCTCAGGGCACGTCCTGTCCGGCGACGGCCCGCCGCTATTCCGGGGATACCCGCCGCGATTCCGGGGATATCGGCGAATGGCGTGGGTGGCGGGAGGAGCGGGGGCAAGAGCGCCCGCGTGGTTAGCCCCGGCGAGGGCAAAAACCTGGCGCGTGATGCGTGGGGCCGTTGCCCCGGCAGGGCGGCGGGATGCCCGCCGGAACGCCCGCGCGTTCCCCGGGATCAGTGGGACGCGCTGCCCTCCGCCCGCGCCAGCCGCTCGGCGATCCGGCCAAGGCCGGAGAGAGGAATGCCGATCCAGCCCGGCCGATTCGTCGCCTCGTAGCGGATTTCGTAAACGGCCTTCTCCAGCAGGAAGAGGTCGAGCAAGGGGCGTTCCGCCTTCTCCGCGACCCAACGGCGCTTGGACTCGTTGAGAACCTTGCGATAGCCGTCGAGGAAGGCGCGGCTCGCTTCCACGCGGAATTGCTCGACCAAGGCGGCGCGCCGCTCCGCCACCGGCCCGGATTCGGCGACGCGGGCCTCTGTCGCGCTCACCGCCGCGTAGTCGAAGGAGCGCAGCATGCTGGCGACGTCACGCAGCGGCGAGGCCTTGGCGCGCCGCTGTTCCGGCGTGCGTGCCGGCTCGCCCTCAAAATCGACGATGTAGGCATCGCCCTGCGCGACCAGGATCTGGCCGAGATGGAAATCGCCATGCACGCGGGTCTGTAGCCCGCCGCCCTCGGCCGCCTCCCCAAGCCGCCGCGCCGCCGCGCGCAGCCAGTCGGCCTTGGCGAGGATGCGCGTGGCGTGGAGCCGCGTCCGCTCGTCCGGCCAGTCCTGTATGCCGCGTAGCGCGGCGACCGCGAGGCCGATCTGCTCGACCACATCGGCGGTCCAGTGGCGGATCGTGTCCTGGTCCACCGCCTCCGGGCGGAAGCGGGGATTGTCGGTGTTGCGCGACAGCACCGCGTGCAACTCGGCGAGCCGCCGGCCGACGATGCCCGCGAAGCTGATGTAGCTGGAGAACGCGTCCGTCGCCGCCTCGCTCCGCTCTTCGCCGGTGGTGGCAAGCTCGCCCGCGGTCCGTTCGAGATAGTCGAGCGTCCAGTTCCAGGCATCGCCCTGGTTGCGCAGGTAGCCTTGCGCCAGCACCACGGTGTGCGGCGTGCCGTCGGCGTCGATCCGGGTCACCTCGCCGAGCAGCGGGGCGATGTTCTCGAAGCCCTGTTCCGTCAGGTAGCCGGTCATCTCCGCTTCCGGGTGGATGCCGGCGACCACCTTGCGGATGATCTTGAGCACGACCGCCTCGCCCATGATCAGCGAGCTGTTCGAGTGCTCGGCGGCGAGCCGCCGGATCGTCATCTCCTCGGGCAGATCCAGCGTGTCGAAGCGGAGGGTCTTGCGGAAGCGGAGCACGCCGCCATCCGCGGCGCGCTGGACGGATTCGCCGCGCAGGCCGCGCAGCATCGCGCGGGGAAAGCTGTCGAGCGCGAAGGCGTCGGTCAGGTGGGCGATTTCCCCGCCGCGCCGTACCCGCGCGAGGGCGAGTTGCTGCGCCAACGGGCTGGCGGGCTGCTCCTCGCGATACACGCCAAGCGGCAGGACGTACGATTCCGTGCGCATGCTCAGCGTGACCTCGATCTCGGCGAACAGGATCTTGTCCAGCCCGCCCCCCAGCGGGACGGCGTAGGCGATGCGGGTGCCGAGCGGCTTCTCGCCCTTCGCGCCGAACCAGCGGCGCTTGGCGAGATAGGCGGGCAGCACCTCCCGCTCCAGGATCTGCCGGCTGATGCCGGTGACCACCTCCTCCAGGTGATGCCGCACGACGAGGGTCGGGTATTCCGGCGGCGTCTCGGGCGAGGGGGAGTGCCAGGCCGGCAGATCCGCCTGTGTCGCCAGGATGAACCAGTAGAACGCGTAAGGCGGCAGGGTCACCAGGTAGTGCTGCCGGCCGATGGGAGGAAATTCGGAGCCACCGATGATGTCAACTGGCACCCGCCCGTTGAAGGCGGCGAGACCCAACTCCGCCGCCGGATCAAACTCCACCGCCTGCGCCGTGCGCGACAGGTTGTAAACGCAGAGGATCGTTTCGTCGCTGCCATCTTCGTGCGCCAATTCACGCAGATAGGCGAGCACCTTGCGGTTGGCGGGATAGAGGAAGCGTTGGCCGCCCCGGCCGAAGGCGCGATGCCGCTTGCGCACCGCCAGCATGCGGCGTGTCCAGTTCAGCAGCGAGCTGGTGTCGCGCGCCTGCGCCTCGACGTTGACCGCCTGGAAACCGTAGATCGGGTCCATGATCGGCGGCAGCACCAGCGCCGCCGGATCGGCGCGGGAGAAGCCGCCATTGCGGTCGATCGACCATTGCATCGGCGTGCGCACCCCATCCCGGTCGCCGAGATGGATGTTGTCGCCCATGCCGATCTCGTCGCCGTAATAGATCACCGGCGTTCCCGGCATGGAGAGCAGCAGGCCGTTCATCAGCTCGATGCGCCGCCGGTCCCGTTCCAGCAGCGGCGCGAGCCGGCGGCGGATGCCGAGATTGATGCGGGCGCGCGTGTCGCTCGCATAGGTTTCCCAGAGATAGTCGCGCTCGCTGCTCGTCACCATTTCGAGCGTCAGCTCGTCATGGTTGCGGAGGAACACCGCCCATTGGCAATTGGCCGGGATGGCCGGGGTCTGCCGCATGATGTCGCTGATCGGGAAGCGATCCTCCCGCGCGATGGCCATGTACATGCGCGGCATCAACGGGAAGTGGAAACTCATGTGGCATTCATCGCCCTCGCCGAAATAGACCTGGGCGTCCTCCGGCCACTGGTTCGCCTCGGCGAGCAGCATGCGCCCCGGCGCGTGCCGGTCGAGTTCCGCCCGGATGCGCTTCAGGATCGCGTGCGTCTCCGGCAGATTCTCGTTGTTGGTGCCTTCGCGCTCGACCAGGTAAGGCACCGCGTCGAGCCGGAACCCGTCCACGCCGAGATCGAGCCAGAAGCGCATGATGGAGAGAATTTCGTCCATCACCGCCGGATTGTCGAAATTGAGGTCCGGCTGATGCGAATAGAAGCGGTGCCAGAAATAAGCTTTGGCCTCGTCGTCCCAGGTCCAGTTCGATTTCTCGGTGTCGCAGAAGATGATGCGGGTGCCGGCGTAGCGCCGGTCATCATCGGACCAGACGTAGAAATTCCGCTCCGGCGAGCCGGGCGGGGCGCGGCGCGCGCGCTGGAACCAGGGGTGCTGGTCCGAGGTATGGTTGATCACCAGCTCGGTGATGACGCGGATGCCCCGCTTATGCGCCGCCGTGATCAACTGGCGCACATCGGCGAGCGTGCCGTAATCCGGGTGCACGCCGCGATAATCCGAGATGTCGTATCCATCGTCCCGGCGGGGCGAGGGATAGAAGGGCAGCATCCAGATCGCGGTGACGCCAAGCTCGGCGATGTCGTTCAGCTTTTCGAGCAGTCCCTGGAAATCGCCGACGCCGTCATTATTGGCGTCAAAGAACGATTTCACATGCACCTGGTAGATGATGGCATCCTTGTACCAGAGCGGGTCGTCTGCCGGCGACAGGCTCAACTCAGGCGCACCCCTCCGGTGACCGCCTGATAGGTCGCGATCGCCAGCGTCAGCGGCTCGAACGGCTTGGTGATGACGAAGGCCGGCTCCGGCGTCGCGCCGGTCAGCAACCGCTCCGGATAGGCGGTAACGAAGATCACGGGTGCGTGTTGCCGCCGCAGGATGCGCGAGACGGCGGATGTGCCATCCCCGCCGGCACCGAGATTGATGTCGGCGAGGATCAGGCCGGGATGCGTGCGCGCGGCGATCGCCACGGCTTCCGCCTCGGTCCCCGCGGTGCCCACGACGCGATGGCCGCAGCTTTCGACCAGTTCCTCGAGGTCCATGGCGATGATCGGCTCATCCTCGATGATCAGCACGTCCGCGGCCGTGGTGGCGCGCAGCCGCTCGCGCGCGTCGGCGAGTTGCGCCGCCGCGTCCGGCAGGTCGAGCGCGACGATCGGCGCGGTATCCTCGATGGAGAGTTCCTCAAGCGCGGTGAGCAGCAGCAATTGCCGTTGCTTGGCCGATAATCCTTCGAAGGCGGGGGCGAGGACCGGGCGATCGCCCGCGTCGAAGCGACGCGTCACCCACGCATAGAGGGCGTGGCGCAGCGCCTCGTCGGTCTCGCGTGGCGGTGCGGTGCCGCTGGCGAGCATCTCGCGCAGGCTGTCGGCAACCAGGAGATCGCCGCTGGATTGGTTCCCGGTGAGCGCGCGCGCATAACGCCGCGCGTAGGGCAGGGTCTGGATCAGGGCTTGTTGGCGCCGGGTGTTCATCCATGATCCTCTTTCGCCTGTAACGAATTGCTGCTGCACCCGCGCGGGTTTCAGTCGTATGTGGGATGTCCATGCACGCGAGCAACCCAAGCGCCACGTCCTCCCGCGAGACGGTATGCCGGGAATTGACGGTCCTGTTGCCGGATCTGCGCGGCTATGCGCGCTTTCTGGTTCGGGACCGCGCGGGCGCGGATGATCTGGTGCAGGACACGCTGGTCAAGGCACTTGCGGCGTTGTCGCAATTTCAGCCGGGCAGCAATCTGAAGGCCTGGTTGTTCGTTATCCTGCGCAACACGTTCTATGAGCAAGGGCGGCGAGCGCGGCGGGAGAGAGCGGCGCTGCACCAGCGTTTCGACGGCGAGGAAGCCGAGGCGCCGCGGCAGGTGAGCCGCGGCGATGTCGCGGATCTTCAGCGCCTGCTCTGGACCCTGCCGCCCCTTTTGCGCGAGGCGATCATCCTCGTTGGCGCGCAGGAGTTGAGTTACGAGGAGGCGGCGCGGATCTGCACCGTTCCGGTCGGCACGATGAAGGCCCGCGTCTCGCGCGCACGGGCGCGGCTTGCCGGGTCGATGTCGGGGACGGATGAGCCGTCCGAAAGGTGACGGTGCGCTTTGCATCGGATGAATGTCCACCGGCCCGTTGACCGGCGGCGACATCATGCGCCCGTGCCGGGGCGGCGACCACCCCGGAGGGCGGCGCGACAGGATGTCCCGGCGCGCTCCTGACGCGTTCGTGATCCGGACGAGGCAACGATGCCGGTGGGTTCGTCATTCCCTGTTAAGATAACGGGAGACATCGATCGATGACCGCGATGACTACCTTCCACGACCAGATCATCGCCATCCTGCCGAAGCTGCGGGTCCAGGCTCTGGCGCTGACGCGGAACCGGGCCGCGGCCGAGGATCTGGTGCAGGATGCTGTCTGCAACGCGCTCTCGGCGCAGGACAGTTTCATCCCGGGCACGAATTTCCCCGCCTGGATGCATCGCATCCTGCGCAACCGCTTCATCTCCAATCTGCGCAAGCGCCGCGACACGATCGACATCGACGATGTACCCTCCTCCGTCTTCGCGACCGAGGCGGCGCATGAGGATCGGCTCGCCCTCAAGGAACTCGGCAAGGCGATGACCCGGCTGCCCACGGATCAAAGGGAAGCGCTGGTCATGGTGGTGGTGCACGGCATGAGCTACGAGGCGCTCGCCGAGGCCACGGGCTGCGCGGTCGGCACCGCGAAGAGCCGCGTGTTCCGCGCGCGCCGGCAGCTTGAGGCATGGCTGATGGGGGAGCCCCGGCAACGCGATGGCGCCCGGCCCGCCGTGCGGTCCGGCGAGGCGGTGTCCATGAACCTTTCGGTTGAAGACTCGGCCGGGCTGTAGTCTCATTCCGCGTGGCTGAGAGAGCGCGGCGATTGCCGCGTTGCCATTTGGGGCGCGGGCTCGGTTGGATATGACACACGTCAGGATGACGAAGTCGCAGGACAAGCCGCCCACGCCTGCCGCGCGAAAGCCGCGTAAGACGGAGATGGCTTTCGATCTTTGGTTGCAGAGAAGCCTGCACCAGATTTTCGATGAGGTCGCGCGCGAGCCGATCCCGGATGAACTGCTGAAGCTGATCCAGGAGGATAAGCGGAAGTGACCGGGGCACCGGCGGAGGCAAGGCCGCGCACCCCCTGACGCGACAGGACCGCGTGACCGATCTAGAGCGCGATCGCTTGAGGCTGACAGTCGGAAAGCGTGAATCGCGCTCTCGAAACAAGGCGCTAGATCAGAATCGTATCAGTCAACCTGATCCGATCATGGTCTAAAGACGGAAAGCACCCCCGCCGTGAACAGTCACAGCGAACGCGCCCGAGTGACCCGGTCGCGGTCGGTGCGGTTTTGGCTTCGCCGGGTGATGCGGGCCATCACGGGCTGGCGCGATACCGTGCGCGGCCGGCTGGTGGCGCTCATCGCCGTCGCCGCGATCCCCGTGTTCGCCATGGCGAGCGTCATGGCCTGGCAGAATTACCGGCTGGTGCTCGGGAAGGCGACGCAGGACGTCGGATTGCTGCGCGCGGCCGCCATGTCGCGACAGGCCGTGATCCTTGAAGACGCCGGGCAGATGCTCGACGCGATCGCCGAGGGCGCGACCGTCTCCGCGCGGAACGATCTGGCGTGCCAAGCCTGGCTCGGCGGCATGCTGGCGGCCCATGGCCGCGACTATGCCGGGCTGCTCCTCCTCGATGCCGGCGGGCATCCAGGCTGCGATGCCGCGCCAGGGCCGGCGGCGGACCGGCTGCTGGCCGGGTTGCGCGTGGACCCGGCGGCGCTGAGCCGCGCGGCGCGGACGGATGGGCTGGCCTTCGCGCCGATCCAGGACAGCGTCGCCGGTGGCGCGCCGGTGCTCCCGGTGCTGCGCGTCATCCGCGAGGCCTCCGGGGGCGCCAGAGGATTTGTCATCGCCGGGTTGCGCCTGGATGCGCTGTTCGGCCGTGCCAACCCGGGCGACCGGCCGCGGGGGATCTGGCTGGTCGAGGATACGGGCCGCCTGGTCGCGGCCGAAGCCGCCGGCGGCATGCCGCCGCCCGCCCCGGCCGCCATCGCCGCGCTGCTGGCGCGGGATACGGTCCTGCGGGGGCGGGCGAGCGATGGCACGCCCTTCGTGTACGCCTCGGCGCGCCTCGCCCAGGGACCACGGGTGATCCTCGGGTACCGCGCGGCGGGGATACCGCACCGCGCCCGCCTGACACTGGCCATCCGGCTGCTGGCGCTGGTCCTGCTGCTGCTCGCTGGCCTGCTCGCGATGGCGCTCTGGGCCAATGCCGCGCTGGTGGCGCCGCTGAAGCGGCTCGGCGCGCAGGTGCGGCGCTGGCGCGCGATCGGCGTGTTCGAGCCGGTCAATCTCGGGGCGGTGCCGCG